>NZ_CP101751.1:1882072-2195751 GCF_024496085.1 Flavobacterium cerinum | reverse complement strand
GTTTATCCTTGTCCGGAAAAGCCTGTAGAAATTGTCAAAGGCATACAATTAGCCGATGGTCGTATTGTAAAAGATATCGTATGGACCGTACATTTGGCCAATAAAAAATCGGCAGCTTATAACGTTGTACCGCTTGTTGGTATCAATGCTTATCAGGACGGAAAAGTTCCGCAGTTGCGTAATCCACAGGTATACGGTGATGTAAATTCACCCGCCAGACTTAGTAGTCTGATGATCGATCCGGGACCAAGAGCCGTTTCAATAGGACAACAAAACAGTTCCGACTTCAACGGTGTGAGTAAACCGACTTATGCTAATAATAAAGGAGTAATTACTCCGATCGACAATTATCCGCAACATTTTCCGAAAGGTCAGTTATTTTATCCGGCTGGGAAACTAGAATCCTTAGGTTCTGTACAAACCGACGAACAGGGACGACTTTTAGTGTTGGCAGGAAAAGGCTGTACAGCAGCACAATACGATGAATACGGCGATCCGGTTCCGCTTACCGGCGATTTAAATAATGCCAGTTGGTTTGACGATACTTCCGACGGACCGGTATCTGCAACTATTGTATTTGAAGACGGATCGACAGAAACAGCTTTTAATGCCTGGGTCGTTTGTTGTGATCCGGCTTATGCGCCTCAAATCCGAAATGTTGTTTCCATTTGGGATGATGTATATGATACCTGGGTAAGAGAAATGAATTTGCAACCGGACTTATTTAATACCAAAACCGGTATTTTTAATCCGGCTTATCTACCCGCTTTTGAAACGATGGTCCGCCCTGTTTTCAGAGCAGCATTATTACAAAGATGGACCGTTAATTTACCTAAAATGGCCGTTCGGGCACACGAAGCAGTCGATGCCATTACCGCAAAAGATAATCCCGACCGGACCATTATGGCCGGACTGAATTTCGTCCGTAACCCGAATGCAACACCAACGGAAGTCAATACCGGAGTCCCATTAATGCCCTTATCCGTGGGTGATGCCGGTACTTCATTTTTAACTGTAAGTAAGACACAATATTTCTTTTTAGAACAATGGAGTAAGAAAAAATATATTGAAGGTAACGGACCGGAATTAGGTCCGGGTGAAACACTCGACATGGCCTCTCTCAGCAACTGCTTAGGCGGTCGTTATGTGCCGGGTATCGAAATGAGTTATGTAGTACGTTGCCCGGAGATTTACCATCAGGACTGGAAGCAAACCGGTGCCGGACCTTTCCGTGTAAAAGCTATAGCACTCGATTATGATAAAGCGGTAGCTACTGCACCGTTTCTATCCGCCGGCTGGTTTCCGATGCAAAACAATGCTTCCGGACTTGAACCCGGTGATCTTTCCAAATTTATGGCTATTCCGTGGCAAACCGATTATAACTCATGTTCGATCCATCAACCGAGTATTAATACCGGTGGCGTAAATATGACCAACGGAAACGGAACCACCTTATATTGGTCGTGGCCGGCACAACGTCCGGATGCGGTTTATGTTGCCGATGAGGTTGTTGATAATGTATTACCACATCAAAAATGGGCTATCCGCGGACCGGGAACGTATGCTCTGGATCCGAAAAGTGCCAGTACCTTTCAAAAAGCATTACAGGCTGTAACCGACTGGCATAAATTAGGTATCGTGATTCAGGGAACGGCTATCGGCGATGATTACGATCCGGAATATTATCTGGAAGTACAGAATCAATTTGACGATTCACTTATCTCCGATAATCCCATTTTACAATGGCCTTTTAATACCAATCCTCCAAAATTATAGTTTTCAGTGAACGTAAACACATATGATATTGTAATACTCGGAGCAGGACCCGCCGGATTATCGGCAGCCATTACTTTAGGTCAGCATACTGATCTTAAAATACTGGTTGCCGATGCCGGTCTGCCCGGTATTCATCGCCCTGGAGAAAGTATACCACCGACTGCATTATCTTGTATCGCCGCTCTTGGTTTATCGGAAATTTTCAGTGACGGATCCCATTTTAGTTATCCCGGTCATGCATCAGTATGGGGACGGAATGAACCCGGATATAACGATGCACTGCTCGATCCTATGGGTCCTCCTTACCGACTCAATCGATTACAATTTGATCAGATGCTTGTTGATTCTCTTACCTCTTATCCTTCTGTACATCTTGAATGGGGCTATAATTATATTAAGCATCAGTTTAATACTAGTACTTCAGCCTATGAAATGCTATTTACCAATCAAAAAACGCAAAAACAAGAACAGGTTATTACCCGATTTGTAATTGATGCATCAGGTGCTCGGGCCCGTTTTTCACGTACAGAAGGTGCCATACGTAGAATCGACGATCAGATGGTTGCCCTTATCGGTATGCAGAAAATTACCGAAGGCCATATTACTGCACAAACACTAATTGAAGCCGAAGAAAACGGTTGGTGGTATATGGCAAAACTACCCGAAAACCAATTAATAACTTTATTTGTAACCGAACCGCAATTATTAAAACAAACCGGATATAATGATGTTCTTAACCGCAAACCGGCTCTTGATCGTACCCATCTTATAGCAAAACACTTATCCTGTATACAACTACAGGAAGGTCAGTGGTATCATGCACCGGTACATTCATCATATCTGGAAAAACCGTATGGTTCACGTTGGCTTGCTACCGGTGATGCTGCCGTTTGTTATGATCCAATAGCCGCTCAAGGTATTCATAAAGCACTGTCATTGGGTATTCGCAGCGGAAAAATAGCCGCTCAACTCTTTGAAACCGATTTTCAGAATAAGGAAGTACTCCAACAATATGCACAATATTGTAAAGCTACCTATAGTACTTATTTTACACAGCGAACCCAACTTTATAGTAATGAAAAACGCTGGCTGAATGCGCCATTCTGGCAAAACAGACTTAAAGTCTATAATACTGTTTTAAAGGTAGTATAGCTTGTCTGAAATTATAGAATAAATACGTCATATTTGAGTCCTGTTCGTATTGTTATTCTAAGTTTTCCAATACCGGAAAATATACTTTACTTTTTTAGGCTACAGCTACTCAAATTCATTCCTATTTGCGTCAAAACTTATAAAATAAATACAATGTAGCAAACTGGATTTATTTCCAATATTTAGGATAATAATTCCTAAAAGTCCTATTAACGTCACTCGTTTACCTTTTAAATTTCCCTATACTTTCCTATTTTTGAGCAGTATAAAAAAACAAAACAGATTGATTTCCCCATCTGTAGATAATAAGCACACATTATTCCCCTCTATTTTTTACTTTTTATAATTCGCAAAAGAATATCCCTCTTAAAATGGCAAACCAATGCTTCGATTCCCCCTAATCAGGAAGCCATGGCTTTTATATCACTTGTTTTCTAAATTTAAAACGATAATAAAATGAAAAAAACACTATTTCAAGTATTATTTATACTTGCTCCGGTACTACTATTTTGTTTAAAATGTAATGCTCAAAACCGAAGACCAAATTTAGTTCCTCCTCCTTACAATGCTACCTATAACGGAGCCAGAGATGATTTCACAAACTCTCCTAGCTGGTCATGGACTGTAGATGATGATGATAACAGTAATGATGTCGGAGCTGGTTTTAAGTGGTGGAACAATGGAGGTAATCAATTTTCAGATTTATTGATGCAATTAATACTACTTCAAAGCGGTTTATCTCTTGAAATTCCTTCGCCAAATAACAATGTTTATCTCTCTCTTATGGCTAATGATTCCCGAACCTATGCTGAGGAATCAAAGGTTTATCCCTATATTTTTCTTCAAACCGGAGATGCCCGAACGAGTATATTTTTTGGAAAAGATCATTATTTAAATTTTTCATTAAACCCTAAAGCGCCTACAAACCATTCTACTTTTTCCTATGCGGATGGTTTTCGTTTTATTGATTCCGGAGGCGCAGATATTACTAACAGACCCAATTCATATGGAAACGAATTAATGCGAATCACAAAAGAAGGTTTGGTTGGAATAGGAACGACAGCTCCGGAATCCAGATTACATGTTAAGGGTGTTTTTAGGGTAGAATCTACATCAAATCATGAAAACGGTGATGTTTTTACGATTAACACAAGTAATACAAAAACACTTTTGTCGAGTACCGGTGATGATGACGGAATATTTTTAGAATCCAAGACAGGGAATAAAATAACGATTGGAGACGGTAACGATAGTGTTTTTATAAACTCCAATAAAATCATCTGTGATTATGGAACTATAAATGACGATGATGTAAAAATGTCAATTAATACCCGTAAACATGTTGAACATGCGACGTTAACTGTAGCAGGTGCTACTTATATTGGCCCAAAAGCTGAATTAGCAGCTGAAGGAATATTAGCAAAATTTAATCCGAGTTATCTGGATCGTTATTCGTTGTGGGTTGAAAAAGGTATTGTTTCAGAAGATTTTGCGTTTGCCAATGTTGCTACCTGGAAAGATACTGTTTTTAATACCAACTATGATTTAATGCCTTTAGAAGAACTGAGAGCTTATATCTATCAAAATAAACATTTACCGAATGTTCCTTCAGAAAAAAGTATAAAAGAGAACGGCTATACAGCTCATCAAATGAATATGATTTTTATTCAAAAAATAGAAGAACTAACGTTATACACTCTTTCGTTAAATGAAAAGATAAAGAATCTGGAAGAAGAACTAACTTGTAAAAAAGATAACTAATAATAAAAAAATATTCTCCCCATTATTTTTTTAAAACAACATTATTTTTTTGCAAAATTTTAGCCTGAAAAAATGAACGGACGGACGAGAACTGAATTATGTTACCAATGCTGATTTAGAGTATCCTTACTGTAAACAAGAATATCCAAATGGAAATATACATCCAATACCGGCTTTAGATTCTTTTATTGATTTGATCGATTGTTATGATGAAGGAAGGATTTTGTAGAAACCGATAGAGACCGGATTTAAAAAAGCTTAAAATATGAATTGGTGAGCAACCGTCCTGATTTAAATCGTATCCCTATATCTCCGCTTTTATTAAAAGATAATGGTTTATATTTAATCAACTATATCCATGATAACAACAACATTGAGCGGACAAAGTTTATTAAGTATTAACTAAACATTTGAAAAGGACATCCGGATTTCAAAACCGACACAAAAACAAATTCATATCCTAAAAAAACAGGAAATAAACAATTACTCAATAGCAGAGCGAAAAAGTCAATTTTATGAAACCGGCTCAAACAAACAAACAAACAAACAAACAAACAAACAAACTTATTGCCATTGGTAAGGTACTTCAGTCCGGAAGAACACTAACCGTTTGTGAAGGTTATGTCTATGACAGTCTACAGGAAAAGCTGATTGCCAAGATGACCGCAACCCTGATAGCGATATAATAAAAAAACGGTTCCGGTCATCTGATAGTCATTCTTTCGGCTTGAATCCTTACTTTGGTATAAAAAAATAACCATTTTGTATAAAAAAGGATTTTTAAACTATCAAATAAATCGTACTTTAAACCCGATTTAAAAGCTTCCGATACCAAAAAGAGCTATGAATGCTACACGGAAAAACCGATTATTACTGTTAAACATCCTGTTTCTTTTTACCGGAATATTGACAACACCGTTTATTTTCGGACAAAATAACAATCTCGTTACTATTGGTATTCCGGATACGATAAACGCCAATCCGAATGCGGTTTTAAAAGCGTATAATAGTACTATCGATTTCCCTGCTTTTATCGACTGGGACAATAATGGGATTTTATTAAACGGCGGAACGGTTATCTACAAAATGAATCGGCCAAACGGATCCATAACAGAAAAATATAAAATGAATCAAGGATTAGGTGACTATCTTTCTCCGGATCATAACTCTTTTTTATTTCTGGAAGATACCAATGGTGATGAAAGGTATCAGCTTTTTTTACATTCGATTAAAACCGGTATCAATACCGTCATAACGGAAATCGGTACGCGAAGTACCACTCCATTTTGGAAACCCGACAGTAGACAAATACTATACAAATCCAATGCGAGAACAGATCGGGAAACCGATTTGTACCTTAGAAATATAAATCCTCCGTATAACGATACGCTTTTAATTCAAAATATAACCGATGAAGCCGTTATATATGATTGGGATGTTCGCACAAATCGTATTCTTTTTGTCAAAATTATTTCGGAGAATAATAAAGAACTCTACCGATATGACATTAATACGGGTGAATTACAACAAATCAACAGCGGAAAAGAAATTGCTCATTCCAATGCTATGTTTCTTTCCGATAGTGATACGATTCTGATCGTCTCAGATGAAGGATCTGAGTTTCAGCATTTGATGCTCTATAACTATAAAACGGGTACTTCACGAAAACTGACAAACGAAATTCTGTGGGATATCGATGCAATTTCAATGGCTTCAAAAGGCCATTATCTGGCTTTTACCGTTAATGAAAACGGATATTCGGCACTATATCGGATGAATCTAACCGATTTCACTTATAAACGGGTCGCTACTTTACCGACAGGTATCATCCGAAATCTAAAAATAAATCGAAACGGAAATGCAGTTGCTTTTAATTTTTATGGCAGTACATTCAAACGAAAAGTATATACATATGATTTTGAAAAAGATCAACTGTTCCAATGGACCAACAAAAACGGATCTAAGAAAACCGATTTCGCGTTTATACAAGCCCGGTCCGTTAGTTTACCGGCTTATGATCCTATCATTAATAAAAATTATAGTATTCCTGCTTTTCTATACGAACCGAAAACAAGCGGCAAGCATCCGGTTTATATCGATATTCACGGAGGACCGGAATATCAGGCACTACCTTTTTTTAATAAATGGCATCAGTTTTTGGTCAATGAACTCGGAATAGCTGTAATTGTTCCGAATATTCGAGGGTCAAACGGTTATGGGAAATCGTATATGAAATCAGACGATGGTCTGTCCCGTGAAAATGCTGTAAAAGATATCGGAATATTACTGGACTGGATCGCTACGCAACCGCAGTTCGATAAAGAAAGAATTGCGTTATTTGGTGAATCCTATGGAGGCTACATGGTTCTGGCCGCTCTGGCCAATTTTCCCGACAAAATACGGTGCGGAATCGATGTAGTAGGCATATCCGATTTTGTTACTTACCTCGAAAAAACAGCTGACTATCGGAAAGAGTTGCGCCGGGTTGAATTTGGTGATGAACGGATTCCCGAAATCCGGGATTTTTTACTGCGTATTTCTCCTGTAACCAACGTAAACCGGATGAATTCGCCTTTATTTATTGTTCAGGGTTATAACGATCCGAGAGTTCATTATCAGGTATCGGAACAAATGGTTCAATCCTTACAGGAAAAAGGAAAAACCGTGTGGTATCTTGGAGCTAAAGATGAAGGACACGGCTTTCAAAAATCAGAAAACAATAATTATCAGAAAAATGCCGAAATACTTTTCCTTACAACTTTCTTACTTCCAAAAACAAACTGAAATACAACAACAAACCTTATATTCCTTCGCTATCCGTTTATAAATTAATTATATTTAACAATAGTAACCGTTTACTATCAATCAGACAGTTCATCTGAATTTTAATACTGACTATGCAATCCGATACTGCTTTTCCCATATGGAAAGAGTTTTTGTTGTCTCCGAAATATCGCATAATGAGACACCTACTCTTTTTTGTTTTTTTTCTTATTTATTTTATCCCGGTCAATCAGGGCATCACTTCTACGGTTATTTTTTACGGTAAGATTCTTGACTTTGTCTATGTCATGGCAGCCTCGTATTTTACCATTTATTTTTTGGTTCCAAAATACCTGTTAAAAGGACGAATCGCTGCTTTTATCACCGGAATATCGCTTACAGCACTGATTATCTTTATTCTTATCACTACTGTCGAATATCTGCTGTATTTCCATTTTGAACCCAACCTCGATACCATATACCCTATTGTTCCATCGAAATTACTCATTCGGTTTCTCTATTTTTCGCTAACCTTTATGGTGCTGATTTCTATACCGATATTTATTAAAATATTAGGTTACTGGCTAAAAAACCTGGAACAGCTTAATCAGTTACAACAAGTAAATTTTGAAAATGAACTTGCGATTTTAAAAAACCAACTATCCCCCCATTTTTTATTCAACACGCTGAATAACATCAACATATTAACCGAAAGCAATCCCGGACTGGCATCGAAACTCATTCTTAATTTATCGGAATTATTGCGGTATCAGATCTATAGCGGTACCGGTGATCGCGTTTCTTTAAAATCAGATATTGCCTTTATTAAAAACTTTCTTTTTGTCGAATCCCTACGAAAAGACAATTTCAAATATAACATCGAAATAACCGGAGAGCAGAAAGACGTATTTTTACCGCCTTTATTATTCATTCCTTTTATTGAAAACTCCGTAAAACATATTGATCAGGAAAATCCCTTTGTAACCGTTCATTTTCATCTGGAAAAAAATATTTTACTTTTCAGTTGTCGGAATTCCATTGGCATTACAAGTGATGTCGTTACGGAACACAACGGATTAGGTTTGGTCAATATCAAAAAAAGATTACAATTACTTTTTCCGGAAAAAAACCAGCTGATTATTGAAAATCAAAATACCGAATTTTTTGTAAGCTTAACCATCACACTATGAATTGTATTATTGTAGATGACGAACCGATTGCCCGCCAGGGATTACTTTCGTTAACCGCCAAAGTGCCTTCTCTTATCGTAAAAGGATTATTTAAAAATGCACGGGAAGCGCGGGAATATATCGAAAATAATCCGGTCGATCTTATCTTTCTGGACATACAAATGCCCGGCGTGAGCGGTATTGAATTTGCCCGTAGTATTCCTAAAAAGACCCTCATCATTTTTACTACGGCACATCAACAATATGCATTGGAAAGCTATGAAATTGACGCACTGGATTATCTGGTAAAACCCATTTGGGAAGAACGTTTTCTAAAAGCCGTTACCAAAGCAATCGAATATCATTTTTTCCTGTCGGATGATTTCGAAAAATCAAAACCGGATGCACTGGAAGAAAATACCATTATCGTAAAGGCCGATCGCAGGGTGTATAAAATCCTGCATAAAGACATCTGCTATATCGAAGGAATGAAAGACTATTCCGTGATTCATATCAAAGACAACAAAATCATTACAGCCATGAACCTGAAAACAATTCATGCCTATTTACCGGAAAGTCAATTTAAACGCATCAGTAAATCCTATATTGTAAATAAAAATCAGGTAACTTCAGTGGGTACCAATACCGTTTTTATAAATGAAACCGAATTACCGTTAGGAAATACGTATCGCAAAGCGTTTATCGATTGCTTTTTAGAAAACTAAACCAATATCTATTTTTTTATCCGAATCGAGGTTAGTACCGAAGTTTCCTCCAGATTGCCGTCTTTATTATAGGCTTCGGTTTTAACTACGCCGAAACCGGGACTAAACCATTCGATAATCTTTAAATTCATCGGTATTGCAATGCCGATTACCTTAAACTTAACGGTCAGATTGTATTGAATTTTATAACAATCATACGTTCCATAAGGTATGGTTACCTTTTCAGTGTCGACTACTTTTCGGTCTTTGACACTAAATGAAATGTCTGTTTTTTTACCGTTTACTTTGGTTTTAACCGCAAAACTGATGCTTCCCTCCAATAGCTGTCCCACTTTCATCGCTGACGGATACATATAATACGCTGATCCTGAATTATCAGCTACCTCATTCGGAATCTGAAAACCGATCTTTAAAGCATCATTGGTACAGGTAACCGTGGCAAAGGACTCTTCTTTAAAGGTGTCATTTTTATCATATTTCATCAATTTATAACCGGATTTACCGGCATCAATCTTTTCTACCAATGCAATTTCTTTTCCGATTTTTTCGCCTTTAGCATTGTATTTCATAAAGGTTATCTCGTTGTTATTTTTAAAATAATAACAGGACGAGCAGTCATTCGAATTTTTGATAAAACTATAAATGAGGAATAAAAGGAATACGGATAGTGCTTTCATAATTTTTATTTTTTACCGTAAAACTATTCTTGTCACTCCAATACGATCTGTATAATTATACCAATCATTTAACTTTTTATACGAAACAATTAGCTCCGAAAAACAGGAATTACAATACGTTATTTTGGTATAAAAAAAGTACCCTTTTGTATAAAAAAGCAAAGGCTGACTTTTGGTAGTTTTTATATTTGACTTCTTCTATTATCAAATAAACCCCAAGTACAATTAAAAAACATGATAGCTGTAAAGTCTGTTTATACCGGAAGAATACTATTGTTCTTTTTTTGGCTATGTTCCTTACCAACCTACTCACAAACCATTAGCGGAATACTAAAAGACAATACTGATAATCCTGTAGAAAGTGCGCTTTTAACAATTAATAATACTACTATTACGAAAACCGGCATTACCGACAAAAACGGTTATTATAAGATCGAAATACCGGCCGGTAATTACTTTTTCGAAATTTCAAAACAGAATACTACCTTATTATTAGAAATGATCACAATTAAAGATGATACGATAAGAAACATCATCTTACACGAACCGGCAGGTCTTCAAAAAAACCTGGAGGAAGTAACCGTTACGACCCGAAAAAAATTAATTGAACGCAAGGTCGACCGAACTGTTTTTAATGTTGAAAATTCGATTAGTTCACAAGGTACCGATGCACTAGAAGCGTTATCGAATACACCGCTTGTAAAAGTTACGGATAATGCGATTTCCATTGCTGGTAAAAGTTCTGTCGCAGTGATGATCAATGACCGATTATTGAATTTACAAGGTGAAGATCTTCAAAATTATCTGAAAAGTATCCGATCGGATGATATTGCAAAAATAGAAGTCATCACTACACCTCCTGCAAAATATACAGCCGAAGGTCAAAGCGGATTAATCAACATTATTTTAAAGAAAAACGTAAAATTAGGATGGAATGCTTCGCTACAGACCGGTGGCAATTTATATTCGAAATCCAAACTAAACTCCGGGCGCATCGGAAGTACATTTAACTATCAGAATGAGCGTCTTTCGATGTCATTCGGTTTTAACGGCAGTAATTTCAGACGACAACAAAATTCCGAAAACACACTCAATTATTACAACGGTGACTATTGGGACACTAAAGAAGAAGTACTTCATAAATCCCCGCTTTTAAATCCCAGTATAAAGTCGGAATACCAATTAAATGCCAAAAGCGTACTCGGTTTTAATTATAATTATTCGACTATGAATGCTATCAAATTATTTCAAATCAATACGTATCGAAAAGTCGGAACCAGTGAAAAACAATTTCAGTCGGCTTCCAATGACAGCTTACAAAACCATTATCATTCCGGTACGTTGTTTTACGATTTGAAACTAGACACTATCGGCACAATGCTTCGCCTTTCGGGTAATTTTCTGGATGCCAAAACCGATGCCGATAAATGGTCGGTTACCTACGAAAACGATTCCGAAAATACGATCGTAAATACCAATTACAGCCGTTATAAAATATATGCATTGCAAGCCGATCTGGAGAAAAAAATGTTTACCATTGACGGCGAATTCGGGATAAAATACACGGCAATCCAAAACGATGCCTTACTCAAAAACTATAACGTAATCAATAACTTTCCGGTTTTAAATCCGCTTTTAAGCAATGATTTCTTTTATAAGGAAAATAATTTTGCGGCCTATTTCAGCTTGATGAAAAAACTGAGCTCCAAATGGGAAACCAAAGTAGGCTTACGCTATGAATATACGACGTTGGAAGGCACATCACCCAATCAAAATGTAACCCATTCCAGTCGATACGGGCAATTTTTTCCAACCGGTTATTTATCTTATAAACCGAATTCCGATCATAGTTTTAGTTTAAGTTATTCCAGAAGAATCAACCGACCCAATTTCCAGAATTTGAATCCGTATCGAAAATACTTTTCCGTTTATGAATACGAAGAAGGAAATCCGTATTTAAAACCTTCCTTCAGCAATTCCGTTGAACTGAACTATACCCTAAAAAACAATTTCAACGTCAATATGTATTATGTTCGTTCGACCGACAACTGGGATCGTGTAATACGCTTTGTTGACGGCGTAAACGTAGAAAGAATTGAAAACTTTTTTACGCAATACGGATACGGTTTTGAAATCAATTATACGCAAAATAAATTAAGCTGGATGGAAAATACAGTCACATTACAAAGCAATTATCTGGAAGCAAAATCCCATTCAGAAGAAGTAATTGCCGCAGCCGGCAGTTTTTTTAGCGAATGTAATCTGACCAATACCTTTTTTATTAAAAGAGATAAAACATTGTCTGTCATTGTAACCCTAGACGGGAATACACCCTACCGATATGGAAATACGCAATATTATAGCTATTTCAGAAGCAATATCGGCTTAAAAGGAAGCGTATTGGATAAAAAACTCTCTTATTCGATTCTGCTAAATGACGTATTTGCAACAACACGATCAAGGGGTGATGAATATTTTACGAACTTTTTATCGACCTACACAAATCGATCCAGTAATCGTTTTTTCAATATATCTGTAACCTATAAATTCGGAAATGAAACGATTAACGGTGCTACAAAAAAAGTTCAATTTGACGAAAACAATCGGGCACAATAAGCTTATTATATGCGATCCGGCTTTGAAAAAAATAAAGGAATTCGTTATTTTACAAAAAGAATATGTTGCCACGATATGATCTATTTTAAACCTTCTATAGCCTTAATCCTTTTCTTATTCACAACTGTGGTTACTGCACAACAGCAACTTTCAGACACGACACATATAGACAGTCTTTACGCCATCACGGTTAAAAAACAACTCAATAAACTTCCGGTTGACAATTACAAAAAACGGATGTATCAAAACAAGGATGTTACTATTCCGTATCGGTTTCTTACACCGAAAGATTATGATACAACCCTAAAATATCCGTTAGTTATTACATTCCATAATTCCAGTCGGATTGGAACCGACAACGAAAATCAACTGGAACCTTTAGCCCGGATATGGGTTCGGGATACGATATATACGACTTATAAATGTTTTGTATTAGCTCCGCAATTTAGTCGGCGTTCATCAAATTATACGGATACGGGTAACGGTTTAGTAGCCAAACCTTCTGATGAGGTTGTCCTGTTATTAGATCTTATTCGTAAAATACAGCAGGAATATCCGAATATCGATCGCAATCGGATTTATCTTGTTGGTTATTCAATGGGTGCTTCTACCGCTCAGAATCTGTTTTCTATGAATCCGGATCAATTTGCGGCTCTTGTTTCCATTGCCGGTGTTCCGGATCTTTCGAATACCGATAAATTGGTTACCAAAAAAATATGGCTCATTCATGGTGAAAAAGATGATGAAAACCCTTATCCGGGTAGCGAAATGTTGTTCAGAAGATTAAAAGGCAACAAAAAACTGGTATTCACTTCATTTCCATATCTGAATCATCACAATATCATGATCCCCTTTTTGTTAACCGATGCGATTCCGAAATGGCTTTTTAAAAAGCAGCATTAGGTTATTTATTTTTAATTTAGCCAGATATCAAACTTTCTAATTCAAAATTCCGATGGATTATCAGACATTTGAACCCGGATCAGCATTACAGGAATTTGTAAAATGTTATTGGACACTGGAAAGTCAGGAAGAACCCAATACGGAGCGGCAAACTATTGTACCGGACGGTTGTATGGAAATGATTTTCCACTATGGCGATTTGTACCGGCAATATACAAATGCTCAAAATTCAATCCTTCAACCGCGCTGTTTTGTAATCGGTCAGCTAACACATCCATTGGAAATTGAACCGACCGGCGTCACCGGAATCTTTTCCGTTCGTTTCCATCCCGAAGGATTCCTTCCTTTTGCTTCCATTCCGATCAAAGAGATGGAAAACACAGCTGTTTCACTTGAAAAGCTTTTTGGAAATGAAGGTTTTGAAATCGGACAAAAAATCGGCAATGCTACTGCAACCCGTGAACGAATACAGGCAATCGAATCGTTTTTATTAAATCGGTTGACGGATATTCACACTATAGATCGGATTATAAAAACAACGGTAGAAACAATTTTAACCGCAAGCGGTCAACTTTCAATTGATCAATTATCAAAACAAGTTCATATTAACCGTCGGCAACTGGAACGAAAATTTGCGACTGTTATCGGTTTAAGTCCGAAACAACTTTCTAAAACCATTCGGCTGCAAGCCACGCTCAAAATGTTACTGGCACAACAATTTAGTAGCCTGACGGCTTTAGCTTATCAGGGTGAATATTATGATCAAGCTCATTTTATCAAAGATTTTAAAGAATTAACCGGATTGACGCCTAAAGAATTTTATGGTGATCATTTAAAAATGTCATCCCTTTTTTACGGTACAGCATAAATTTGTCGCATTTTTACAATTCCGAAAGAAACATATCCTGCAACTTTGTGGTATCCAATACAATAATTAGAAAAATGAAAACAACACTATGCTTTTTAATTGCCGGTTTTACCTTTTTCGGAGCCGGAACGGCACCACAATCCGATGCTATTAAAAAAGCCGAATGGTTAATCGGCACCTGGGAAAACAAAACATCAAAAGGAATTATGTATGAAACCTGGCGTAAAATAAACGATCGGGAATATCTTGGAAAAAGTTATATTTTGAAAGACAAAGACACTATTGTATTTGAAACTATACAATTGATTCAGGATCATAACACCTTATTTTATATTCCAACGGTTAAAGATCAGAACAATAATAAGCCGGTCCATTTTATTGCGAAAACCGTTACCGAAACACAATTAGTATTTGAGAACAAACAACATGATTTTCCCCAAATTATTATGTATACCAAAAAGAGTCAGGACGCTTTGACCGCTGAAATTTCAGGAACAAAAAACGGCCAGCTACGCAAACAAACATTCCCGATGAAGCGTATAAAATAATCGTATTCGTTTCTAAAGAACAACATGAAATCCGGATATACAATCCGGATTTTTTCATAGATATAAGACAATACTCTCCTTTAAATAGTCAAAACAGATAGCTCAACAACCTATATACTTCTATTTTCATAGATTTAATCTGTGTTTAATCATAAGCCATGTCATCTCTATTACAATATAGTGCCGTAAAAATCAGCTTTCGACTTTTGATCGCTATTTTTTGTTGTTGTCTACTCTTTTCCTGTTGTAAGACACCACTCCCAAGTCGGATTCAATTGTGTCAGGTTCCGTCTCCGCGTCCGGAAGAAAACTTTGCAGCTTTTATTGAACCCGATGAAGCAGTATTTATGATGCATGCTGTTCAGACTGTCTATGATCAAAGACCCGTTTTAGACGGATACCACCAAATCGAATCTTTGCGATTTTTTAGTCTCTTAAATAACGAAAAAGCGATTATTGATGAAAGATTACAGATCGACATCGCCAAAGGAAACGAAAAAGTCTGGTCTTATGTTTATCAGAGCAATTCAGATCCGAGCGATCTCATTATTGCAATCAGAGGAACGGAAAACATTATGGACTGGATTAAAGATTTAGAAGTTAGTCAAGTCCCGTTTATATCCTTTTCAGGATCGGAAAAAGAGGTTAAAATAGAACAAGGGTTCTACAGCGTATACAAAGGTTTACGGGAAGCGTTATTTCATATCATACAACAATGGAATCCTTCCCGTTTACGAATTACCGGTCACAGTATGGGAGGATCAATTGCATTATTACTAACCTACGATATTACGCTTACAACACCCGGGCTTACACCTATCCTTTTTACTTACGGAATGCCTCGCTCCGGTGATTTGAATTTCACAAATGAAATAAAGAGAATCCATGACACCAATGCTGCCAGACTTACTTTTATCATAAACAGTAAAGATATCGTCCCCGAACTACCTTCTGACTTATTCGGGTATTATACTATTCCTTTTACGAATTACATATTCTGTTTCGATACCGGAAATTCTGTAGAAAATCATATTTGGTATGAACCCGCATTGAAAGAATTATTCAAACATTAATCACTAAAAAAGGGATGTATTTTGATCACTTATAGAAATCAACTCTTATTATAATTCGTTGATGTGATTAAGAAGTTGATCTACTTCCGCAATCGTATTATAATAGTGAGGAGAAATTCGTACCACACCCGGTATTCCCTTTTTATCAAAATCAATCAATCCGGATTCACGGGCACTGATACTACAATAAACGTCTTTCTTTAATAATGCCGCTTTTAAATCCAGAATCGGTTTATTCTCTTTTGTAAAAGTGAGAATATTACTGGTAACCGAACCTCTATCAAAGGTAGCAACACCCGGTATCGAAGCAATATTTTGACGTAAATAGGCCATTACCTCATCATTGTAATGCTGTATATTTTCTATCCCGATATTTTTTTGATACAAGATTGCTTCTTTTAATCCCAATACTAACGCATACGGAAGTTCCCAATACTGAAATCGTTTGGCTTTCTCTATCAACTCAAAACTATTTTCTGAACGCCATATAGCTCCGGCACCGTCAATAAAAAGCGGATGGCTCCCCTGCTCTAACATTGCATCTGATATATACAAAAAACCGGTTCCTCTCGGTCCGCGTAAAAACTTTCTTCCGGTAACGCTCATAAAATCACATTTTATTTTAGCAACCGATACCGGTAGTTGTCCTACCGACTGGCAAGCATCTAAAAGGAATATAATGTTTTCTCTTGTACATATTTCGCTGACTTTCTCAACATCCTGAACCAATCCGGAATTGGTCGGAATATGAGTAACAGCAATCAACTTAGGCTTTTTCTCTTTAATGATTCGTTCAAAATCTTCAAAATCAATATCACCGTTGGATTGTGTCTGCACTTTTTTAATCACAATCCCAAAACGTTTTTGTAGCGACAGAAACTGCATATGATTGGTCACATAATCATCGGCTGTAGTTAGCAATACATCTCCTTCTCTGAAATCGATAGCGGATAACGCTTTTGCGTAGGCATCGGTCGCACTATGGGCAAATGCAATATTATGAGGAGCTGCATCAATCATCTGTGCCGTTTCATTATAAAACTGCTGAATCGCATCACTATTCCGATCAAAGGCTGCATAACCGCCGTACTTCTCTTCTTCTATGAGATACTCTTGAATTTTGGCTACTACCGGTTTCGGCATAAGTGATGCACCGGCATTATTAAAATATAATTTATCCAGACAATTAGGTGTGTCTTGTCTGATTTGATCCAGATTCAGTTTCATATTGGTATGTAATTTTAACTTAGTTAAAGCTAGAAAAGAGGAAAAACAAAACTAATTATTTTAAGCTGTAAACCACTGTAATTACTCCAAAAAAAAGATCACTGTGATTTCTCAAGTGATCTTCTATTAAATTTATTCATAGCCATTTATTGTACAAGCTATTATTTTTTCAGCAGTTTATGAATCTGCTTTTCTGTTCCTCTTTGAATGTGTACAAAATAAATACCGGAAGTCAGATTTTTTATATCTAACTGAACATTTTCATTGGTAAAAGAAACAGGCGCATTTATGGTTTTTCCCACTACGTCATAAAGCGTAATCACATCGGATGGATCAGTAGTTAAATAAACAAAATCAGAAGTCGGATTCGGATAAATGCGTACGTCTTTTACATTAAAACCGGTATTGGATAATGAAGTAATTTCAACTGTCTGGCTTTTTGTTGTATTTGTATTACAGGCATTTGTTGTCAATGTTACGGTATAATTACCATTACTCTGAAAAGTATGTGTCGGATCCGGTAAAGTCGATGTTGTTCCGTCTCCGAAATTCCATAAAAATGTTGTTGCAGTAGGATTTAACGATGTAAACTGATAAGCTCCATTTTGCAGAAGTTCAAATTTAAAATCCGTTGGATTGTCATGAATCCCCATATACCAGGTTTCCGGATGATCCCATACAATACTCTTAACAACAGCTTTGATCGTGCTCGCATCTGTTGGCGATAGATTTCCGACAAAAGTTGATAATGTAGGATCCTTTTTAAAAATCACGGTATAAAAAGTAAAAGCAGCAGCCACCGAACCGATATAAGACGGGTGTGATTCATCCGCCACATAAAGTTCCATATCCGGATTTTGCTCCCGGAGCGCTCTCCATACTCTTCCAACCGGAGAAACAAGGCTTTTATTATTGGCAGCCATCTGCATATACGAATTATACAAGGCATCATCCATTCCTTCATACGTACATACTTGTGTGAGACCGTTATTACAATTGGGCTGATCTCCGAATTTTCGTCCCCAGGTCATATAAAAAATAGCCGAACCACAAGGATTGGCTTGTTTGATTGCATTAACCAACTGTTGCGCATAAGGATAAACCTGAGCAGCAACCTGTTGTTGTGAAAAAGACGGCAACTGACTTTGTTCCTGTAAGACCACATAATCCCAGTTTCCTTCTGCTATTTTATTGAGCACAACCGGATTTGAAGCATGTTGCTGGAAACGGGAACCTCCCGGTGTATAACTTTGATAATCAATATAATCATTTGTTGACAATGCTATTTTTTGTACCAATTCCGGCAGGTTATTATATTCCGTATAACTATTACCGATAAAATAGACCTTTTTAGACGTTTGGGCATATCCAAAAGCTACAAATAGCATATTTATTACTAACAGATATCTTAGTTTCATACTTCACAATTAAATTAAACACTTTCAAAAAAGATGCTATAAAAATAGGAATATATAATGAATTAACAGTAAAAGTTCAAATATCTTACTTTTTTATCTTTTTTATACATCAAGCAACGAAAAAGGCAGGCTTATGAACTAAAAAAGCCTTCAGGTATTCCCTGAAGGCTTTAACTCACTAACTATCAATAAAATTTAATAATCGCCCGACATTGCGGGCAGAATATTTAATTCCATCCACCTCCTAATGCACGATAGATATTAACCATCGCGTTCATCTGCTTCATCTTCGTTTCAATCAGATCAAATTTAGATTCCAGTGCATCGCGTTGTGTCATTAACACTTCCATATAATCTGCTCTGGCGGAACCGAAAAGATCATTCGAAATTTCAATTGACTGGTTCAAGGCTTCCACCTGTTTGGATTTCAAGTCAAATGTTTTTTCCGTATTACTGATCTTAGCCAATTGATTAGCGACTTCGATATAAGCATTTAAAATTGTACGTTCATAATTGTATACCGCCTGAATTTGTTTTGCATTGGCACTATAATACGTTGCCTTAATCGCATTCCGGTTAATTAACGGAGCTGCCAGTTCACCGGCTAATGAATACAACAACGATTCCGGTTTAATCAGATAACTTGGATTAAAGGCCTGATAACCGATTCCGGCCGAAATACCTAAGGAAGGATAAAATCTGGCTTTGGCTACTTTTACATCCAATTTGGCAGCTACAAGATCAAACTCCGCTTGTTTTACATCCGGTCGGTTTTCCAGTAATTGAGACGGAATCCCGGAGTGAATCATATTCGGAGTCAAACTAACAAATGCTGCGGAACTACGCTGAACCGGCTGCGGGAAACGTCCCACGAGAAAATTGATTTTATTTTCTGTTTCGGTAATTCGCTGCTGAATGTCAAACTGAAGACTTTTTGTATTTAGTACTTGTGCTTCAAATCGGCGAACCGCTAATTCATTAACACGTGCTGCTTGTTTTTGCAGTTTTACGATTTCCAATGCATTCCCCTGAATTTCGATATTCTGCTTTACAATAGCCAATTGATTGTCCAATGCCAGTAACTCATAATACGAATTTGCAATTTCAGCGATCAGATTTGTAACAGTGAAATTTTTTCCTTCTACGGAAGACAAATATTTGCTTACAGCTGCTTTTTTAGCATTGTGTAGTTTGTTCCAGATATCCAGTTCCCAGGTCGCATAAGCTCCGATTGCATAATCCTGTAACGGTTCAGGCATTTCCTTTCCGGGTTTGATTTCGGTATTGGCTTCCATTGCCCCGATATTTGTAAAGCGGGCTACTTTATCAAAACCGGCCGAACCTTTAAGTCCGATAAACGGCAGGTATTCTCCTTTACGGGCTCTGATTTCGTTTCTGCTAATCTCTATTTCCTGTAACGTAACATTTAATTCCTGATTGTGAACCAATGCTGTATCAATAAGTGCAGTCAGGTATTGATCCGTAAAGTAATTCTTCCACTTCATTTTACCGGTATTAACCGTATCCTGAGCGGCAGTGGCATTATAAGCAGCCGGGACATTTTTGTTTTCCGATCTTCCTAATGTTGCCGGGGCTTTACACCCCGCAACAGTTAAGAACAAACAGCTTACGCTTATACCAATATATCTGTTTAATTGCTTATTCATTTTCTTCTTCTTCTTTTGTAAAATTATCTATCTGATGAACAAATACTTCTGATAAAGAATTATCTTCTTCATTTTTTATTAGTTTTCGGCCATCAGCCAATGAACCAAAAATAAAATACAATCCCGGTACGATAATCACCCCGAAAACGGTTCCGAAAAGCATACCTCCAAGTGCTGCTGAACCAAGTGTTCTGTTACCGATAGCTCCTGCTCCGCTTGCTAACATCAACGGAATTAATCCGGCAATAAAGGCAAAAGAAGTCATCAAAATCGGTCGGAAACGCACTTTGGCCCCCTCAATCGCCGCTTCGAGTATTGTAGAACCTTCATGTCGCTTCTGGACGGCAAATTCGACTATCAATACGGCGTTCTTACCGAGTAGTCCAACTAGCATAATGAGTCCGATCTGCGCATAAATATCATTTTGTAGTCCCATTAATTTTAGCAGTAAAAACGAACCGAAAACTCCGACAGGAAGTGAAAACACCACCGCTAACGGAATAATAAAGCTCTCATATTGTGCAGCGAGTACAAAATAAACGAACGACAATACGATTAAGAAGATATAGATCGATTCATTTCCTTTACCGGCTTCATCATAAGAAAGACCTTCCCATGCGATATCGTATCCTTTTGGTAATGATTTTTTAGCCACTTCACGAACGGCCTGAATTGCTTCGGCTGTGGTATATCCTTTAGCCGGAAGTCCTTGTATTGCAGCCGAATTGTACATATTATAACGGGTAATCTCATTCGGTCCCTGTGTCTTTTTCAAGTGCATAAAGGCTGAATACGGCACCATTTCACCATGATCATTTTTGATATACAGGTTTAAGATATCCGATGGGAGTCTTCTGAATTTAGGATCCGACTGTACATATACTTTAAAGAAACGTTCGAATTTGATGAATCCCTGTTCGTAGGTACTACCGATCAAAATGTCCAGGTTTTCCATCGCTTTTCCGATAGATACTCCTTTTTGCATTGCTAACTGGTTGTCAATTTCCAGTTCATATTGCGGATAATTGGCAGCGAAGAAGGTAAACAAACCGGTTAATTCTTTACGTTTCCCCAGGTCTTCCATAAACTTTTTATTTATTTTATCGAAGTCTTTATAATCTACCGTAGTACTCTTATCCAAAAGACGCATTGAGAAACCACCTGAGGAACCGAATCCCGGAATGGCCGGCGGTTCAAAGAACTCAATTTTAGCTCCCAGTCCTTTTGTTTTTTCCTCCAGTTCTTCCATGATTTCCGTAACCGTATGCTTTCTTTCCGACCATTCTTTCAGGTTGATAAGACAAGTACCGGCATTGGATCCCCTACCTTCTGTCATAATTTCATAACCGGCCAAAGAAGATACTGATTCTACTCCGTCTACATGCTCACAAATTTTCTGTAATCGCTGTGAAACCTGATTGGTTGTTTCCAAAGTAGATCCCGGCGGTGTCTGGATGATCGCATAAATAGTTCCCTGATCCTCACTTGGAATAAATCCGGACGGAAGTATCTTATTCACATAGAAAGTACCCGCACAAAATGCAATTAGTACCCCGAATGTAAGCCATCTTCTGCTTACGATCGATTTCAGTAACGTTACATATTTTCCGGTCATTTTATCAAAGACACGGTTAAAACTATCCAGGCTCTTCGTTAATATATTCTTTTTAACTTCCTTACCGTGATTATTTTTCAGCAACATAGCACACAATACCGGTGTCAGGGTCAATGCAATTAAGGCCGAAATCACAATTGAACTCGCCATTGTAATAGAGAACTGGCGATAGAATGTTCCTACAGGACCCGACATGAATGATATCGGTACGAATACAGATACCATTACGGCCGTAATCGCGATAATCGCACCGCTGATTTCTCCTAATACTTTTTTGACAGCATGATACGGTGTTATATGCGGGAATTCTTCAAACTTCGCATGCACCGCCTCGACGACGACTATGGCATCATCGACCACAATACCAATTGCCAGTACAAGGGCAAATAATGTTACAAGGTTAATCGATATTCCGAAAAACTGAATTACAAAGAAGGCCCCGATTAACGAAACCGGAACGGCTAATATCGGAATCAATGTTGAACGCCAGTCACCGAGGAAAATAAATACAACAAGAGCAACCAATATAAAGGCATCACGTAAGGTATCTACTACCTGTTCCATAGAGGCATCCAGGAATTTCGACACGTCATAGCTGATTTTATAATCCAATCCCGGAGGGAACGTTTCTTTCATCTCCTCCAATTTGGCTTTTACCTGTTTAATTACATCGTTTGCATTACTTCCGTAGTTTTGTTTTAGTACGATTGAAGCCGACGGATGCCCGTCTAAATTAGAATAGATATCAAAGAATTCACTTCCAAGTTCCGCTCTACCGATATCTTTTAATTTTATGCTTTCTCCTTCGGCATTAGCGCGAATGATTACGTTTTCATATTCCGACGGTTCACTATATCTTCCTTTATAGGTCAAAACATATTCCAACGATTGTGCCTGAATACCGGAACTTTGTCCGATACGTCCCGGACGACCTACGATACTCTGCTCACCCAAAGCTTTCATCACTTCATCTACAGAAATATTATACGCTCTCATTCTATCCGGATTTAACCAGATACGCATTGCATAAGTTCTACTTCCTAATATTTGAGATCGGGCCACCCCTTTAATCCTGTTGATTTCAGGAAGCATTTTTACGTTGGCATAGTTGTACAGGAATTTTTCATCCATGTTTTTGCCTTTAGCATATAAGTTGATATACATCAACATACTTGGCTGAATCGGCGTAATTACAACTCCTTCTCTTTGAACCAATTCGGGTAATAACGGCATTACCTGATCCACCCTCGTCTTGACCCTCACGACGGCCTGATTCGGATCTGTACCCGGTTCGAAAATGATTCTTAATGTGGCTTCACCCGCACTGGTAGCATCGGTCGCCATATATCGCATATCCTGAACACCATTAATAGCGTTCTCTAATGTAATTAAGGTTGATTTTACCAATACGTCTGCACTGGATCCCGGATACGCAATAAAAATATTTACTGTTGTTGGTGCAATATCCGGAAATTGCGATGTCGGCAACTGTTTAATTGCCAGGGATCCCATAAAAACGATCATAATCGAAATTACAATTGCAAATACAGGTCTATGTATAAATTTACTAAACATGTTTTTTCTTTTTACTTATTTCGATTATTCCGCATATAGTTCCAAATGCGACATAACATATTCCGGTTTCGCTAATTTGTAGTCAATTTTTTCATTTTCTTTTACAAGGCGTATACCTTCAAGAAGCACTTTATCATTTGTTGACAAGCCGCTTTTTACAACGAAAAGATGTGGTAATTCTGCACCAAGTACGATTTCTCTTGATCGCAATACATTGTCTTTATCTACAACATATACATATTTTTTATCAAGTACTTCGAAAGTTGCTTTTTGCGGAATCAGAATAGCATTTTTAAGCGGCACTCCCATTTTGATATTACCGGTTTCCCCATGTCGTAACAATCCTTTAGGATTTGGAAAAGTGGCTCTAAAGGCAATATTTCCGGTTTCATTATTAAATTCCCCTTCAATAGTTTCTACCACACCCGTATAATCAAACATTTTATTGTTGGCCATTAATAAGTTTACTGTTGGTGCACTGTTGCTGTTTACTTTGGCTTTATAATCCAGGTATTCTGCTTCCGGTACGTTATAGTATACCCACATTTTACTGTTATCAGACAGGTTTGTCAATAAATCGCCTTCATCAACAAGACTTCCCTGTCTTACGTGAAAACGGTCGATGATACCATCAAACGGAGCTCTGATTTCGGTGAAACCAAGATGAACCTGTGTCAGCGATAATTCGGCTTTAGCCTTATCGTATTTGGCTTTAGCCATAGCCAACTCATTCGGAGCTACTACATTTTTATCCGCCAATCTTTTGGTATTCTTATATTCAATTTCGGCAAAACTGGCTTCAGCTGCGGCTTTCTGCATTTCAGCCTGATACAGTTTTGGCATAATCTGAAACAATAATTGTCCTTTTTTTACAAATTGTCCTTCGTCTACATAAATTTTTTCAAGGTACCCTCTTTCCTGAGCTCTAAGTTCAATATGGCGTATGGAATGGATTTGGGAAACATAATCTTTCGTGATCAGTGTATCCTTTTTTATAGGATTGGTTACCAGAAATTTAACTTGTTCTTCTTTTTCTTCTTCTTTTTTTGACGTACAGCCAATGGAGCACAACAAGGCACATAACCCTGTGAGCATTAGGATTTTCTTCATAATGGTTTTGCTTTTAAGCAGTATATTTTTTTGTTTTTTTTTAGTGTACAGGCATGACTATCTTGTCTCTTAACCGTAAGATTCCGGAGAGAATGAGCCGTGATACAACTGAGGAGATAGTAGTGTTACCTACCGATTGTGAGGTGAAAAATCAAATCCTGATGACGCGGAAGACAATAAATTTTTTGCAGGATGGTAAAAACAAAAAGGGCTTACAAAACAGTAAGCTCTTTTTTACGTTGCAGTATACCCTATCGGGTGTTTGCGCAATTAAAAGTGTCGCAAAATAATTGTTTAGCTCTAACCATTTTTTAGAAGACGTCAGTTCATTTTCTTCCGTCTCATTATCGGTTGAGTATGTTTTATCATTTAGCTTTTCTACATGGCAAGAAGTGTAATTTGTGATATCACTTTGTGCTCTGTATACACCTGCTTCCTGAATTTTTTCAGAATTCTTTGCTGTCGAATAACCGAAAAATTGCTGATGCACTGTACGGGCGGAAAGCCCGACAGAACTGCTCAGCAACACGATGCATAATGCTATAAAAAGTCTAATTTTTAGCTTCATAATGATGGAATCAAAATTATATAAAGTTGTGTATACAGACCTTTTAAGAAATGTTAAATTTTCAATTAAAATAATACTATTAAATCAATGCTTTTTTCTCTGATTTCAGGTTTCTTTTGTCCTTTCGAATATCACTTAAAAACCTCATAATCAAACACAAACAACCCTATTCATATGCTGTATCGTAATAAATAAAACTATTTTTTCAAAAAAACAGCCTCTTTATTACCTGTTAATTTCCATTGTTCTTTCACTGACAAGCTTATTTTATTCATCATTTCTTATTCAATTGTTTTAACGTTACACCAATTAATAAATCGTTAGTAATAGTACTATTTGTACTTGTTTTTCCCTACATAGCTTTTTCTGAACTCATCTAATTTTTTAGGATTCCTGTTAATTAACCGTTCATTTAATGCAATTTCAATATCTGACATCCGATAAAGACATTTCCCTCTTAATTTAGTATAAGGTAATAACTCATCTTTACGCAAACGCTGCAATGTTTTCGTACTAATATGGAACAGTTGACATACGTCATAATTGTCCATCCATATTTCATCCTGATCTTTAACTGGTTTCGGTTTATTCCCTGTTATATATTCTTCTATTCTTTCAATTTTAGCTAACAGTTCCCGATACACTTTACTCTCTAAAGTAACTATTTCCATAATTCCTGTGTTTTTAAAAAATCTCTTTCTCTTTTCTATTCATAAAACTAGCTTAATTACTTATCCTTAGTAACCTTACTGACCTTTTCTGAACATGTTTTGACCATTAATTCCCGATTTTGAAACTCTCATTGTATAATTATATCGTTATGATCCTATATGAAAAACAGTTCACTCCTTTTATAATTATCAATAAATAAGAATCCTAACATTGGTTATTCCGTTAATTTTGATTAAATTGAATACGTTTTTATTTGATTGTAACTCCAAATTCTATTCATATGAACTGTTTTTTCAAAAAAGAATTCCGGCTTTTTAGTATTCAGCACTGTTTGAGTTTCGCTTTACTTTTAATTTTTCTACTCCCCAAAGATCTTACTGCCTGTACAAGATTAGTATATAAAGGTCCTAACAATACTGTTATTACAGCCCGATCTATGGACTGGAAAGATGATATTCCGGCCAATCTATGGATTTTCCCCCGTGGTATGGAACGCAATGGAGAAGCAGGAAAAAACTCATTGCTTTGGAAGTCTAAATATGGTAGCTTAATTACAAGTGCTTATGATATTGCAACAACAGACGGTATGAACGAAAAAGGTTTAGTTGCTAATGTTTTATGGCTTGTTGAATCCAAATACCCGACTTATAATCAAAATGGGAAACAAAAAGGTCTTGCGATTTCAGCCTGGGCACAATATGTTCTTGATAATTTTGCTTCTGTAAATGAGGCTGTTTCAGAATTAAGCAAAGAGCGTTTTGTGATTGTATCCGATTTTATTCCGGGTACCGATAAATTCACTACACTTCATTTATCAATTTCTGATGTTTACGGTGATAATGCTATTTTCGAATATATTGACGGTAAACTAGTGATCCATCATGATCCTACTTATACGGTAATGACCAATTCTCCTATATTTGAAGAACAATTGGCATTAAACAACTATTGGAAAAGTATTCCGGGTAATATTATGCTTCCGGGTACTAACCGGGCCGCTGATCGTTTTACCCGGGCAAAATTTTATTTGAGTGCTATTCCACAAACGGATGACAACCGAATAGCAGTGGGAAGTGTTTTAAGCGTGATTCGAAATTGTTCTGTTCCTTTCGGAATTTCTTCTCCGGAAGAACCAAATATTTCTTCCACCCGCTGGCGTTCGGTTTCCGATCAGAAACATCTGGTTTATTATTTTGAAACCGTTCTAACTCCCAATACTTTTTGGGTTGACTTAAAAAAAATAGATTTTAACGAAAAAGCACCAGTCAAAAAACTTAGTGTCCAAAATCAGGAAACCTATTCCGGTAATGCTCTGGAACATTTTAAAAATGCACCACCTTTTGTTTTTGCCGGTATACAATAAGAGAAAAAGCATATTCAAATGAATATGCTTTTTCTCTTATATAAATTCATGATTAATACACAATCCATTTTTTACCGACTTTAAAATCAGTATGCATCACTTCAACCCAATATATCCCTTTACTCAAAACACCGTTGGTTACTATTCTGCATTCATCCGAATATAGGTTAATTTGTTTCTCCATAATATTATTTCCGATACCATCATAAATTCTAACGATTAACGGATTATTCCCATATGATTCTATTCCGGTCAATCTGATATTTATCGCATCACCATATGACGGATTGGGATAAATGATCAAATCAACTTCCGGATTGTTAAACGATCTATTTGAAAGCGTATTATCCCGTTTAAAAAATTTCCATATCTCTTCGGTATAGGAAATATCGTTAATCCCTTTTTGTAGCCATTCATGCCCTCCGTTATTTACTCTATATAATACCAACTCCGAATCATTGAAATCACTGGTATATTTATAATAATCTACAGTTAAATTATCCGGTTTAATATCCGGTAAAAGGATATGTTCAGGTAAAAAATTTCCGAGATTATTGGTGTTCCAAAATTGAATCATATCCTCTACATTTAATCCGAAAAAATTGTCGTCATATCCAACAACAAGATCACTCGTCCCATGAAAATGAGCTATTGAAACCGGACGTCCGGGCTTATCGTCCGGAATCGGCAAAATCTCATTACCGATAGTACCCGCGACAGAAGCAAACGCTTTTATCTTATCATTTAATTCCAGTGCAAGTTTTTGAGTCATGAAACCGCCCAAGGAAAAACCAAAGGCAAATACATTATCCGGATTCACGGCATATTCTACCGATAATTTATCTATTAAGAAACGAATATATCCGACATCGTCAATGTCTTTATTCAATTCCAGGTCAAAAGTAGCCGGGCTCGCACCGGCGTTCCATGCCGGTCCAAAACCTAGAAGTGAATCATCGATTCCCTGTGGACAAACTACAATAATATTATCATTATCAGCAATACTATCTATTGCGATCAGATTGCTAAACGCTGTCATATTGCCTCCTAACCCATGAAAACCAAAAACTAAAGACAAGGGTCTGTCAGAAAGTCCGGAAGGGACATATATTCTGTACTGCCGATCAAGAGAGTCAAACTCAATAGCAACATTTTGCCATTGTGCCATAACCGGCAATGCTACTACAACTAAAATAAAAGTAATTATTCGCTTCATACCTATCTGTTTATAAATTAGTAGCTAAATTTTCAAAATATAGTTCAGTTTATATCAGTGCTGCACTTTTTTTCATTTAAAATGAATCTTTTTTCCTTGTTTAACCCAATAGGTTATCAGCCGCATTTCTGATACTATAATCAATTCATCTTCTCCTTTTTTTCAATCATCTACCAGAGGTACTTATTGAAATCCATTATCTTCTTAACAATTACATCACGTATACTATAATTACATGAAAAGTCAAATTATTCGCGTTACGTCTACCGAAACAGACAAAAACATCTCATTTCATTTAACAAATAATTTAAACCGGTAACATTATGTTTAATAAAGAATAACCTACAGGTTACCATAACACAATCTTAGAAACGGTCATTTTTAACTGATAGCTTATATGTTTGTATTGTATTGATAATCAATACAACAACCAAATCTTTTAATTTATGAAAACACATTTACACAAGACATTTGGCAATGCCTGTCTGCTGTTCACGTCTTTATTGGCAACGACAGTAATGTGGGGTCAGGTTACTTTGCCCGGAACCTCTCCCTATTCGGAAAATTTTAACACCACACCTGGTACTACCGGGACTTCTTATCCTACAGGATGGAGCTCTTATAACGGTACGGCTGTGGATAATGCCATGACAGTAGGTAATGCCGCGTCAACTTCCGGAGCCAACTACAACTACGGTTCAAAAATCGGAATCTTAGGATCAGGAAGTGCTTTCGCTCCGGGATCTATTGTATTACGATTAACGAATACAACCGGAAAAAGCGGATTAAAAATTTCTTATGATGTAATCAAAATCAGAGAACAGGCCCGTAGTAATTCATTTGATCTTGAAATCAGTACTACATCTGCTACCAGCGGTTTTACACCTGTAGCCGGTGGTGCATATGCATCCGGTTCATTGGCAGAAGGTACAGTTACCAATTATACTGATATCGATCTTTCTGCAATCAACAATCTTAGCGGAAACGTATGGATTCGTTGGAAATATGATGAAATCAGCGGATCCGGAAGTCGTGACGGTATTGCTTTAGACAATGTTGTTCTTTCGTGGGGTGCTGATGCGCCAACTGTAACTACTGTTGCTGCATCTGCTATTGCTGCTGCATCTGCTACACTTAACGGAACTGTAAATGCTAACGGAACTACAACGGCTGCTTCATTTAACTGGGGTATTTCTTCGGCTTACGGAAACAGTATTGCTGCTACTCCTTCTTCTGTTAGCGGAACAACGGTAACAGGAATCAGTGCTGCATTAAATTCCTTATTACCTAATACACAATATTATTTCAGAGCGGTTGGAATTTCAGGAAGTACAGTTACTAACGGTACGGGTTCTAATTTTTATACAGCTGCTAACACTCCAGGGTTGTTAACTGTAAACAATCCCGGAATCTACACATTAGACATTACTGTTACTACTACATCTCAAAACAGTAATCCGGCAGTTACTACCTATGCTATCCGTGAAACTAACGGCAGTTATGTACAAGCTAACGGTACTTTAGGTGTAAATCCGGTATGGAGAACAGCTGCACAATGGGGTACAATTACTGTAACCGGTCTGGCTGACAATACACCTTATACTTTTAGTGCAAAAGCCAGAAATCAGGCTACTCCTGCCTTAGAAACTTCTTTTGGTCCTGATGCTACTCAAAGTACTTTAGTAAATACTTTACCAACTTTAACTGTAGGTAATATCCGTGCTTTCGGAGAAGTTTGTGTAAACCAGTTCTCAAATACAAGTAACTTTACTGTTGAGGGAATCAACCTGACTACTGATGCTGTAGTTGTTGGTCCTTTAGCCGGTTTTGTATTCTCTGAAACCGAAACAGGAACATATACCGCTTCTGTATCTATTGCTCAAACCGGCGGAACTTTCTCTAAAACCGTATATATCCGTTTTGCTCCGGTTGATGCTATTGCTTACAGCGGAAATATTGCCATCGTTGGCGGAGGTGCTCCGGCTGTTACAATCAGTGCTTCAGGAACCGGAATCAACACTTTATCTTCTATTACTACAATCGAAGCCGGTGCTTTAAGTGCTGCAACTGCAAAAGTTACTTCTGAAGTAAGCATTGAAGGTTGTTCTACAGTAACTGAAAGAGGTATTGTTTACAGTACTTCAGCTAACCCTTTAATTGGCGGAACAAATGTAATCAAGGTAACGGATGCCGGAACAGGTATCGGAAACTATACAACCAGCTTATCCGGTTTAATCGGAGGTACAGTATATCATACAAAAGGATATAGTGTAAATAACGGCGGTGTTACTTACGGTCAGGAATTAACATTTACTACTGATCCGGTTATTGCTCCTGTTGCTACAGATGCTACTAACATTACACACAATAGTTTTACAGCTAACTGGGATGCTTCAGCAGGTGCAGCAAGCTACCGTCTTGACGTAAGTGAGTCAGCTACTTTTGGTTCTTCAGCTCCGGCTACTGATCTTTTCTTCTCTGAATATGTAGAAGGTACTTCAACAAATAAATATGTAGAAATTTTTAACGGTACCGGTGCTAGTGTTGATTTATCAAACTACCGTGTACGTTTATATTCTAACGGTAGCAGCAGTGCTTCAGGTTCTGCAAACGATGTTCAATTATCAGGAACTTTAGCAAACGGCAGTACAGTTGTATTACGTAATTCAGGTGCTTCAATCTATTCAGGAACTGCGACTGTGGTTGCTTCTGTTAACTTCAACGGAAATGATGCTGTAGCTTTATATAAAATTTCAACAGCTTCTAACGTAGATATCATCGGAAGAATCGGTCAGGATCCGGGATCAGCCTGGACAAGCGGTTCATTATCTACAATGGATCAGACATTAGTACGTAAAGCTTCTGTTATCGCTGGTGTAACTGTAAATCCAACTTCTGGATTCCCTACATTGGCTACTGAGTGGGATGCATTACCTTTAAATGATGTATCGAATTTAGGAACTCATACTTTCGACGGTATCGCTCCTTCTTTCCTTGCCGGATATGAAAACGTAACTGTAAACAATACACAATTCAATGTAACCGGATTAACTCCTGAAAAACACTACTACTACCGTGTAAGAGCTGTTGCCGGTAATACAAGCGGAAACTCTAACACAATTGAGGTTTTAACTATTGCTAACACTCAGCCTACATTTACAGTAACGGAATTAGCGAACTTCGGTGAAGTATGTGCTAATGGCTTAAGTACTGTAAAAAATATGACTGTTTCCGGTATCAACCTTACAACTGACAATATCGAAGTTGGACCGGCTGCCGGTTTCACTTTTGCTACTGATGCAGCAGGACCATTTACTGCTACACTTACGTTAACACAAACCGGAGGAACATATTCTCAAATAGTATATGTACGTTTCGAACCGACAACTGCTACTGTTTATAACACTAACGTAACTATTGCCGGTGGTGGTACTTCTATTACTACTGTAGCCAACGGAACCGGTGTAAACAAAGCTGCTGTTGTAGCTACAAATACAGCTGAAGTATTATCTGCTTATGATGCTAACGTTACCGGAGAAGTTACCGATGAAGGATGTTCTCTTGTAATTGAAAGAGGTATTCTTGTGAGTAGCAACCCTTCACCTGTGATCGGAGGAACGGATGTAATTGCTTATTCCGATTCCGGAACGGGAATCGGAGCTTATACTGTAAATGTTTCTGATTTATTCGGAGGAACACTTTACTACACTCGTTCTTACGCTATAAACGACGGAGGTACCAGCTATGGTCAGGTATTGACATTCACTACAAATCCGGTTCCGGCTCCTGTTGCTACTCCTGCTACTGCTGTTACTGCTAATAGCTTTACTGCAAACTGGGATGAGGTTTTCGGAGCAATGAGTTACCGTGTTGACGTAAGTGAGTCGCCAACATTTGGTTCAACTGCAGCTGCTACTGATTTATTCTTCTCTGAGTATGTTGAAGGTTCTTCTACAAACAAATATTTAGAAATCTACAACGGTACAGGTGCTGCTGTAAATTTATCAGACTACCGTGTACGTCTATATTCTAACGGAAGTACAAGTGCTTCAGGTTCTGCAAATGATGTTCAATTATCAGGAACTTTAGCTAACGGTAGTACAATCGTTATTCGTAATTCAGGAGCTTCTATCTACTCCGGTTCTGCTACTGTAGTTGCTTCTGTAAACTTTAACGGTAATGATGCTGTAGCTTTATACAAAATTTCTACAAATTCAAACGTAGATATTATCGGAAGAATCGGTGAAGATCCGGGAGTAGCCTGGACAAGCGGTTCATTAACTACTGTTGATAAAACTTTAGTACGTAAAGCATCTGTTATTGCTGGTGTAACTGTAAATCCAACTTCAGGATTCCCTACATTGGCTACAGAATGGGATGTATTACCTATGAATGATGTAACGAACTTAGGTACGCATACTTTCTCTGGTTCAACTCCTTCTTTTGTTCCCGGATATGAGAATGTTGCTACTAACGGTGTTAATCTTCCGGTATCCGGATTATTACCAAACAAAAACTACTACTACAGAGTAAGAGCTGTTGCCGGTAATACTAGTAATAATTCTAATGTAATTGCGGTTACAACTACTGAAATCGTTGCTAAAATGGGTGAAAACCTTACTTTAGGTCAACCGGTAAATGCTATCTCGGTTTACAAACAAAACAATGTAATCAACCTTGTATCTTCTGTTGATGCAATCCAATCTGTAACCATATTTGATCTTTCCGGAAAAGTATTGTTCAACGGAGACAATTACAATACTGCTGTTATTGCAATCGATAAATTGAACAGCAATAATCAGGTAATTATTGTAAGAACTGTAACAGTTAACAACGAAGTGAAAACGCTGAAAATGGTTTTCTAATTCCGAATAACTTCTTTTAATTAAGGGCTGACTTTCAAGGCAGCCCTTTCTTTTTATATGTAAATGACAGTGATCCTCTCTTAAAAACAGGCTTATTTCCCTCTTATAATTAAACGCTTTCTTTATTTTTAAAACCTAATATTTATCATGTTTTAGTAAAAAAACCTGCCTTTATTTTGTGGAAAATCACACAAAACATGTATTACTGGAAAAAATTAACAGTTACAGAACGACAAACTCGCATTCAGCGGGCATTGGCAGAAAATGTTGACTTTTCAAAAGATGCTTCATTAGGTTATCCGGCGTCTAAATTGGATGGAAAAGTATTTTACGAAGAAGCACCGTTTTTAAAGGATGCTCCTATGTTGCAATCGTTTGTAGCCAATCCGAATCATATCGGATGTCATACATTTGGCACTTCCGAAAAAGCTTTTAAAGGAACTCAGGAAATTGAACGCGAAGTACTTGATATAATTGCTGTTGATATATTTCACTCCGATCCGGAACATTTTGACGGTTATATAGCGCCCGGAGGAACCGAAGCGAATATACAGGCGTTGTGGATTTATCGAAATTATTTTATGAATACAGTGGGAGCCCAACCAAATGAAATCGCAATTCTGGCTTCGGAAGACACCCATTATTCTATTCCAAAAGGTGCAAATCTACTAATGATCGATTGGTTAAAAGCTCCTGTGGATTTTCTAACCCGGTCAATCGATGTATCCCTTCTGGACAATTTACTTACTACAGCCAAAAATAACGGAAAGAAATATTTTATTGTAGTTGCTAATATGGGAACAACCATGTTCGGTTCAGTAGACAATCCGGATGTTTACACTAATGCGCTGGAAAAACAACAATTGGATTACAAACTACATATTGATGCGGCATACGGCGGTTTTGTTTATCCGTTTAGTAATGCTGCCTCTACTCTTGATTTCCGTAATCCGAAAATAAGTTCTGTTACTATCGATGCGCATAAAATGCTTCAGGCACCCTATGGAACCGGTATTTTTATTTGTCGTAAAGGACTTATTCAAAATGTACTGACTAAAGAAGCCGAATATGTAGAAGGTCTTGATCTTACGCTTTGCGGAAGTCGCTCCGGCAGTAACGCTGTTGCTGTTTGGTTAATCCTTTCTACTTACGGTGCTCACGGATGGTTTGAAAAAGTATCCATATTACAGATGCGTACAGCATGGTTATGTCAACAACTGGATTTACTTGAAATAACCTATTTCAGAGAACCGTTTATGAATATTGTAACCATTCAGGCTGCCTATATTCCGGAACCGATAGCAAACCGTTATAATCTGGTTCCGCAAAAACACGATGCTTCTAATCAATGGTATAAAATTGTTGTGATGGATCACGTGGAAATTGACCATCTGACCGCTTTTATTACTGAATTACAGGATGCTGCCATTATGAATGAAATTTTATTATAGAGCCATAATAAAAGAAAAGCGCATCCGATTATACTGCTAATCGGTGCGCTTTTAAATTTTTTTGATGTTTAATAACTAATAACAGTCAGTCAATATTTGATCATGTGATTGGTAATAGCCCAATTCCACATTATTTTGTTCGCTACAGATTACTTCAAGTAAAGCGGTTACGTTTTGTTGCATTGCCAATGATCCGCAAATCATGATCACGCCACCGGATTTTAAAGTTGCTGCTATAAATTCCGAATCCCGTGCCAATAAATCTTTTACATATTGTTTTTCTCCTTCTCGCGAATAAGCAATATGCACTTCTTTTAATTGTAGTTTGCTAAGGTATCCGTCTATACTTTCGTTGTACAATGCAAAAGAAGCTTCTCCTCTAAAACCACAGTATAAATAACAATCGGCATTTTTATTTTCGTCCAGCATTCCTAAAAACGGAGCAATTCCGGTTCCGTTTGAAATCATGATTACTTTACGGGCTTTTTCCGGGAAATGAAAATGTTCATTTTTGGAAATTCGGCCTTTAAAGGTCTCTCCTACTTTTAAGTGGTATAAAAATGATGATCCTAATCCATCGGTATGTAATTTGACACTCAACTGTAAATTATGATTCACTTTTCCGACCGAATAAAGTCGTTCACGATGATCATTCGCAGGATAAATAGCCAGTAGATCACCCGATCGGAATCTTTGTTTTTTATTTGGTTTAAGTTGAATCAGGAAAGCACCGTCGGTATGAGCCAATTCTGTTTTTGAAACTACGGTAAACGATTGTAATTGTTTTGGTTTTAGTTTAAAATCCGGTATCGGTTCTGAAAACGGAATAGCTGTAGTTTGTGACCATAAATTCATCCAACGTTGGAAATCATCCGGTGACTTATCATTCACTGTATGGATATCCAATAAAGGTTGTGCCCAGGTTTGCAAATTAAGTGTATTATTAATGTCATACGCAAACTTGCAGAAATCCGGATAGGATCTGGAACCAAAACCTAAAACCGAAAACTGAACGTTTTGCTGTTGTGGGAACTTTTCCAATAATGACAGGAATTTTGAAGCATTCGTAGGAGCATCTCCCAAACCATATGTTGCCGTTATCAAAATCAATTGTTCTGCATTAGGGAAAACGGTATAATTATTCATTTCGGTGATATAGGACTTTTCACCCTGCTTTAGTAATTGTTGCTGTAATGCATTCGCAAAGCGGAAAGTTGTTCCGTTTTCAGATCCGACCAAAATGATAAACCGGCTTTCATCTCCTTTAAATTTATTACGGATTCGGTTACCACGTCTTTTTAATGTAATAACAAAACCGGAATAGATAAAAAACAGGATATTAGCGGCGGCTATTGCCAAAATAACGGCCCAAACGGCACTCGACCGCCCGGTATGTAATGTAAGACTCAAATTGGAAAAAATGGTCGCCTTAGAATAGGAGATCTCACTTAGAATATCACCGGTAATCTGATTGACAACCAGTTCCTTATCTTTTAATTTAAATGTATAGTAATCTTCTACATCCTCCGAAAAAGGAAATTCTATCGATTGCACTTCGGATAACGGCATATTTTTAAACACCTTAAAATCAGCTGGTTTTCCGGCCGGTTCTGATCGGATAGCATCAAAATCAATCTTATGTGTAATCTTGGTATCCGATGGTACTAATTCAAATCGAACCAGTGACAGATAGGTTCCGGTTATTGTAATAATTAAAATCGGAATCAGTGTTAATCGTCCCAGCACCACATGATAATACTGAGCAAAATTCTCTTTTATGATACGCTGGAAAAAACGTTTAATTCCGCGTTGTCGTTGTATCACTAAAACGGTTCCTGAAGTGGCGATAAGAAAAAGTAAAAAAGCAGTTATACCTATAAAAATCCGACCGGTTTCATGTAAAAAAAGAGAACGGTGTAACGTGGTTACCCATTGAAAAAAGGCATTTTCTTTTGGAACTGTCCCTAATGATTTTCCGGTTTTGGGATTTACATAAATCGTAGTATCATTTCCGTTATCATCAATTACTTTAGCGATAACAAACTGATTCGCATCGATCGTTACATCTGTAATTTCGGCATATTCCTTTTTTAGTACCGGAATCATTTCTGCCACGGTGATTTGGTTAAAATCACCTTCGCGATACGGTTGTGTTTTTTGTAAAACGGGTTCAAAAGCAAGAACAATTCCCGTTATTGAGGCTAGTGCTATAAAGAGAAAAGAAGATACAGCCAAAGTTAAATGGCTGTATCTCCATATAGAGATGGTCATATTTCCTGTTGTTAATTCGGACTAATACGTACGTAACGGATATATCCCGTACCTTCATTTTTACCGGACAGGTTAGCGGTTGTCAAAGGAAATTCAATATCCTTAACGCGATATTCCTGATTTTCCACAGCGGTTTCAAAACGAAGACTGTATCCGGCATCAATCTTAGCATTTTCCAATTCCAGTACTGTTATACTTCTTTCACCTCCTGATACGGATGCTCCTGTAATTGCACTGATATTAGACGGTTTTTTAGAATGAAATTTATACCATTCTTTAATGTCCTTGTACCATTTTTTATCATCACCCATCACATAAAGCGTTTTTTCATAAGCGCCTTTCGGATCAATTAACGATACAACAATATACGCTCCTTCTCCCGGATAGTTCGTCATCTGAACCATACATTTATATTTAGAAGATCCGCTTTTTTGTGCCATCATCGTAAGTCCGGAACCAAGGGTTAAAGCCAGAGCCAAGGCAATTTTATACCAGTTTTTCATGTTTTTATTTTAAGAAATCGATAGCTACTTTATTTTTAGTCAATGCTTCATTTTCAGAAGCCAGGTCAAATGCAGTTTCTTTAAATTCGGTTACCGCACTTTTTTTAGCACCAAGATTAATCAGGTGCTTTAAGATCGTATCATCCTGAGCGATCAAAGCTGCTTTGTGCAAGGCAGTCATTCCTTCTTTATTTTTACTGTTGATGTCAACATTATAACTTTCGACAAGTTTAATTAACGATATATCATTTTTAGCTACAGCCATATGATACAACGTATTTCCGTTTTTCTGAGGTGCTGCAACATTTATACCTGTTTGTTCCAATGTTTTTAATTTCGCCTGGAACATTTCTGCTTTTTGTGGTGTATACGATTGCATCAGGTAAGCCACTACGTTATCCCCGGCTGCATCAACCGCTTTAACATCAGCTCCTTTATTTAATAAGATACGAACTACTTCAGGAGAATTGTAACGCACTGCCAATGCCAATGCTGCCTGTCCTTTTTTATTCGCCTGATTGATATCTTTAACCATCGGCAATAAGATATTGATTACTTCAACATCACTATTACTCGCAGCAGCATTCATAAATGCAGTAGTTCCTTCTTTATCCGGTTGGTTTACATCTACACCTTTAGAAAGGAAATATTTAATAATTTCACCTTGTTTGTCTTTTCTTACGATCGCATGTAATACCGTTTCTCCGTTTTTCCCGATAGCCGTCGGCTTAATTTTCAACTCTTCCAGAAACTGGTAAACATCCAGTGTATTAGCAGTGCTACGAGTACCCTGACTGGCAAAAATCATAGCATTATCATTAAACTTCACTCCTTTTTTTAATAACGCTTTTAACGTAGTGATATTCCCTGTTCTGGCTGCATAATTAAAAGCTGTATTACCGTTTGCATCGGTACTTTTAAGATCCAGTCCTTTAGTCGTAAAATAATCGATTAACGTAAAATCCTTATCATAAGCAGCGATCAAAAGAAGTGCATTAGCTCCTTCATGATCTAGGTCCTTTTTAAGGTTAGCTCCGTTTTTAAGACACAGGTCATATACTTTTGTATTGGCTTGTCCTGAAGCAGCAGCGAAATTTAATACCGTATAGCCTTTATCATCTTTTAAATCGGTTTTTGCTCCTTTGCTTAACAAATATTCCATCAACTCGATGTTTCCTTTATAAGCGGCCCAAAAAAGATAGGTTCTTCCGTCGTGTGTAAGCTTATTAACATCATTACCATCCTGTGACAACAGGAATTTAATTGCATCATTAGAAGCCTGTTCCGTTATAGCAAACACTACCGGATCAAAAGCATTACTATTAAGTTGTGACGGGTTTCCTCCTTTTTGGATTTCCGATTTGATTTTAGTAATATCCGGATTGGTTTTCCAGAATGATCTTTCTAAAAATACATTTTGTTGCGCGTGTAGCGTTACAGAAGCAAACATTACCGAAGCGATAAATAGCTGTTTTATGTTTATAGTCATGATAATTTGGTTTTACACCTGTTCTTTGCAAGAACGCTTGCAAATTCAAGGTCGGGCAAAATTAATAAGAATCATTCTAAATAAAAAGCTAAATTATCACAAAATGCAGATTAAAACGCTTGCGGAGTTTATCAACGTACTATTATTTATTTCCTACGATAAAATAGGCCAGACTTCCCAAAACCGGAAAGGCAAGTATCAGTATACACCAGATAATTTTTCTATCCGATTCCAATCTCGATTTACTTAATCGAAACAAGCTGAAAATGATAAATGCAATCAAAAACAGCAGGAACAATTGCCAATAGAATACATCCATTTCTTTAATTTTAAATAGTAATAAATCATTCACAAATAATCTTTTTATTCTATGTCTTTTAAATATGTCGTAAAAAAAGCGAATGATGTATGTCCTCCATATTTACTAAGTGAAGGACTAAATCTTCCTTTAGTTATCATTCTACACCTATAAACTGTAACAGTTCCTTCGAAAAATAAATTATAATTTAAAATTCCTTCCACAGTTAGGTCATAAGGCGCCCCTCGATCTGCATTAAAATAAAAAAAACTTTGATTATAGGACACTCCTAATGTAAAACCTGTAATATCCGTAAAAACATTGGTAATTGCATCTAATTGTCCTGCATCCAATAAACTTCTGCTATAATTAAAACTAAGATTCATATTCATATATAAAGCTCCACGAACCGGAAATTGTCCGGAATAATAACAATAATCAACCCAATCCCAGTCACGACCATACTTTATAGTAGTAGTATTACCCTGTACTGTATCCAACACAGGCAACAGCTCTTCTTCGTTTAAAATAGTATCTCTGGGAAATATCTTTTCTAAATCGTCTAATGACTTCAGAATAATACATTCATTAGGATTGATATCATCTGTAAACGATACCTCATCCGGATTTAACCCTAATTCTTTAAATTTTTCCAGTATCAATTCCTTTTTATAATTCTTCTCTTCTTCGCTTAAATCTCTCCTTACAATAATGGATTCATCAGAATTACACGAAACAAAAAGCAACACGGTTAAAAAACCGATTTTATACTTTTTCACAATAGTAATTACGCTCATATTCTCTTAATTTAAAAATGACAACACTCCCACTCCGTTAAAACATAACAGAAGTTACTATAAAACAATAATACAACCGTTTATGCTGTCATTACTGAACCCATTTTGTCCTTTTAATTTCCTCCTTCATCACTATCACAAAAAAATAAACCGCAGCAAATAGTACTATTTTACATAGCAACTATCCACTGCGGTTCTATACAATCTATCTGTATAAACTTTAGTATATCAGAACATCATTACAAATACAAATAAAAAGTACTTAATTCTCTTTCTCCGTATATTATTTATAGTGTTTACTGCTGGAGAGCAATTTCACCATTTGATCAAACTTCTGACGGTATTCTTCTGAAAATTCACCTTCCTGATCATATAATGCTTTTCGGGCAATCGGTACGCTATACGGTAATGTCCAAGCACGAAGTGATTTGGCTACAGCATCCATATTATTAATCCCGTTCATCGCATGACTTCCATCGGCCCAACAAACCAGTCCGATTGTTTTGTCTGTCAGATACGGCGTAAATTCTTTTGAACTGATTTCCAACCAGTCCAGGCAATTTTTCATTACTCCGGTCATCCCACCATGATATAGCGGTGTCATCCAAATATGAATATCGGCATTTCGAAATACGTTTGCCATCATTTCTACTGATTTCGGAACGGCGTTTAAGGTTACATCAAACAATGGAATTCCGGAATCCGACAAATTAAAGATTGTTACATTGGCACCGGCTGCTTCAAAACCGGTTTTGAAATAATCGGCAATTTTATGAGAGGTGGCATTTGATCTTCTTTCCAAAGCACCGTTAAATACGAGTACATTCATACATCACTTGTAATAGAGTTAATATTTCCGGATCACTTTCGGCAAACCGGGTTCGCCATACATCAATGTGGCTACTTTACCGGCCAACAAATTAGTTGCACAAATATACAACGCGTCCGGTATTTGTTCACTGGCTTTAAAAGCCACTTTTTTATTATAATAAAAAGACAAATCAGCATTTTCAACTGACTTTTCCCAAAGTTTTATCTGATGTTCTTTTTCAGTACCGAATATTACTGACATCGCATAAGGTTTTAATTTAGCTGCAACTAACATATAGACCCATTGCGGTATAATCGCATCAACCGAACAACGAACCGATACTGCTTTCCCGGAATAATCTCCCCAATTTACAGCATCCATTGCCGTTCTAAAACTTTTTTCCATAATGATCAGTTCCTCATACAGATAAGGACGAATATCAAAATCAGCAAAAGATACTATCGGACAATATTCCTGTAAATCCAGCCTTACGATTCCGGATGCCGTTACTTTATTTTCAATCGGACTATAATCATCTGTCATATTTCACTATAAAATGATCGTCACTGCTTACATTATTCCTGCGAATTTCGCACTAATCCTGTAAAAATACAATCGTTACTTTTTTATTATGCAGCAAATGTACTAATTTTGCCTAATAAACCAAATAATCACTTTGTTTATTATGAAAATTAAATTACCGGAACATGAACGGGCACTCTGGCTATTAAAAACAAAGGGACCACTATCGATCATTGCACTTGCAAAAGAGCTTGACGTTACTACAGAAGGCGCTCGTTTTAATATTTTAAAATTGGCTTCCGAAGGTTTAGTCGTTTCCGAATCGATCTCCAAAGGACGTGGCCGACCACAACAAATCTGGTCACTTACTCAGCTCGGTAATTCCCGTTTTCCGGATACGCATGCCGATTTAACGGTTAAGCTCATTCAGAAAACAAAAGAGATTTTAGGCGAAAAAGCGTTGGATGCGGTAATTGAAGCGCATACCAATGAGGTCAAAAACAAGTATATCGAAGCCGTTTCCGGTGTTGCTGATTTAGAAAAGCGAATACAAATACTCTCCGAAATCCGTAATAATGAAGGCTATATGGCCGGATACGTTCAGGAAGAAGATCACTTTATTCTTTACGAAAACCATTGCCCTATTTGCGCTGCCGCTGCGGTTTGTCAGGGCTTTTGCCGATCAGAACTGGAAACATTTCAGTCCGTATTAGGAAAAAAAGTTCAGGTAGAGCGCCTTGATCATATGCTATCCGGCGGCACCCGTTGTACCTATAAAATTACGGCAGAAAAAAAAGAGTAGCTATTTCGCCTTTTATCCGGAATTCTATAAAAAAATAAATATCGTATCTTTGCCGAAAATAGACACTGTATGAGCACTTTTGAGCAATTTAATCTTCCCAAATCCTTACAAAAAGCAATAGACGAAATAGGATTAACAACGCCTACTCCTATTCAGGAGCGTTCTTTCCCTGTAATTATGTCGGGACGCGATATGATGGGAATTGCCCAAACCGGTACCGGTAAGACTTTTGCCTATTTATTACCAATTCTAAAACAGTGGAAATTTACACCAACCCACACGCCTAAAGTGGTCATTATAGTACCAACCCGGGAATTAGTGGTTCAGGTAGCAGAAGAAGTTGAAAAACTATCCAAATACATGTCCGTCCGCGTATTGGGTGTTTATGGTGGTGTTAATATTAATACACAAAAAACATCCGTTTATGAAGGTGTGGACATTTTAGTCGGAACACCGGGTCGTTTAATGGATTTGGCGCTTGACAATGTAGTTCGTTTTGACGAAATGCAAAAACTGGTGATTGATGAATTTGATGAGATTCTGAATTTAGGATTCCGTTTTCAGATTACTTCCATCTTATCGATGATGAAACCAAAACGTCAAAATATCTTATTTTCAGCTACAATGACTGATGAGGTAGATGAGATTTTGGACGACTATTTCGATTTTCCGGAAGAAGTTTCATTGGCTCCATCCGGAACACCATTGGAAAAAATTCACCAAATCGGATATCATGTTCCTAATTTCCTGACCAAAGTCAATTTATTAAAACATTTATTGACGGAAGATGAAAGCCTGGAGCGTATTCTGGTGTTTGTAAACAACAAAAAAGTAGCCGACATCCTTATGGAGCATCTTGAAGAAGACTTTTCGGGTCAATTTGGGGTAATCCACTCTAATAAATCACAGAATTACCGTTTGAATACAATGGCCGAATTTCAGGAAGGTAACCTTCGCGGTATTGTAACAACTGATATTATGGCTCGTGGTTTGGATATTTCGGATATCACCCATGTTGTTAATATGCAGTTCTCAGAAGTTCCGGAACAATACATTCACCGTATCGGTCGTACCGGTCGTGCCGATAAAGAAGGTATCGCAATCAGTTTAATTGATCCGAAAGAAGAAGAATTCCAGGTAGAATCGGAATTATTGATGGAAAAAGAACTGGAAATGCTGGCAATTCCGGATGCGGTAAAAATTGAAGAAAAACGACTGGAATTTGAAAAAGAAAAACAAAAAGTAAAATTCCTTTTAAAAAGAACAAAACTAGACGGTGGCGGTGCTTATCACGACAAATCAGAAAAAAACAAAAAAGTAAATCTTGGTGGTCCCGGAAAACGTAATCCGCGAAAAACAAAACCGCGTAACCGGGCTGTCGAAAAAAACAGAGCTGCCAAAAGAAAAAAGAAATAATTGGTCTTAAAAGTAATGTCCAAAACTAAAAACTAATTACTATTTTTGACAAACATTAAAATACGATGCAATTTAAACACCCTGAAATTCTGTATTTCCTATTCGTATTGGTTATACCAATTCTGGTTCATTTGTTTCAATTGCGTCGATTTAAAAAAGAATACTTCACCAATGTCCGTTTTCTGAAAGAAGTCAGCATACAGACACGAAAGAGTTCCCAACTTAAAAAATGGTTGCTGTTATGTACCCGGCTATTGTTACTGGCCTGTTTGATTTTTGCTTTTGCCCAACCTTTTTTTAACGCAAAAGACACTAAAAACACAGGAAATGAAATGATCATCCTGCTTGATAATTCTTTTTCAATGCAGGCTAAAGGGAATCGCGGAGAATTATTAAAAAGAGCCGTACAGGATCTTCTTGAAAACACATCCGATAATCAACGTTTTTCATTACTAACCAATACCGAAGCTTTTTGGGATACCGACATTCGTTCGATTCAGAAAGAACTACAATCTTTATCGTATAGTGCGACTCCCTTCCGACTTGATTTTTTATTGAATAAGGTTGAAGCTAAAAAACAGGATGTACCTAAAGATATTGTTATCATTACCGATGCCGTAAACCAAAATACGCAAAGTACCGATAAACTTAACGATCAAAATCCGACCTATTGTATCATTCCAAAAGCGGAAAACAAAAACAACGCCAGTATTGACAAGGTTGTAATCAATCAGCACTCAGACGATTTTTACGAAATCAAAGTAGATGTCAGCGCTTACGGTGATCTGCAATCCGAAGTTCCGATGGCTGTTTATAACGGAACCAATCTGGTGGCCAAAACAGTGATTACGTTTGATAATCCCAAAAAATCAATTCTGTTTAATCTTCCAAGAAAAGATTTTCACGGTTATGTCGCTTTAGAAGACAACAGTCTTAACTATGATAATACCTATTATTTCAGTATATCCAAACCGGAAAAATCCAATGTGATGGCTATTGGCGAAGCTGATAAAAATGCTTTTTTATCCCGTATCTACACATCGGATGAGTTCAATTATAAAAGCACGGTTTTAACAACACTAGATTACAATACACTTGACAAACAGGATGCGATTTTACTTAATGAGTTAAAAGATATTCCACAAGCTTTAACCACAACATTAAAGGCTTTTTACGACAAAGGAGGTACAATTATTCTAATTCCGGCTGCGGAAACTTCCGTTCAGAATTTAACCGGTTTTTTAGGTAATTTCGGTATTTCTAAAATCGGACCATTACAAAACACATCCCGTCAGGTCACTAAAATAGCTTTTAATCATCCGTTATATCAAACCGTATTTGAAAAGAAAACCGATAACTTCCAGTATCCGAAGGTAAATACTTCCTTTACCGTCGGCGGGAATTCGGCCCGTATTTTAAGTTACGAAGACCAAAGTCCGTTCTTAAGTGCCGTAACCAACAAAATAGGAACTTTATACTTGTTTTCAGCTCCGATAAATAAGGCAAACAGTAATTTTCAGAATTCACCTTTAATTGTGCCTACATTCTATAATATGGCGCAAAACAATCCGAAAACCGGAATAGCTGAATTTACTATAGGTGACAATCAGAGCATGATACTGGACGTAATTTTATCGAAAGATGAAGTCGTAACGGTGAAAAATGAAAAATCCGATTTTATTCCGACACAACAAATTCTGAACAACAAGATTAAATTATCATTTGGCGATTACCCGGAACAATCCGGAAATTATGCCATCACCAAAGGCAATAACAGCTTAAAAAACATCAGCTTTAATCATGCCCGAACCGAAAGTGATCTGAGCTTACAAAACGAAAACATTTTTAATAAATATACCAAAACCGACTCTATTGCCACTGTTTACAACGATATTCATTCGACCCGAACAGCCAGTGAAGCCTGGAAGTATTTTATTATCGCAACACTACTATTTTTATTACTAGAACTACTGATCCAAAAATTCGTAAAATGAATGTAATTCTTAAAAACGCAACGATCATCGATACCGAAAGTCCGTATCACAATCAGAAAACGGACCTGAAAATTATCGATGGTATTATCCGTAATATTGGCCCGAATCTTTCAAATGAAGAGAATGCTACTGTTATCGAATTCGATAATCTTCATGTTTCTCAAGGATGGTTTGACAGTTCCGTATCACTTGGTGAACCGGGTTTTGAAGAAAGAGAAACAATTGCCAACGGTTTAAATGTGGCTGCCAAAAGCGGTTTCACTAATATTGCACTACAACCTAATTCGGCTCCGGTAGTAGACAATCAGACCGAAGTTAATTTTGTATTGTATAAAGCCAAAGATACCGCTACGCAATTACACCCAATAGGCGCATTGACCAAAAATAGTGAGGGAAATGACCTTGCTGAATTATTTGATATGACTAATGCCGGCGCTATTGCGTTCGGCGATTATAATAAAAGTCTGGACAATGCCAATCTGTTAAAAATCGGATTACAATACGCTCAGGATTTTAACGGACTTATTATTACTTATTGTCAGGATGAAAAAATAAAAGGGAACGGAGTCGTTAATGAAGGAATTGCCGGTACCCGATTGGGATTAAAAGGAATTCCGGCACTGGCCGAAGAAATTCATGTTGCCCGCAACCTGTTTCTGTTGGAATATACCGGTGGAAAATTACATATTCCCACAATATCCACAGCCAAATCCGTGTCTTTAATACGCGAAGCGAAAGCAAAAGGACTACAGGTAAGTTGTAGTGTCGCCGTCCATCATTTGGTTATGACCGATGAAAAATTATCCGGATTTGACACCCGTTATAAAGTTACGCCTCCGTTACGAGACGAAAAAGAAAGACAAGCATTAATTGCCGGTGTGATAGATGGTACTATCGACATGATTACTACCGATCATAATCCTTTAGATATTGAGCATAAAAAAATGGAATTCGACAATGCTAAAAACGGAACAATAGGCCTGGAAAGTGCTTTCGGAGCTTTATTAACTGTATTACCTGTCGATGTAATTATAACAAAACTTACCGCCGGTAAAAACACATTCGGTATCGAAAAGCATCCGATAAAAGAAGGTCATAAAGCCAGTCTGAGTTTGTTTACAACCGAAGGTAACTGGGAATTTACTAAAGAAAATATTCTTTCGAAGTCTAAAAATTCCGCTTTTCTCGGACAACCGATGAAAGGAAAAGTGTATGGAATTTACAACAACGAAAAATTAATCGTAAAGGAATAAAAAATGAAAAACAATGCAGATCAAAGCCGTACAGTTGCTATCATCAGCTATCTTACAATTATCGGAACAATTATCGCCTTAACAATGAACATGGAATCCAAAACCCGATTTGCCGGTTTTCATATTCGTCAGGCACTCGGAATCAATCTGACCTTTTATGTTTTGGCTTATTTTGTGGGTTATGCTGACAGTTGGATGGTTTCCTCTGCCTTTTTTATTTTCTTTTTTGTACTTTGGGCGTACAGCCTTGTGGGCGCTATTCAAAATGATATGAAAACGACTCCGATTTTAGGTGAATATTTCCAAAAATGGTTTAAAAATTTAGCATAACAATGAGCTTATCCTTATTTCATCTCGTTAGAGAACCCAAAATTAAATCAGATACAAATCCGCTATTACTATTACTTCACGGTTATGGCAGTAACGAAGAAGATCTGTTTTCATTTGCTTCGGAATTGCCGGAAGAATATTATGTCATTTCTGCCCGCGCACCACATCCGATGCCACCGTACGGTAATGCCTGGTACAGTATTCATTTTGATAATGATGCCAATAAGTTTTCGGATGATGATGAAGCAATTGAATCCCGTCAGTTAATTTCAACATTTATTGATGAATTAATTGCAACATATCCTATTGATAAAAATAAAGTAACACTTATCGGATTTAGTCAGGGCGCCATTTTGAGTTATGCCGTGGCCTTATCAGATCCGGAAAAAATTCAACGTGTGGTCGCATTAAGCGGTTATATCAATCCGGCTATATTAAGTAACGGCTATACTGAAAACAACCTTTCAAAGCTGAAGTTTTTTATTTCACACGGAACGGCAGATCAGGTAATTCCGGTAGATTGGGCCAGAAAAGCACCGGAATTTTTAAAAGCACTGGAACTGGATGTTGTTTATAAAGAATATCCGGTTGGACATGGTGTTGCTCCACAAAATTTTTACGATTTTAAAAGCTGGTTACAGCAAACTTTATAAATAAAAAAGTCCGGTAAAACCGGACTTTTTTATTTTATTGCTCAGGATTATCGCTTCCTGTCACTTGTTTTTCTTCTGTTAAGGCACCTTTATATTTTACAGTCCCTTCTTTCTTTAATGTAAGTCCGCCTTCCGTTTCTAAGGTCCATCCTTCTCCATTATACGGTTTTCCTTCTTTTTCCCGTGTAAGAATTACAGAATTCTCTTTGTCCGGTAAAAACAATTCCGCGCGGTCACCGTCTTTTTCAAAAGTTACAAACCCACTGATAATCGGCTCTTCAATTTCTTCCTCTTCATCAACCGTAGTTTCTTTAACAGGATTTAAACGAAAGCCTTCTTCAAAAACACGAATACAATCATTTTTAAGTACAGACCAACGATAGCCGGCAGAGCCGACACAACCGTGTTCATCTCTGTCGGTTCCTAATACCATTGGTTTCGGATTTACGATAACTTCTTTTTCATCATCATGTTTTTTCATGATAAAATCACATGATACAAAAAGAAAGCTGCATACTATTAAGGGAATAATATTTTTCATTCGGTTATCTTTTGTTTCTCAATCCGGCCATTCCCAGTAATCAGGCTAAATTGAAGCTTTAAATTTACAAAATAATCATTTTATTGCACCGTATTAGAGAACAAAATTGTGTCTATTCTTTCAAAATCGGTTGGTTTGTCCGTATTATAGAAATACTTTAACAGAATTTGTCCTCTAACCGATCCGCTATAAAAGTCGGCTATAATCCAACGGTGATTTAAAATTTTTATTTTATTGATAAAAAACTTATTTCCGTCAATCGCTTCATAGGGTATCAAACGATTTCCGGTTTTATCATCGTTTAATGTTACTAAATCCTCTTTAACTTTTGCCGCAACCTGAGTTACGTCATACTGCGAAAAATATTCCTGAGCGTCATCGTCATAATCCAAAGAGAAAAAATCGCTGTCATTTTTTTCTTCCCGAAGGATGTTCAGAGAATCTCTTACCTTACCAATTCTGGTTTTGGCGCTTTCAAGTTCTTTTTCCTGCGTTTTCAGTATTTTCGTTGAATTCATATACTGAAAAATATTAAACAATAAAGACAGGATAAAAAGATATAATATTGCTTTTTTCATAGGGATTAAATTTCTATTTCTAAATTATCGTAAGCCAGAAATACATTTTCAGGCAAGGTTTGTTGCACCGCTTCATGAAATCCCATATGGTGACTTATATGGGTCAGATAAGCTTTTTCAGGCTGAATAAATTTTATAAAATCCAGCGCTTCTTCCAAATTAAAATGGGATATATGCGGTTCAATCCGAAGTGCATTGATCACTAAAACTTTCACCCCTTTAAGTTTTTCAGCTTCTTCCGGATCAACTGTTTTAACATCCGTCAGATAAGCAAAATCGTCAATTCTATAACCGAAAACCTGTAAATCCGCGTGCCATACATTAATAGGAATCACTTTTTTTCCGCCGATTTCAAATCCGGAATGATTGATTACTTCATTAACCAATACCGACGGAGCGCCCGGATAACGGTTTTCCGTTTCAAAAATATAATCGAATCGTCGTTGAAGACTTTCAATAACCCGTTTATGCGCATAAATCGGCATCGGTCCTTGCCGGAAATTAAAAGGTCTTATATCGTCCAATCCGGCTGTATGATCGGCATGTTCGTGCGTAAATAATATACCGTCCAATTTACGACAATCGGCAGCCAACATCTGCTGTCTGAAATCCGGTCCGCAATCCATAACATAGCAATGATCGTCCCAGCTTACTAAAGCGGAAACCCGTAATCGTTTATCTTTTATATCAGGACTCAGACAAACCGGATGATCGCTTCCAATAATAGGAATACCTTGTGAAGTTCCGGTTCCCAAAAAATATACTTTCAAAGTAATGTTCTTTTTTACAAAAATAAGAATCTCTCTTTTATAATAGCGAATTTCCCTACTGTTAAAAATGAATTGTTTTAGCAATTTAGAGATGATCCGAATAACAGTATGTTATTTATGTTAATTTTTTTGTACCTTTAGTATTATTGTTCCGTTAAATCGTTACAGATTTCACTGTCCTAATCAAACAAAAAGTGGTGAACCATAAGCAATAATCAATCAAAAACATGCCAATAAAGCCTTAATAGGCTTGAATTTTAGAACAAAAAATCAGATATTGCAAGGCAAATAACTACTATCATGAAAAACGAGGAGCAACCCGATAAAGGTCAACCCAAAAAGAGAAAAGTATCTCAGGGCCCGATTAAAGAAAAAGCCCGCACGATGCGAAAACTCATTGATGCCGTGGGAGTTGTACTAAAATCAGAAGGTTATAAAGGTCTTACAGTTGCAAAAATTGCTGCTGTTGCCGGTTTGGACAGGAAATTGATTTACGCTTATTTCGGTGACGTTAACAATCTTATTGAAACTTACATCCGGGAACGGGATTATTGGTCCAATTCATTTAACGATGATAAAGTTCCCGATATTATCACTGCAAGTCATGTCAGCAGAACGGATGGTCAGTATTTCTTAAAAGGCCATTTTGAAGCTTTCCTTGAAGATATTGAAATGCAAAAAATGATCCTTTGGGAACTCAGCGAATTCACTCCTCTTTTAAAAGAAATCGCAGAACTACGTGAAAGAGTCGGTGAAGAGTTTTTTAAATACACCGATCCCTATTTTAAAGACGCTAAAGTTAACATCAGAGCTTTAATGGCACTACAAATCGGCGGAATTTATTACCTATCCCTACATGCTAAAATGAACGGCGTTACGATTTGCGGAATCGACGTTAATCAACCCGAAGGAAAACAAGCTATTTTAGATGCCTTAGACCATGTTGTCGATTTATGCTACGATTCGGTCGAAAAACAACAATAACAAAGTCTTCAGTTATAATAAAAAACCGTTCTCAATGAACGGTTTTTTATTGCATTCCGTTTATTACTTTTCAAACTCTTAGCCCCTTTTTATTTATAAAATGTAGGTTTATTTTACAATCAAAATATTTTTAACAAATAAAAAGCTACAAAAATAATTTACAACACTTCACTATATTTTTGATATTAAAAAAAACAAGTGCATTTTTTAAAATATTCGCATTTTGAACCATTAACCAGTCTTAAAGCGATATCGAATTCACAAAAATAACAACCAATTGTTTTTTCTATAACATTTATATATATTTTTAAACATATTAATTTTAAAGTATTTATAAAAATAAACCATTAAAATCCATTTTCAGGAGATCATTATCCATTGCTTTACCCGTCTTTAAAATTTTAAAAAAAAGCACAAAAAGCGAATAAACATGATATTCCTAAAAAAAATATCAAATAAATTACTTAAGTACATACATCTTCAGAATTCCACACGAGTTGCAACATTACTATTAACCTTAAAAACAAAAAATGAAAAAAGTTTTACTAAGCGTATTTACAGTTGCCCTTTTATTGATGGTTAGCTGTGAAACAAAAGACTGGACAGAAGATTCAGCCGGGCAGTCAAATGCTGTCGGACAGCGATTACCGGATGAAGCGGTACAGTTACAAAACCCGTATTCCGTTACTAACATGTTAATAGCTTATGCAGATCTGTTAACAGATGGTGATATTAACCGGGCAAAAGAGATGTCGGGAATCACCACCACACATTATTATGTAAAGTTCAGACCTGAAAACGAAGAAACAATGGCTTTATTAAAACAAGATTCCACGCTTGTTTTTTATAATTACCCGCTGGACGTTTCTTTCCCTGAAGGATTTGATTTAAGTACTTATCGCGACGAAGGCATTCCGGAAGATCAACCCGGATTCCAATATGCTTCCGTTCCGGTTAACCGACCAATGCCGGAAGTACCACATGAAATATTGGAAGAGTTATTTATACCGGATGAAGAAAAAATAGAAGACGGTAAAGGAGAAATCCCTTCTACAGTTATCTTAAACGGAATTTCAGCTGACGAACTGGTTGACCGTTCCTTACTCTTAACCGGTAATTATGAAGAAGAAAACGGACTGGCAGCCAAAAGCAAATGGAGACCGGCAGGACGAATTACAATGCAGGACGATTTGTTGGGTACTATCGGTGTGGAAGGTCTGAAAGTTGAGGCCAGAAGATGGTTTACCACTCATGTCGGATTTGTAAATTCCGCTGGTTATTACAGCTGTGACGGTACGTTTAAAAACCCGGCTAACTATAGCTACAAATATGAGCGATATGATTTCGAAATCCGTAAAGGATGGATCTTTTCAACTGCAAAGCTGGATGGTCCTAAAAAAACCGGAAACTGGGATGTACACCACGGAACTACCAGTATTCACAGCTACTACTCGACTATTTTCCGTGCTGCTCATCATTACTACTACAAAAATATTCAAGGATTAAGAAGACCACCTCAAAACGGTTTCTGGAGAACGCAGCTTAAGATTAAAGCTGTAGATGAAGTAAATAATGAGTACGACGGTAATGCTAATCCGGCGCGACGCTTTTTAGGTCTGGGTAGTCATATCCATATCTTTAATCCGCAAAATCCGCGTTATCGCACCTATGCCACTACCATTCACGAGCTAACACATGCTTCGCACTGGAGTATGAGCAGCAGTAACAATTACAGAGATGCTGATAAAATCGTTATCGAATCCTGGGCACGCGGTGTAGAACGTAGCCTGACACGAATGGTGTACACGAGCTACGAACCGTCTTATAACCGACTTCGTTATACCGGAATGGTACACGATGCGCTGGATGGTTTTAAAACACGTACCTCTTCCTATTATTTCACCGATTCTAACCCATATTCACTATTAACGCGTTCGTATCAGGATCAGGTATCCGGTTATACTATCCGTCAAATGGAAGATGCCTTACAAAATCAGAAAAAATGGGATGGCTGGAAAAATAATATCAAAAACATGTTTAACAATTCTACAGAAAACAATCTGGATGCCACTTTCGCTTTTTGGAACACACAATGATCCGAAACAAAATAAGTGTGGTATTCAAAAATGAAATATAATTTTCTTTTACAGAAGATGACAATAATACTGTTTCAGGTTGCCTTGAAATAGTATGATTAATCCTTACTTAAGTTTTTTGGTAATGCCGGTCGTAACTGACCGGCATTGTTTTTTATAGTCGCACACTTGAGAAAAAAAACACTGATTATCTGTTTTTTATGATAACCGACATCTATTTTAACATTAAAAATAGGATTATTTAGCTTTTATTAGACTGCCTATTTTGTTAACTTTGCAGTATTATGGCATTTATGAAAAACACAGATAACGAAATTACTCTTAAGGGTGACCGGGAAATAGAACATATTCCTGCTCTGAAAGAGAAAGCACTCCGTATCAATCTCAACAAAAACATTTACGGGACTTTTGCAGAGATCGGAGCCGGACAGGAAACGGTAAGACATTTTTTCAGAGCCGGAGGATCTTCCGGAACGATTGCAAAAGCGATGTCTGCTTATGATAAAGACTTTAGTGACGCAATTTACGGTGTAGAAGACGATGGTCGCTATGTTACTGAAAGTCGTTTAAAAAAAATGTTATCCCACGAAATTCAACTTGTGGAAGAACGTTTAAAAAGAGATAAACATCCCAGCAAAATGTTCTTTAGCTATGCCAATACGGTAGCAACTATCGATTTTGCTAAACAATACAAAGGCCACGGTTGGGTCGGAATAAAATACCAACTGGATCCGGAAGAAGATTATAACGAAATTATCCTTCACATTCGTTTTAAAGAAACCGATTCCCGACTACAACAGGAAACATTAGGTATTTTGGGCGTAAATCTTATTTACGGAGCCTTTTATAAATACAACGATCCTAAAAAATTACTTCGTTACTTATACGATCACCTGGACAAAGATCAATTAGAAATTGATACTATTAACTTTTCCGGTCCGCGTTTTAAAGAGGTCGACAATCGTTTGATGAGTTTACAACTTGTTAAAAACGGAATGACTGATGCTGTAATGTTTGATCCGAACGGTAACAACATTTTACCGGCATCTATTCTGTATCGCAAAAATATTTTGGCATTACGCGGAAGTTTCCGTCCGGTAACCAAAGTGAACATGGATATGTACCAAAAGTCATACGAAATGTTCCTAAAGGAGAAAAAAGTAGACAAGGATAACACCATGGTTATTTTTGAAATCACCTTATCCAACCTTCGTTCCGAGGGTGAAATCGATGAGCGTGACTTTATGGATCGTGCCGAATTACTTTGTTCATTAGGCCAAACCGTAATGATTTCAAATTTCCAGGAATACTATAAAGTAGTCGAATATTTTTCAGAATACTCGAAAGCAAGAATGGGATTAGCAATGGGCGTAAGTAACCTGATTGATATTTTTGACGAGAAATATTACCGTCACCTTAGCGGAGGAATTCTGGAAGCATTCGGTAAATTATTCTACCGTGACTTAAAAGTATTCCTTTATCCGATGGAAGACGAAGAAGGCAATGTTATCACTTCGCAAAATCTAAAAGTACATCCGCGAATGAAAGAGCTGTACAAGTTCTTCGCCTATAACGGAAAAGTAGTAGACATTACCGATTTTGATAAAGAGCACCTGAAAATATTCTCCCGTGAAGTTTTAAAAATGATTCACGAAGGACAAGAAGGATGGGAAGATATGCTACCCGAAGGGATATCCGAATTAATTAAACGCGATCATCTTTTTAGCTGTGGCGAAACCAACGAAATCGAACAATAAATCAATTTTCTATAGCAAAAGGCCGGAATTAAATTCCGGCCTTTTCATTTTTATTTTAAAATCTGATCCGCATGTGCTTTGGTTTTAACCTGCGTAATTACATCCTCAATCACACCGTTTTCATCAATCACAAAAGTTGTTCTGTGAATTCCGTCATATTCCCTACCCATAAACTTTTTCGGTCCCCAAACACCAAAAGCATTGATAACCGTTTTGTCTTCATCGGCCAATAACGGAAACGGAAATTCATACTTATCTTTAAATTTCCCTTGCGCTTTTGCACTATCGGCACTCACACCTAACAGTTCGTAATTATTTGCCTTAAAACGTTCAAAATTGTCTCTTAAATCACACGCTTCCGCTGTACAGCCCGGTGTATTGGCTTTCGGATAAAAAAACACTACCAGTTTTTTCCCTTTATAATCGGTCAGTGTATGTGTTTTCCCATCCTGATCCACTCCTGAAAAATTCGGAGCCTTATCTCCTTTTTTTAATGTCATCATAACCGTATATTTGTTTTTATAAAAGTAGGAAAAATGACCAAAGAAGACAAAGTCGATTTTGTTATAAGAACGTTAAACGAAATTTATCCGGAAATTCCGATTCCATTAGACCATAAAGATCCCTATACCCTTCTGATTGCCGTTTTATTATCAGCACAATGTACAGATGTACGCGTAAACCAGATTACGCCTTTGCTTTTTGCTAAAGCGGATAATCCGTATGATATGGTTAAAATGAGTGTAGAAGAAATTAAGGAAATTATCAGACCCTGCGGATTATCGCCGATGAAATCGAAAGGAATTTACGGTTTATCTCAAATTCTGATTGAAAAGCACAACGGTGAAGTACCAAAGGATTTTGATGCATTGGAAGCGCTTCCGGCTGTAGGTCATAAAACAGCCAGTGTGGTCATGTCACAGGCATTCGGTGTTCCTGCGTTTCCGGTAGACACTCACATTCATCGTCTGATGTACCGTTGGAATCTTTCAAACGGAAAGAATGTTCAGCAAACCGAAAAAGATGCCAAACGTATTTTTCCCAGAGATTTATGGAACGATCTTCATTTACAGATTATCTGGTACGGAAGAGAATACTCACCGGCCAGAGGATGGGATCTTGAAAAAGATATTATCACCCAGACCATCGGTAGAAAATCGGTTATCGATGACTATTATAAAAAGAAAACCAAACCGCTTAAATAAAAAACATCCCGATACTCATAGCATCGGGATGTTTCCTTAATTAGCAAGGTTTTCAAACGTCAAATCGCCTACTTTGACAATACTCAACGCTTTTGAATAGCTGAGTAAAAAACTTATAGTTTCTTTTTTAGGTAACATGGTCTGACTTGCTGTTTTTTTCTTAGAGTAAAGTTTTGCCATACTTGTGATTTAGGATATATACACAATAACGCAACTTCAGCACTAATATTGTTTAGTTCGTCAAAATTATTTGATTCTTTTCAATTACTTTTCTAAGATTCATTAATGCATAACGCATACGTCCCAGTGCAGTATTAATACTTACTCCTGTTAAATCAGCGATTTCTTTAAAGCTGAGATCCTGATACATACGCATTACTAACACTTCTTTCTGATCCTCAGGAAGTTCTTCGATAAGACGTTGCAGATCCACTTCAACCTGTTCACTGATAATTCTACTTTCAACGTTCGGGCTGTTATCCGTCATAATAGAGAAAATAGAAAATTCTTCCGTTTCCCTGTGATAAGGCATTTTTTTTGATTTTCTAAAATAATCCACGATCAGATTATGCGAAATACGCATTACCCAAGGCAGAAATTTTCCCTCTTCGTTGTAATTTTTCGATTTCAACGTTTTGATGACTTTAATAAAAGTGTCCTGAAAAATATCTTCTGTTATTTCCCTGTCCATCACTTTAGAATAAATAAAGCCATAAATTTTGGATTGATGTCTTTCAATTAATGTAGCCAAAGCAGTTTCATCTCCCCCTACATAATTTTTTACTAAGACAGCGTCTGGAAGTACAACATTAGCCATAATAATACCTTTTAGTTTTTGGTTTGGTTCTTTGAGAAAATAGTGTCTAAAAAGTATTTTTATCCTATAGGCAAATGTTAAATTGGAATTAATGTTAAGCCAAATATAACATAATTTTTTGTTACATCGCAACCGTTTTTTAAAAATTAACATATTTTCCTGTAGTAAAATCCTCCATTTTTTAGGAAAATCTCAGTGATACCACTACTTTTAACGGGGTCTCACAAAGGAAACTTCTTTTTTTCGGGAATTATATTATTATACCAAAAAATTCCCTTTTTGCTTATCTTTGTAATCTATGAAAACTGACATCACCACTCTGGAGCCTAAAAAAAACATTATTATCAAAGGGGCTCAATTACACAATTTAAAAAACATTGATGTAGCGATTCCGCGGAACAAATTGGTTGTGATTACCGGTTTATCCGGTTCCGGAAAATCGAGTCTGGCTTTCGACACTTTATATGCCGAAGGACAGCGCCGTTATGTAGAAAGTTTGTCCTCCTATGCCCGTCAGTTTTTAGGAAGGCTGGATAAACCCAAAGTGGAATATATTAAAGGAATCGCACCGGCTATTGCCATCGAACAAAAAGTAAATACAACCAACGCCCGTTCGACGGTAGGAACTTCCACCGAAATTTACGATTACCTGAAATTGCTTTATGCCCGAATCGGAAAAACTTTTTCTCCTGTTACCGGTAGAGAAGTTAAAAAAGACACTGTTACAGATGTCGTTAACGAAGTCAAAAAACTTCCGTTGGAAAGCAAATGGATGCTATTATCTCCTATCCATCTGGAAGAAGGACGAAAACTGGAAGACAAATTAAAAGTCTTACTACAGCAAGGTTTTGCCCGAATACTGATTGATAATCAAATGGTTCGTCTTGATGAGATCGACCAACATACATTAGACAATAAAGATATACTCCTAATCATTGACCGTATTATCGTCAAAGAAGAAGAGGAATTTTACAATCGGTTAGCCGATGCCGCACAAACCGCTTTTTACGAAGGAAAAGGCGAATGTTACCTACAGGAACTGAACAGCGAAAAACGAATTATTTTCAGTAATAATTTTGAAATGGACGGTATACTGTTTTTGGAACCCAATGTTCATTTATTCAGCTTTAACAACCCGTATGGTGCTTGTCCGAAATGTGAAGGCTACGGAAATGTAATCGGTATTGATGAAGAGCTTGTGATTCCGAATACCGCATTGTCCGTATATGAAAATGCTATTTATCCGTGGCGTGGCGAAAGTATGGGCTGGTATCGCGATCAATTAGTTAATAATGCCTATAAATTTGATTTTCCGATCCACAAGCCCTTTTTCGAGTTATCGGAAGAACAAAAAAACCTGCTGTGGAAAGGAAATAATTTTTTTACCGGTCTGGATGATTTTTTTCAGGAACTGGAAGAAAAGAATTATAAAATTCAAAACCGGGTAATGTTATCGCGTTACCGCGGAAAAACAAAATGTAATACCTGTAAAGGAAAACGATTACGCCCTGAAGCTAACTATGTGAAAGTAGGCGAAAAAACAATTTCTGATCTGGTTGATTTACCGATCAAAAATCTGATTGTGTTTTTTAAAGAGCTTACACTATCTGAATATGATCAGAAAGTAGCCAAACGTCTTTTAATTGAAATCAATAACCGTTTGCGCTTTTTAGATGAAGTAGGATTAAATTATCTGTCCTTAAACCGTAATTCCGCTACGTTATCCGGAGGAGAATCGCAACGTATTAACCTGGCAACTTCACTGGGAAGTAGCCTTGTCGGATCCATGTATATTCTGGATGAGCCCAGTATCGGCTTACACCCGAAAGATACGGAACGACTGATTAAAGTACTGGAAGACCTTCGTAATCTCGGAAATACTGTTATCGTTGTCGAACACGATGAGGATATCATGAAAGCCGCAGATATGATTATCGATATCGGACCCGAAGCCGGAACTTATGGCGGACATTTGGTCGCTCAAGGTACGTATGATGAAATACTACAGGCTGATTCGTTAACCGCTCAATATTTAAACGGAACGATGGAAATTGAAGTTCCGAAAAAAAGGAGAAAATTCAAAAACCATATTGATGTTGTCGGAGCGAGGGAAAACAACTTGAAAAATATTGATGTAACATTTCCTTTAGAGTGTCTGACAGTAATCACCGGGGTTTCCGGAAGCGGAAAAAGTACATTGGTTAAAAAAATCCTTTTTCCGGCCATCCAAAAACAACTGGAAGGCGTTGGAGAAAAAGCAGGACAATTCAGTGAATTAAAAGGAAGCTATTCGCATATCAAACATATTGAATATGTCGACCAGAATCCTATTGGTCGTAGTTCCCGTTCCAACCCGGTAACGTATATCAAAGCGTATGATGATATCCGGGATCTGTTTTCCAAGCAGCCGGTTTCGAAAATGAGAGCCTATCAACCGAAACACTTTTCATTTAACGTAGACGGCGGACGATGTGAAACCTGTAAAGGAGAAGGTTCCGTGACTATCGAAATGCAGTTTATGGCCGATGTTCATTTGGAATGTGAAACCTGTAACGGAAAACGATTTAAAAAAGAGATACTTGAGGTTAACTTCGAAAACAAAAATATTGATGATGTTTTAACGATGACGATTGATGATGCCATCGCATTTTTCAATCTGCATAAGCAAACCAAAATCACTCAAAAATTACAACCGTTACAAGATGTAGGCTTGGGATATGTACAATTAGGACAATCTTCTTCTACCTTATCCGGAGGAGAAGCCCAACGTATTAAACTAGCTTCTTTCTTAGTCAAAGGGGTAACCAAAGAAAAAGCATTATTCGTATTTGACGAACCGACAACCGGATTGCATTTTCACGATATCAAAAAATTACTGGCTTCTTTTGATGCGCTACTCGATAAAGGGCATTCCATAATTGTAATCGAACACAATCTTGATCTGATCAAATGTGCCGATTATATTATCGACATTGGTCCCGAAGGTGGTGAAAACGGCGGAAAACTAATCGCTTTCGGTACGCCGGAGGAAGTGGCCCGAAATAAAGATTCCGCAACCGGAAAATATTTAAAAGAGAAATTATAATAAAAAAACAGCCTGATTAATAATCAGGCTGTTTTTTTATGCGTAACTTATTCAATTAGAATCTTTTTAGTAACACGGTGTTCACCCGTTTCCAGGATTCCCATATACATACCTTTGCTAAGTTTAGCAATATTAATTGTTTCCAATAATTTTGCATTACTTACCTGTTGTCGCAATACCTCTTTACCGTTAATATCGACAATAGTAAATATATAATCATTCACTTCCAAATTCCCTTTATTGATCGTTAAATGGTCTTTAACCGGATTCGGAAAAAAGCTTACATTAAAATCTTTTTCAAATCCATCCGTTCCTAAAGTCGAATTTGTAACTGCTTTTGCAAAATGCAACGTAGCTCCTGTTGCTGCTTTTGCAACTTTATATACATATACCGGATCCATGTTGATCAATAAATCCTGTGCCGTATGAGCATGTGTGGTTTCGTTTGTTTCAAAGAAACCGGTAATCACCTCACCGTTTGATTGGAACGGCATATAATCCGATGCGTAAGCATATGACAATTTAGTTTGTAAAGGCGAATACAACTGAGTACATTTGATCAATTCAGTTGTAATCGTATTGGAAGCCGCATTATTTGCCGAAGGATTTCCGGTATCTCTTTCACAGGTAATCGTATTGTTTAGCATTCCGGCTACTCCTCCTACTTCATCAATATTAAACACGAGCTTAATACTCATTTTCGGGCTCGTTCCGTTTACAATTGTACTCACATAATGCTGACTTCCGCGTAATCCGTCTTCTTCACCGCTAAAATTGATAAATTTAATCGAATACTCTGTCGGAATATTTTGCAGTAAACGCGCAATTTCAAGAATGCTCACAACACCGCTACCGTTATCGTTTGTACCGGTTCCGGTAATCGTATCATAATGTCCGCAAACAATCACATAGGTATTCGGATAAACGGTACCGATTTTCGTTACGATCAGGTTTTTACAGGTTGCTCCCGAATAGGTAAAGACATCTTCCGTTAGCTGACTGGCTGTATATCCGTAACTCAGATATTTGTTTTTAAGCCATTGTAACGTATTGGCCTGCGCCGGTGTTCCCCGGAATTTGACTCCTAAATTCTCGAATTCTGTCAGATTAGTCAGAATACCGGATTGAGAAGCCTGATTTACAATATCTGCATACGATTGTATGTAAACCTGTGCCTGGGTTGCGGTTCCACATACTGTAGCAAATAATGAAATCATTAAGCTTTTAGTTAAGTTTTTCATTTTTCCTAGTTAGTTAATTCTTTTTCTCTGGGTTATTACCGAAAACCGGCATACGAAGATAGTAATTTTTCAAACTAGGCTATAGCTGATATTAAAAATAATATTCGCATCATTTTATCCAACTAAAAAACTAAAAACCAACACAATAAACCATTTAACTTTTGTAAAAAGATTACTCAATTTTAGTCCGTGAAATGAATTTTGTCCGCTAACAAAGCATTATAAAAGTTCCGGACAATAAATTCCAAAAACAAATGGTTCGTGTCTTCCTGTTCATCACAGAAAAACCGAACCGATTTGCTCAATAAAAAAAGTAGTATTATAATCTATTCAATCACGATTTTTTTAGTAATTCGGTGTTCACCGGTTTCCAAAACGCCCAAATAAAGACCTTTCTTTAATTTTGTAATATCGATTGTTTCCAACAACTCTGCATTAGCAAGCTGTTCGCGTAATACCGTATTACCGTTAATATCAACTATAGAAAAAACGTATTCTTTATTATCCAGTTGTCCTTTATTAATCGTTAAGCGATCTTTAACCGGGTTCGGAAAAAAGCTTACATTAAAATCTTTTTTAGCACTATCCGGTGTCGTAGGTATCACCGCTGTAGCAAAATGCAAAGTAGCACCAATTGCCGCTTTGGCTACATTATATACATATACCGTATCCAAATTGATCAATAAATCTTGTGTTGTATGTGCATGAGGGGAATAATAATGCTCAAAAAATCCGGTGATCACTTCTCCGTTTTCCTGAAAAGGCATATAATCCGATCCGTACGCATAGGATAACTCTGCTTTTAAAGGCGAATAAAGTTCGGTACATGTCATTAACTCTGCCGTTACCGCATCGGAAGCTGCATTATTTGAAGTCGGCGCAAAAAGATCCCGTTCACAAACAATCTTATCATTCACCATTCCGGCTACACTTCCGATCTCATCAATATTAAAAACCAATTTAATATCCATTTTCGGGGTTGTTCCGTTTACCACGGTACTCACATAATGTTCACTTCCCAGTAATCCGTCTTCCTCACCACTAAAGTTGATGAATTTAATCGAATATTCGGTCGGCACATTTTGCAGTAATCTGGCAATTTCCAAAATGGTTACGACACCACTACCATTGTCATTTGTACCACTTCCGACAGCCGTATCATAATGTCCGCAGACAATTACATACGTATTCGGGTAAACCGTACCCATTTTTGTCACGATCAGGTTTTTACAAGTCGATCCGGAATAGCTAAATGTATCTTCCGATAACTGACTTGCCGTATACCCGTAACTCAGGTATTTGTCTTTTAGCCATTGTAACGTATTGGCCTGATTTACGGTACCGCGATATTTCAGACCAAAATTCTCAAATTCCGTTAGATTGGTTACGATCCCGGTTTGCGAAGCCTGATTCACGATATCCGCGTAATCCTGTTTAAAAGTCTGCGCCCGGGTTGCGACGCTTCCACACATTGTGGCAAACAATGAAAGCATTAAGCTTTTAGTTAAGTTTTCCATTTTTTTGTAAAGATTTGGGGGTTTTAATAGGTTATTACCAACAGATCGGCAAACGAATATAAGAAATATTAATTTCTCTACATAGTGAAATTAAAAATTTACTTTAAAAAAATAGTTCACCTAAACTTTATATCAACTGTCAACCAACCACTTACAGTAATTCTAAAAAATAGTTGCCTTTCTTTTCACATTTTGGCACGTAAATTGGACTTAGGATAAGCAAGGGAATCCAATATCAGATTCCGGAAAGTGGAACCGAAAAACTTTACGAGTAGGAAACTATTAAAATAAGGTATTATGAAAAAAATTACACTTTTAGTAGCCAGTATCTTCCTGGTGGGAAGTATGGCTCAGGCTTCAGTAAATCCCGTTTTTTCTGATGCAAAAGCAAACGGACCGCGTTATGGTATCGATTACAGAAATGCAGAACCTATTCAATTTATGGAACGCGGAATTGCTTTTTATGTTTTCCCTAACGGTGAACTGGATTTTAACACACAGCCTGCTACAAGCGGAACTATTGTATATCGCGACGGAAGACGTGGTGGTGTAAATACGACTTATGGTGCTCCGGGTCGTGGCAACTACGGTGTACGCATTGAACACGACAATTACGGAAGAGTACGACGCGTTGGTAATGTATTCATCAATTACGACAGTGCAAACCGTGTAAAACGAGTAGGAAGCGTATATATGAGTTATAACAGTTTTGCTTTAACACAAGTAGGCGGATTACGCATCATCTATAACAGAAGAGGTCAGATTGTAGACATCCGTGGTTATGTTAACAATGCATCACAAGGTTATAGCTATGCTCCTTTTGGGAATGATTATTACAACAATGGTAATGGCGGTAACGGCTACTATCAGGATGGTTACGACAACAGCGGATCTTGGCAAAATACTAATGATGATGACTATTATTACTATAAAGCCGACGGTACCAAAGTAAAAATGACGGATGCCGATATCAAAGATATAAACGACAAGAAATAAAAGAGATTACATTAAAATTTTGGTTGGTTAGTTTGAAGAAACCCGTGACGCAATTACAGCTGATCGGGTTTTCTTTTTTTAGGATCTTAATTTCAACATCACCAATACTTTATTCATTACAGCATTAACATCAGTTGAGATCTTAAAGATATAATTCAGATAAAGATAAACGATTGTGATTAGAGCGGATTTCAGCATAATCCCGATAACCGGGTGAAACGGGAAATCCCAATAATAGAAGGTGAAAAAGCAAAACAATGATATCCCTAAAGAATAGAGTGTATTTCGGGAAAACGGATAGAGTTTCATACGAACAACTACAAACAGTAATTTCGCCAGGCTATACATTGTAATCGAAATTAATGTAGCAATCGCGGCGCCTTCTATCCCCATTCGCGGAATAAAATACATATTCAGACTCACCGTCAGAAAAACCAATAACAATCCTAAAAATAAAACGGCACGGTAATATTTCGAATTAAAAATAATTGCGTTGTTATTCCCTAATAGCAAGTCAAAATATTTAGAAAGACCGATTACAAAGACTACAAAAATACCACCGCTATAATTAGCCGGTAACAAAGTGTATAATTCTTTAATATTAACCAGTATACCTAAAAAAACCAGTCCGCCGATAACTTGTAACGAAATCGATGTTTTTTTATACAATTCGTTTAATTCGTCGTGCTTGTTTTCCGTCATCAGTTTGGCTGTAATCGGATACGTAATCTGATGCATCGCCCGACTTGGAACGGATATAACCGTCGCAATAAAAATCGCCACCGAATAATAGGCTATATTTTCAATTGCTATATATTGTCCGATCATATTTTTATCGACATCCAATAACATATTGGCTATACTTCCCGAAAGGATAATAAAAGACGAATAAACCAAAACGGCACGGCTATTTTCCGGTAATTTAAAGCGAAATACTATCGGCTTGACCTTAAACGCATAAAAAAGCATTAACAACATGGAAGCCAAATAAATAAGCATTAGAAAATTCACAAAAGCTTTCGGCGAAATCCATTTAAAATAAACCGCAAGCAAGAAGATGGTGATAAAAATCCGAAGGGCAATTTCTTTAATAAAACTTCCGAAAACCGATTGCATATGCACTTTTACCCAGGCATAAAAGATTTCAAAATACCCCATACACAGACCAATTACAGGAATTTGCCATACATAGTCGTAAATAATCGGATTTTTTCGGGATAAAAATGATGCGATTGCCGAATAGCCGAACGTTCCGAACAACATCATCGGGATAATCAGTAAAAACGGAAGAAATAATACAAAGGTTAAAAATTGTTCTTTTTCCGTTTCGGTTTTATAATGGGTAAAATATTTAATAAGTGTATTATGAACGCCGAAAGCCATCAACGGCATAATAATATTGGCAGATGAAAGTAAATACCCGGTTAGTCCGTAATAGGTTTCTCCTAAAAATTTCGGATACATAAACAACGTATTCGCTGCACCGATTGCAAAACCGATATAGGTAATAATAGTGTTCTTTATGGATTGATTAATTACAATTCCCATCCTATTTTAATAAATCAGCCAGTTGTTTCGTGAGGTTCTTACGGCTGTATTGTTGCAATCCTACCGGATATACTTTTAGGTTTTGATCTTTATAAAGTCGGTAATAAGACAAAATCGTTTCTTTCACCCGATCTTTATCATCATATAAAGCAAATACTCCGGTATTCGTTTGTTTTATTATAGTTGCAAAATCAGCATCTTCAGGACCAATAGCCAGAATCGGTCGTTCCGAAACCATATATTCAAACAATTTCCCCGGAATAATACTTTTCGTTTCTTCCGAATCGATTTCAATCAACAGTAATACCTGCGAACTTCTTTGTTGCTGCACAGCTTCCTGATGCGACACATATCCCATGTTCTTAACATAAGGCGAAAGTCGGAATTCCTCGATCGTTTCCAGTATTTCCTGACTCGTTGCACCGATCAGTTTCAATTGAAAATCGTCTTTAAAATCAGGTTCCTCTTTGATTAGTTCACTAAGGGCTTTCCATAAAATTCTCGGGTTACGTTCGGACAGAAACGAACCGATATGTGCCAATGTAAATTTCTCATCCAAAGGCAATCGGGTTATATTTTCCACATCATATCCGTTGGTAATCACATGAATCGGTCGGGATGTAATAGCTTTAAACTCTTTTTGAGTGGTGTTACTGGTTACCAATAAAAAATCGGCTTCCTGCATCACTTTACTTTCCAGTTCTTTGTGTTTTCGGGCTGCATAATCCGAAAGCTTTAAGGCTTTATGATAACCGATAGTTGTCCACGGATCCCGAAAATCAGCTATCCATCGGATTCCGGTTTTCTCTTTTAAATGCATTCCGATTAAATGCAAACTATGCGGCGGACCGGTTGTAATTACCGTATCGATTCCGTTTTCTTTGATATAACGCTGCAAAAATGTTACCGAAGGTTTTACCCATAATACGCGGGCATCCGGAATAAAGAGATTACCGCGGGTCCATAACATCAGGCGTTCCAAAAAAGATTGTTTCCTTTTATTCGGAATGATCCCGGAACTGATTTTCTTTGTTTTATTTTTAGAAAAAACCGATGCCCAGGCATACGGTTCCGTAATTTTCTTTTTTATTATTGTTACTTCTGAAGGAACTTCATCCAACAGTTTGGTATCCAATAAAGGATAAGTGGGATTTTCTGGTATATACACAACTGGTTCAATCCCGAATTCCGGTAAGTACTTCACAAACTTTAACCAACGCTGTACACCCGGTCCTCCGGCAGGCGGCCAATAATAGGTTATAATCAGTACTTTTTTCATTCTTAATTTTTATATGGCGACTACGCTGCTTTTTTCTTTTTGTTGTCGAAATAGATTCCGGCTACAATCAATAGTACCATCACTAAAAAGCTCACTAATGCAATAGTGCTACCTTTTTTGATCACTTCCGGTTCAAATTTAAATTCGATCGTATGTTTCCCGGCCGGTACTTCCATAGCACGTAACACATAATTTACTGCAAAATGCGGTACTTCTTTACCGTCTACGGTTGCCTTCCACCCTTTCGGATAATACACTTCTGAAAAAACGGCCAATCCTTTATTCGGATTATTCGACGTATATTTCAGATAGTTCGGTTTATAGGTATTTAAAACAATTGTTGCCGTAGAATCTTTCACAAATGTATTTTCTTTAACAGCTCCGGAAAATTCTTTTTGATTCAATACTGCTGTTGTTTTTGTATTCAGTTTGTCCAACGCCTTCATCTCCTCATCCGGAGTGTTCACTTTTTTAACGTCACTTACAAACCACGCATTTCCGTTAGCTTCCGGATTTTTAAGCGGAACATCATTCCCCTGATCATCTTTCTGAATAACATATTTAACATTCAGCATGTTCAACACACCTACGTTATTTTTAGCAATCTGATAATCGAATAGCTGTTGCATTTTTCTCGGTTTCGCAGCATGATACCCTCCAATTGATTTATGGAAGTAAGATGCTCTCGCACTCGACATGTTTCCTTCTACTTCGAATACGCGGTAATGTGTTGTATCTTTTAGAATATGTTCGTCTGCCGGTGTTGCTTCAAATGGTACATCCGCCTGACGGGCCGATACGAAACTGTCACTGTTCACATAGTTTTTATCCACCATAAACAAGTCACCTACCATTAATACTCCAACCAGAACCACTGTTGTAATCTGAGATAATTTATTTTGAGTAAACAACCATAAAACTCCGGCTGCTACAAGGATCAATCCGCCTGAACGTAATAAATCAGACATATACATTGCAGCTCGTTGTTCTTTTAATGCTGCCACAAACGGAGGTCCCATTTCGCCGTAAGCCTGTAAGTAAACACTGTCACTTCCACCGGTAAAACTGAACATTCCTTTAGCAAATAGCAATAGTACTACAATACCCAATGTTATCGCTGCGGATTTCCAAAGTGCACTCCAACGTTCTTTTTCATCTGCCGTAAAAAAGGACTGTAATCCTAATATTGCCAATACCGGAATACACAATTCCAGAATGACCTGAATAGAAGATACGGCTCTGAATTTATTATACATCGGCACATAATTGATAAAGAAATCCGTTAGTGCCGGGAAATATTTCCCCCATGACAGGAATAATGATAATAAAGCTCCGGCTAAAAATGCATATTTAATTTTTCTTTTATCGATAAACATTGCCAATACAAACAGGAAGAAAACGATCGCTCCGATATAAGCCGGTGCGGCTACAATTGGTTGAGCTCCCCAATACGTCGGTACACTGGAAACAAAATCCTTAGCCTGACTTGGCGATGCCCCCTGATTGGAAATAAATTCATACATCGGTGAGTTTTCACCCACATTCTCATGATTAGAACCACCAAATAAACGCGGTGCAATCAGGTTTAAACTTTCGGCGATACCATAGCTGTATTCCGTTATATAATCGTACGACATTGCGTTAGTACTTTCTTTTTTAGCTCCGTCCGGGTTAAAAGTCAGTTCACTATCACTACGCGTACTGTATTTTGCATATTCCGATGTTGCCATCAAGTTTGTAGCATTCACTCCGATACTCAAAATTCCGGCGATTGCAAAAATTCCGGCGATTTTATCTAAATTCTGGATTTCCTTATTTTTAGCATACTGAATCAGATAGTAAATCCCGATTACCAATAAGAGTAATAAAAGGTAGTAGGTCATCTGGAAGTGATTCGCATTAATCTCTAATGCCGCAGCAACCATCGTTAGCAATCCACCGACCAGATATCTTTTCTGGAAGACCAGGATTACTCCGGCAACGACCATTGGCATATAGGCAATCGCGTGGGCTTTAGCATTATGCCCAACACCCAGAATGATGATCAGATAAGTCGAAAAACCGAATGCGAGTGCTCCGAAAAACGCTTTGAGACTATCGACTTTAAATACCCGTAACAGGATATAAAATCCAAGGAAATATAAGAACAGATAATCGGCCGGGCGTGGTAAAAAACGGATTACCGAATCCAGTTGTTTGATAAAATTATTAGGGTAATTCGCGCCCAACTGATACGTTGGCATACCACCGAAGGCACTGTCGGTCCAGTACGGTTCATCACCGGTTGTTTTTCTAAAATCAGTTTGTTCTTTCGCCATACCGATATATTGTGCGATATCGGACTGGAAAACTTTTTTCCCTTGCAATACAGGATGAAAATATAATAAAGAGATTAGTACAAAGCCTATTATTGCCAGTACATGGGGATAAAATTTAGAAAGGTTTTTCATAAAACGAATTTAGCCTAATAATAGTAGGCTAAAATAGAAATAAAAGTATTGTAAAAAAAGAAAAGAGTAGTTTTAAACACTACTCTATTTCTTCAAAATCGATGTACTCGCCCACTTTTTTCTTCTCTCTCGGTTTGTCGGATGAAAAGTTGGTTTGTGTATTTTGTTGTTGTGATTGTTGCTGATTATAATATTGTTGCTGCTGTTGAAAATTCTCTTCAGCCTTTTTCACCACCTGTTGCAAAAAATAAGGGGCTAATAATTTCGTTACAAATTTTAAGGCATAGTAAATTACAATAATCCATAACAATACTTTTACAAGTCCAGTCAATGATGCCGTATCCATAATAATTAAATTTTTTCAAATTTACTAAATCCTTCGGTTAAAAATAAATTCTAATTCTTAAAATAATAATAAAATAACTACTTTTGGTTTTACGTTTTATTCGTTATCATAAATCCCCCCACTCATGATAAAGCATTTTAAATTTAAGATCGCAGGTCTGTTACTTTTAAGCACTACCGTACACTATGCCCAGTTTACCGACGAAATCAACTCGAATCGTCCGGGTAAATCCCATGGCGCCTTTTCGGTAGGAAAAACAGTAATTCAGGCAGAAGCCGGCACCTATTATATTAATGACAAGCATAAATATTTAGGGTATAAATCGTCCGGATTCGGGGGCGAATTGAGTTTACGTTACGGTGCAATTCTGGAGCAATTGGAATTTATCGGTGATATCCAATATCAATCTGATACTTATAAAACCGATTATTCCGAAACGAATCGTAACGGAATCAAACAAGCTTTAATCGGTGCGAAATATCTGGTTTATGATCCGTTTAAAAACCACGAAGAAAAAGTAAATATTTACAGTTGGAAAGCCAATCATCGTTTTAAATGGCGTCAATTTATTCCGGCTGTAGGTGTTTATGCCGGTGCTAATTTCGCCCTTTCTGATCATTATAAAATCCCCGACGAACCTTCTATTAGTCCGAGACTTATGTTGATCACTCAAAATCATTTCGGTGCGCAATGGGTATTGGTCGGAAACTTTATAGCGGATAAATTTATCTCCGATTATTCCAGTTATGGTTATATTCTTACCTTAACTCGCGGTATCAACGCTAAATGGTCGGCTTTTATAGAGAATCAGGGGTATAAAAGTGATTATTATTCCGATGTCATTTTTAGAGGCGGAGCTGCTTATTTACTTCAAAAAAATATGCAGATCGATGCGTCTATCGGTGCCAATATCAAAGACACTCCCGCTTTAATTGTTGGCGGAATCGGATTTTCATGGCGATTTGACAAAAATTACAAGCCGGTTGAAATAAAGAGCGGTAAAGAAGAAAAAGGCAAAAAAGGCGGTAAAAAAGAAGAAAAGAAAAAACGTGTCGATGAGATACAACCCGAATAGTTTTTAAAATGATTCAAATAAAAGAAGCGCTTACTCAAAAGGAAATGACCGATTTTGTCACTTTTCCTTTTCAATTATACAAGAACAATCCATATTGGGTTCCACCGCTTATCAAAGACGAATTAAAGAGTTTTAATCCGGAAAATGACATTTTTAAAAGCGTAACAGCTCATTACTTTCTGGCTTATAAAGACACTAAGATTGTGGGACGTATAGCGGCCATTATTAACTGGACCGAAGTCAATACACTTCAAAAGTCAAAAGTACGTTTCGGTTGGTTTGATGTTATTGATGACATTAGTGTTACCGAAGCATTACTGGATAAAGTGATCGAACTCGGTAAAAAAAACAATCTGGAATACATTGAGGGGCCGGTGGGTTTTTCCAACATGGACAAAGCCGGAATGCTAACCGAAGGATTCGACCAGATTGCCACGATGATCGGTCTTTACAACCATGCTTATTATCCGGAGCATCTTGAAAAACTAGGTTATTCAAAAGAAGCGGAATGGCTCGAATATAAAATTGACGCTAAGCTGGTCGACTTAGGTAAGATCGAACCGTTATCCCGAATTATCGAGCAACGTTATGAAGTCAAAAGTCTTAATTTTAAGAGAACCAAAGACATTATTCCCTATGTAGATGAAATGTTTGGTTTACTTAATAAAACGTATGCCGAATTACAAAGTTTTGTACCGATCGAACAATTCCAAATCGATCATTATAAAGAAAAATACATCTCATTTATCCATCCGGATTTTATCACTTGTGTGACCGATAAAGAAGGTAAAATGATTGCTTTCGGCATTACAATGCCTTCTTTTTCCAAAGCATTTCAAAAAGCAAACGGTAAGCTGTTTCCTTTCGGATTCTTACATCTTTTACGTGCGATGAAGAAAAACGACCATGCCGAATTTTACCTGATCGGTGTTGATCCGGACTATCAGAACAAAGGCGTAACGGCATTGATTTTAAAAAGGATGTATGAAGTTTTCACCAAACGCGGCATTCTGACAGTAGAAACCAATCCGCAGTTGGAAGAAAATAAAAAGATACAGCAGTTGTGGAAGAACTTTAGCCCGACTATTCATAAAAGACGCAAAACATTCCGCAAGGATTTATAAATAAACGAAACAGACCGGTCATATGCGAAACGGATAAAACCGCCTGTTTACAAAATTACCCTATAAAAAAGGGCTCTCCTATATAAGAAGAGCCCTTTTGCTTTTTTGAGAGATCCGATAAATTAATTTAATTTATTATTTGTATCGGTATAATTTCCTGTAATGGTTACATTGTTTCCTTTTGTTACACTTCCGTGGATGGTAATTGAAGAACCGTTACCAACAAATTCCAATGTTGCCCCGCTGTTTAGTATCAGGTTACCGTAGATCACTACACTTCCTTCAACTTTCAATTTCGCATTACTGTTGATGATTAATGCATTCCAAGGATTACTTGCCTGTCCTTGTGCTAAAGCTCCTTTCATGTAGAACACACCACCACTATTAATATTTAATCCTTGTGATACTGCTAATGAACCACAGAAAGTAAGGTTAGCATTTACGTTAACTCCCTGTACAGAAGCAGAACCTTGATATTGTAAGTTTTGACCTGAATTTACATTCAACCATTGGTCACCAGGGTAAGTGGCAAAACTAGTACAATCAATTGAATTGTTAGGAGGTGTTACCATTTTGATGATTTTTAAACCTCCGTTACCGTTAGCTACGAAGATATAATCACCGCTACTTTTTACATAGTTAGCTGAAGCATTAGAAATCGTACCGTTTAATGGTAACGAACCTAATAAACTTAAATTACCTGATGTATTATAAATATATAAACCGGCTGCTCCGTTTGCAACAAACGCTTTATTGTTATTGATAGACACTGCATTGGTTACTACATCTTGTTGATCAACTCCTGTTACATTCGTAGGAATTGCAATAGTCTGTAATTTTGAACCGCTGGCAAGGTTATAAACACCTAAACCGTTACGTCCTTCTGATACTAAAACTCTGTTATCAGAGAAATCGATTGTTCTTTTTGCATCCGCTACATCTTGAGACGTTGCAAATGAAGATTGTAATGCGAAAGAGTTTGCATCATAAACTTTAACCCCCTGAGTACCGCTTAATACAACAATTTTATTGTTGATACTTCCTAAAGCTCTAAGATCCGCAACCGGAATAGCTGCTTCAAAAGTATTATCTGCTTTATTATAACGCACTAATTCTCCGTTATTCCCTGAAACTGCATAATATTTAGAACTTGTTGCAAAAATATCAGTAGCTACATTACCTAAAACACTAGTTGATGCATAGTTATTTGTCAACAATCCGTTTTGTAAAGGCATTTTAGCCACGAAAGCCGGGCTTGTTAAGTTAGGAGAAGCATCAACACTGCTTGCTCCTGCGATAAATAAATATCCGTCGTTATAGGAAACTGCACTGATATCACTTTTCGGGAAAATCGCCTGAACAACCAATTGCGGGTTATTCGGGTTAGAAATATTAATCACGTCGATAGCTCCTAAATATTTATCTCCGTCTGTATTGTACGAAACATAAGCATAAGGCCCGTTAATATCCACGTGTGTCGCTTTTAATCGGAATCCGTTGTAAACAGGAGCATTCACTTCTGCTACTACAGCTAAAGGGAAATCACTTGCAGTGGCTGCAGAACTCATCTTACCACCTGTATTTCCGATTAGGTCAATAACTCCTGAATTAGCATAACTAATTCGCTGGTTTAAAGCATTACTGTCTGAATTTAAGATAATCTTATCAGCATCTCCGTTCTGATTTACACCGTTCGTATCATCTGACTGACAACCGATTACAGTTGCAAAAAGGGCCAAAGCGGCAATCCCTGTTAATTTATTTAATTTCATAGTTAATTTATTTGCAGCAAAAATAGGACTTTTATGCGTTAATCTGTGTTAAAAAATTGGGCTATTCATCGTATAAAAACGCACAACACCGAAAAAACTCCCGGTGTTGTGTAAAATTATTTGTATAAAAAACTACTGAGCGCTTACGTCTACTGTTGTCTCTTCAGCTATCTTTTTATAGGTTCCGTTAGTCAGTTTTTCACGGATCGCTTCGAATGCGCTTAATGTTTCTTCGATATCCTGTAAAGTATGTGAAGCTGTCGGAATCATTCGCAACAGGATAATACCTTTCGGAATTACCGGATACACCACAATCGATAAGAAAATACCATAATTCTCACGTAGGTCATTCACCATTACCATCGCTTCCGGAATACTACCTTCCAGATAAACCGGCGTTACACAAGTATTCGTATCTCCGATGTTAAATCCTCTTGATTTTAATCCGTTTTGAAGTGCATTTACATTTTCCCACAGTTTTGCTTTCAGTTCCGGCATTGAACGTAACATATCCAAACGTTTTAAAGCGCCAACCGTCATAATCATCGGTAATGACTTTGCAAACATTTGTGAACGTAAATTGTATTTCAGATAATCGATAATATCCTGATCAGCTGCAACAAACGCTCCGATACTCGCCATTGATTTAGCGAATGTTGAGAAATAAACATCGATTCCGTCCTGACATCCCTGCTCTTCACCTGCTCCTGCTCCGGTTGTACCTAATGTTCCGAATCCGTGTGCATCGTCAACCAATAAACGGAAATTATATTTTTCTTTTAAGGCAACAATTTCTTTTAGTTTTCCCTGTTGCCCTCTCATTCCGAAAACACCTTCGGTAATTACTAAGATTCCACCACCGTTTTCCAGAGCCATTTTAGTAGCACGCTCCAGGTTTTTTTCCAGACTGGCTACATCGTTATGCTTATACGTAAAACGTTTTCCCATATGCAGACGTACTCCGTCAATAATACAGGCATGCGAATCTACATCGTATACAATTACGTCATTTTTAGTCACCAAAGCATCAATAATAGACACCATTCCCTGATAACCGAAATTCAACAAATAAGCTGCTTCTTTTTGCACAAAAGTCGCCAGTTCATTTTGCAATTGTTCGTGAATTGTGGTGTGTCCGCTCATCATACGGGCACCCATCGGATAAGCTGCACCATAATCTAATGCTGCCTGTGCATCTACCTTTCTAACTTCAGGGTGATTAGCTAATCCTAAATAATCGTTGATACTCCAGTTTAAAATTTCTTTTCCATGAAACTGCATTCTAGGTCCCAACTGTCCTTCCAATTTCGGAAACACATAATATCCTTCAGCCTGAGAAGCCCATTTTCCTAAAGGACCTTTATTACTTTGAATTCTTTCGAATAAATCTTTTACCATACTATTCTATATTAAGTATATTAAAAACGTGCCAAAAGTAGTTATTTATTATATGCCATCATAATAATTTGGGATTGTTTTACAGCACGACTTCGTTTTTATAAAATAAAACAGAGCCGGGAAAACCCGACTCTGTCAGAACCTAATTTAAAACATATACATGATGGTGTATGTTCAGAATTCAAAGATGACACAATAGCTTCCCAAGAGCAGCAAAAGTGCAATGATTACTCCTGCAAATCCTATTTTTATAGCCCTTTCCCGATCATGTATCATCCCGTTTACGACAATAAGTCCGGAACACACAAAAACGAGGACCAACAGGAGTAGTACTATTAATTGTCCTAAACTCATTCGTTATTGTCTTACATTGAAATAATGATGAATTCGCTTCTTCGGTTTAGCTGGTGTTCTGCTTCCGAACAAGGTACACCATCGGCACATTTGTTCAGTAGTTGTGTCTCACCATATCCTTTTCCGGTTAGTCGGGAAGCTTCAATACCTTGTTTTACCATCCAGGCGATCGTCGATTTTGCTCTTCTGTCTGATAAACGTTCATTATATTGATGCGTTTGGCGACTGTCGGTATGCGAACGAACATCGATTTTCATCTTCGGATATTCTTTCATTACCTCTACGATTTTCGCCAAATCTACGGCCGCATCCGGTCGGATATTCCATTTATCAAGGTCGAAATAAATAATTTTTATTCCGAATGTTTTTGCTAAATCGTCTCCCGTTTGCACCGGTTTAACTGTTTTATCCAATGCAACCGGAAGATTGGTTGTACCGGATGTTTCCGGAATGACAACACTAATCTCACGTGTATTATATTGTGGCGATTCTGCTTTTACAAAATATTTCTGCTGACAGTCCACTTCTCCGAAATTATAATTTCCATTAGCATCCGTCGTTACCTCTTTCAGCATTTTAAAATTAGCATCAAACAGCGTAACTTTTGCCTTTTGCAATGGTGCTCCCGTTTCCGAATCGGTTACGATACCGGCTAATAATTGTTCGCAGGCATACTGTAATACTTTATTTTCGGTAAAGGTGTAAATATCATCCATACCCTGTCCTCCATCTCTGTTGGAACTCAGAAACCCTTTTTTGGTTGTATAATTGATCAGGAAAGCAAAATCGTCTTTCGGGCTATTCGCCGGTGCTCCGATGTTTACTACATTTTTATACATTCCGTTACTTGTCGGTTTTGAAACGAAAATATCCAGTCCGCCCAATCCTAAATGTCCGTCGGATGCAAAATACAGTTCATTATCATCCGATACAAACGGAAAAGTTTCTCTTCCCGGTGTATTGATTGTCGGTCCCAGATTTTGCGGTGTTCCGAAACTTCCGTCTGCTTTAACTTCTACTTTAAAAATATCCGACTGACCTAATGTTCCCGGCATATTGGAGGCAAAGTACAACGTTTTCTCATCCGGGCTTAAAGCGGGATGTGCTACACTATAACTATTATTATTGAATGGTAATTCTGTGACATTCGTCCATTTTCCATCCTCTAATGTAGCCTTGTAAATTTTTAGCAGTGTCGTTTTATCACTGTCTTTTCCCTTTTTCCCGTTATTAAAATTGTTTCGGGTAAAATACATTGTCTTTCCGTCTTTTGTAAAAACCGGCGTAGCTTCGTGGAAACGGGTATTAATTTCGCGGGCAAAACGTTCCGGTTTGGATAATGAACCATCCTGATTTACAGTAACGGCATACATATTTGTAAACGATTCCCCGGTCCAGGTATGTACCCTTTTACTGAAAACACCGGAAGTATCTCTGGCAGAAGTAAACACCATTTTATCACCTACAATAGCACTTCCATAATCCGAATACTGCGAACTGATTCCTGCATTATCGATAGTAAACCGACCCGAATTCCGTTTAATCACTTCCAGATAATCGGTTTGATTCTGATACATTTTCCCTCTGACATCACTGGCATTTTTCTGATGAAACTTAGCCAGCATCTGATTTGCTTTTTCATATTCACCAATCGATTTCAATGACTGCGCATATCGGTAATAATATTCAGCATCAACATCCTGAGAAAAGGCAAACAATTCGCCATACCATTTGGCGGCCTGATCTAACTTTCCGTTAAAGTAATAGGAATCACCAAGCTTTTCCAATACTTCGACCGATTTATATCCTTTTTCGGCTATTTTTTCATAGGTTTTAATCGCATCGATATAGGCATAATTATCATATTCTTTATTAGCCGTTTTGATTTTTCCATTTTGAGCATATACTCCGGATGAAATCAATATCATCAAGCCGAACTGCAATACTATTTTTTTCATAGTCCTTATATTAATTAGAAGAATCTCGGAGATGTTATCCTGTTATTTCTGTTAAACAATTCAAATCTCAGGAAAATCTCATGTGATCCTGAATTATAGTCAGCCAGCTTAGTTGTTTCCATATCATAGGCATATCCGGCAAACAATCCGTTTGTGATTTGAAAACCGACTAATGCGCTACATGCTGCATCCCAACGGTAGGCCAAACCGGCTGTAAATTTTTCATACAACAAGAAATTAGCCGATACATCCACCTGTAAAGGCGCACCCTGAACCACTTTCGTCAATAAGGCCGGTTTAAATTTCACATCGGCTCCCAATTCAAACACATGTCCCGCGATCAGATAATAGTGCATGTTTTCTTTTGCCGTAGATTGGGAACTCTTATCATAATGCTTGGTTTCCAAAAAATTAGGCACCGAGATTCCCACATAGGTTTTATCGGAATGGAAATAGATTCCGGCTCCGAAATTGGGCGAAAATTTATTGTCAATATTATTCTGGAAACGCGGATCAGACCAATCGTACACATTCAGTTTTGTAAAATCAACATTTAACAAGTGAGCAGTTGCTTTCAATCCGAATGACAATTTAAATCGTTCCGATGTTTTAACGGTATACGAAAAATCAGCTGAAATCGCATTTTCATCGGCCGGGCCAATTCTGTCATTAACAAAAGACAATCCCAAACCAAGATTACTATTATTCAGGGGTGTATTTAACGATACGGCATTGGTAACCGGCGCTCCTTCCAAACCTACCCATTGCGTACGGTGTAATCCGAAAATACTCATTACGCCTCTCGAACCTGCATAAGCCGGATTAACATTAATAGTATTGTACATATACTGGGTATACTGAGCATCCTGCTGGGCAAATCCGCTGATACCGGTTAACAGTAAAACGAAAAGTATAAATTTTGTTCTCATTTTTATTTTGTTTTATAAACCCGGGGTACTGTGATTTCCCCCGGGATTTCAATTATCTAGTAATATACAAGTATCCGTTTTTCTCCTGAGTTGCTCCGTCAGCAGTCGTATATTTCAATATATAGAAATAAGTTCCGTCCGGCAATGGTTCTGATGAGCTGATTGTCGCTCTTCCATCAGAATATCCTTTAAATACTTTATCGTTATTGTTGTATCCTTTGGTTTCGAAAACCTGAACACCCCAACGGTTAAAGATCAGCACTTCATTATTCGGATAACACTCGATACCTGCAATATATAAGATGTCGTTGCTACCGTCTCCGTTTGGAGAAACCGCGTTGAATACATTAATCGTACAACCGTTTACTGTGATAACTGTCGGATTATTTCCTACCAGATCATGATCATCCGAACTATCGGTTACCACTTCTCCCTGCGGACTTGTTCCGTTTACAAATGCCTGGTTACTAACCGAACCGGCAATGATATCAGCCTGAGTAATCACATATACAGCAGTAAATGTCGTACTATCGCTTGCTCCTACAGCCAGATTGATCGGTCCGCCTGTTACCACCACACCCGGTAGCGGATCAGTAATTGTTACATTCGACAAGCTTGTATTACCCGTATTGGTTACTGTAAAACTATAAGTAATCGTTTCACCGGCCTGAGCAATTCCGTCATGGTTATTATCATTAAACACACCTGTTTTGATTAAAGCAATACTTGGCGTTTGTATTAATGGTGTTACGGTACAATCCGGACAAGCAGGATCAATTAACGGATCATTCGGATCTATTGGTGTCGGATCTTCCGAATCGTCTACAACTGTACTTCCATCAGGAGCAGTTCCTTCAACAAAAGCCAGGTTATACACTGCACCTTCATCGATATCAGCCTGTGTAATCGTATACATAGCTGTAAAAGTTGTACTATTCGTCATTCCCGGTTCCAGACTACTTAAAGGTCCGCCGGTAACCGTCACGATAGGATCACTAATCGTGATATTGGTAATCGTCACATTTCCGGTATTTGAAACGGTAAATGTATAGGCAATGGTATCACCCGCATTTACAACACCGTCACCGTTAGTATCCTGATACGTTCCGTCTTTGTATAATGCCAATTGTGGATTTTGCGGTAAAATCGTAACCGTAGGCGTATCGTTGGTTGTACTGGTTCCCGATGTATCCTCTACAGGATCACCTTGCGGAGATGTACCACTTGCAACAGCTGTATTACTAATTTGTCCGTTATTAATATCTGCCTGGGTTAGCGTATAGGTCGCTGTAGCCGTTCCAATCGCACCCGGTGCTAATGTAGCCGGTGTTACTGATAGATTCGCTACTCCGATTAATGCATCATTGATCACTAATCCGTTAACCGTTACGTTACCCGTATTGGTTACTGTAAAAGTATAAGTGATTGTTTCACCAACCTGTGCGTAAGTATCCGCATTGGTATCATTAAATACCGCTGTTTTTACTAAAGCAATCGCAGGGTTTTGCGGTAAAGTAGTAACTGTTGGCGTATCGTTGGTTGTACTGGTTCCCGATGTATCCTCTACAGGATCACCTTGCGGAGATGTACCACTTGCAACTGCCGTGTTACTAATTTGTCCGTTATTAATATCTGCCTGAGTTAGCGTATAAGTCGCTGTAGCTGTTCCGATAGCACCCGGTGCTAATATAGCAGGGTTAACCGATAAATTCGCTACTCCGATTAATGCATCGTTGATCACTAATCCGTTAACCGTTACGTTACCCGTGTTGGTTACTGTAAAAGTATACGTAATCGTTTCACCAACCTGTGCGTAAGTATCCGCATTGGTATCGTTAAATACCGCTGTTTTTACTAAAGCAATCGCAGGGTTTTGCGGTAAAGTTGTAACTGTTGGCGTATCGTTGGTCGTACTTGTTCCCGAAGTATCCTCTACAGGATCACCTTGTGGAGACGTTCCACTTGCAACAGCTGTATTACTAATCTGACCGTTATTAATATCTGCCTGGGTTAGCGTATAAGTCGCTGTAGCCGTTCCAATCGCACCCGGTGCTAATATAACAGGGTTAACCGATAAATTCGCTACTCCGATTAATGCATCGTTGATCACTAATCCGTTAACCGTTACATTACCCGTGTTGGTTACCGTAAAAGTATAGGTGATTGTTTCACCAACCTGTGCGTAAGTATCCGCATTGGTATCATTAAATACCGCTGTTTTTACTAAAGCAATAGCAGGGTTTTGCGGTAAAGTTGTAACTGTTGGCGTATCGTTGGTCGTACTTGTTCCTGATGTATCCTCTACAGGATCACCTTGCGGAGATGTACCACTTGCAACTGCCGTATTACTAATCTGACCGTTATTAACATCTGCCTGGGTTAGCGTATAAGTCGCTGTAGCTGTTCCGATAGCACCCGGTGCTAATGTAGCCGGTGTTACTGATAAATTCGCTACTCCGATTAATGCATCGTTGATCACTAATCCGTTAACCGTTACGTTACCCGTGTTGGTTACCGTAAAAGTATAGGTGATCGTTTCACCAACCTGTGCATATGTATCCGCATTGGTATCGTTGAATACCGCTGTTTTTACTAAAGCAATCGCAGGGTTTTGCGGTAAAGTTGTAACCGTAGGCGTATCGTTAGTCGTACTGGTTCCCGATGTATCCTCTACAGGATCACCTTGCGGAGACGTACCACTTGCAACTGCCGTGTTACTAATCTGACCGTTATTAATATCTGCCTGGGTTAGTGTATAAGTCGCTGTAGCCGTTCCGATTGCACCCGGTGCTAATGTAGCAGGGGTTACCGATAAATTCGCTACTCCGATTAATGCATCGTTGATCACTAATCCGTTAACTGTTACATTACCCGTGTTGGTTACCGTAAAAGTATAGGTGATTGTTTCACCAACCTGAGCATATGTATCCGCATTGGTATCATTAAATACCGCTGTTTTTACTAAAGCAATCGCAGGGTTTTGCGGTAAAGTTGTAACCGTTGGCGTATCGTTCGTTGTACTTGTTCCTGATGTATCCTCTACAGGATCACCTTGCGGAGATGTACCACTTGCAACTGCCGTGTTACTAATCTGACCGTTATTAATATCTGCCTGGGTTAGTGTATAAGTCGCTGTAGCCGTTCCGATCGCTCCCGGTGCTAATGTAGCAGGGGTTACCGATAAATTCGCTACTCCGATTAATGCATCGTTGATCACTAATCCGTTAACCGTTACGTTTCCTGTGTTGGTTACCGTAAAAGTATAGGTGATTGTTTCACCAACCTGAGCATATGTATCCGCATTGGTATCATTAAATACCGCTGTTTTTACTAAAGCAATAGCAGGGTTTTGCGGTAAAGTTGTAACCGTAGGCGTATCGTTCGTTGTACTCGTTCCTGATGTATCCTCTACAGGATCACCTTGTGGAGACGTACCACTTGCAACAGCCGTATTACTAATCTGACCGTTATTAATATCTGCCTGAGTTAGCGTATAAGTCGCTGTAGCTGTTCCGATAGCACCCGGTGCTAATGTAGCAGGGTTAACCGATAAATTCGCTACTCCGATTAATGCATCGTTGATCACTAATCCGTTAATCGTTACGTTTCCTGTATTAGTTACCGTAAAAGTATAGGTGATTGTTTCACCAACCTGTGCATATGTATCCGCATTGGTATCGTTAAATACCGCTGTTTTTACTAAAGCAATCGCAGGGTTTTGCGGTAAAGTTGTAACCGTAGGCGTATCGTTCGTTGTACTCGTTCCTGATGTATCCTCTACAGGATCACCTTGTGGAGACGTTCCACTTGCAACTGCCGTATTACTAATTTGTCCGTTATTAATATCTGCCTGAGTTAGCGTATAAGTCGCTGTAGCTGTTCCGATAGCACCCGGTGCTAATATAGCAGGGTTAACCGATAAATTCGCTACTCCGATTAATGCATCGTTGATCACTAATCCGTTAACCGTTACGTTTCCTGTGTTGGTTACCGTAAAAGTATAGGTGATTGTTTCACCAACCTGAGCATAAGTATCCGCATTGGTATCGTTAAATACCGCTGTTTTTACTAAAGCAATAGCAGGGTTTTGCGGTAAAGTTGTAACTGTTGGCGTATCGTTGGTCGTACTTGTTCCTGATGTATCCTCTACAGGATCACCTTGTGGAGATGTACCACTTGCAACTGCCGTGTTACTAATTTGTCCGTTATTAACATCTGCCTGAGTTAGCGTATAAGTCGCTGTAGCCGTTCCGATAGCACCCGGTGCTAATGTAGCAGGGGTTACCGATAAATTCGCTACTCCGATTAATGCATCGTTGATCACTAATCCGTTAACTGTTACATTACCCGTGTTGGTTACCGTAAAAGTATAGGTGATTGTTTCACCAACCTGTGCGTAAGTATCCGCATTGATATCGTTAAATACCGCTGTTTTTACTAAAGCAATAGCAGGGTTTTGTGGTAAAGTTGTAACCGTAGGCGTATCGTTCGTTGTACTTGTTCCTGATGTATCCTCTACAGGATCACCTTGCGGAGACGTACCACTTGCAACAGCTGTATTACTAATCTGACCGTTATTAATATCTGCCTGGGTTAGCGTATAAGTCGCTGTAGCCGTTCCAATCGCACCCGGTGCTAATGTAGCCGGTGTTACCGATAAATTCGCTACTCCGATTAATGCATCGTTGATCACTAATCCGTTAATCGTTACGTTTCCTGTATTAGTTACCGTAAAAGTATAGGTGATTGTTTCACCAACCTGTGCATATGTATCCGCATTGGTATCGTTAAATACCGCTGTTTTTACTAAAGCTATCGCAGGGTTTTGCGGTAAAGTTGTAACTGTTGGCGTATCGTTGGTCGTACTTGTTCCTGATGTATCCTCTACAGGATCACCTTGTGGAGACGTTCCACTTGCAACTGCCGTATTACTAATCTGACCGTTATTAATATCTGCCTGGGTTAGCGTATAGGTCGCTGTAGCCGTTCCAATCGCACCCGGTGCTAATGTAGCCGGTGTTACTGATAGATTCGCTACTCCGATTAATGCATCATTGATCACTAATCCGTTAACCGTTACGTTACCCGTATTGGTTACTGTAAAAGTATAAGTGATTGTTTCACCAACCTGTGCGTAAGTATCCGCATTGGTATCATTAAATACCGCTGTTTTTACTAAAGCAATCGCAGGGTTTTGCGGTAAAGTAGTAACTGTTGGCGTATCGTTGGTCGTACTGGTTCCCGATGTATCCTCTACAGGATCACCTTGCGGAGATGTACCACTTGCAACTGCCGTGTTACTAATTTGTCCGTTATTAATATCTGCCTGAGTTAGCGTATAAGTCGCTGTAGCTGTTCCGATAGCACCCGGTGCTAATATAGCAGGGTTAACCGATAAATTCGCTACTCCGATTAATGCATCGTTGATCACTAATCCGTTAACCGTTACGTTACCCGTGTTGGTTACTGTAAAAGTATACGTAATCGTTTCACCAACCTGTGCGTAAGTATCCGCATTGGTATCGTTAAATACCGCTGTTTTTACTAAAGCAATTGCAGGATTTTGTGTCAAGTTTGTAATTGTACACTTCGGACAAGTCGGATCATATCCACTATTTCCCGGTTGTGACGGATTAGTCGGATCTTCCGATTCATCTGTAACCGGACCTCCATTAGGATCTTCTCCTGTAACAGTTGCTAAATTTCGAACAAATCCATTGTTCAGATCCGCTTGAGTTACCGTATGTGTTGCCGTAACCGTAACGCTCTGCCCTTGTGCCAAAGTACTAATTGTAGCAGGAGAAATACTACCTGCATCTGCATTGGCATCTGTTATTGTCATATTACTAACCGTTACATTTCCTGTATTAGTTACTACTAATGTATATTGAATTAGATCTCCAACACTATCATATGTACCACTGATAGCATCTTTAGTCAACGTTAGTTCCGGTTCCATAACAAAAACCGTTACAACTGCTGTATCACAATTAGTTGGATTCAACACTTCACAAATCTGATAGGTTAATGTGTATGTTCCTCCAGGTGTACCCGGAATCACATCTACATTTCCATTCGGATTTAATACTAAGTTCGGATTCGGAACTGTTGTTGTCAAAATCACTTCTGACGGTACAACTGCTATTCCGTTTAATGTATCATTCGTATATACATTAACTACGTTTGTTGCGCCTGTTGTTCCGTTGATGTTCGTTGCACTATCGTTTTCGGCATTGATAACCGGTGCCACAACTGTTACACTTACAACTGCTGTATCACAATTGGTCGGGTTCAATACTTCACAAATCTGATAGGTTAATGTGTATGTTCCTCCAGGTGTACCCGGAATCACATCTACATTTCCATTCGGATTTAATACTAAGTTCGGATTCGGAACTGTTGTTGTCAAAATCACTTCTGACGGTACAACTGCTATTCCGTTTAATGCATCATTCGTATATACATTAACTACGTTTGTTGCGCCTGTCGTTCCGTTGATGTTTGTCGCACTATCATTTTCGGCATTGATAACCGGTGCTACAACTGTTACACTTACAACTGCTGTATCACAATTAGTTGGATTCAACACTTCACAAATCTGATACGTCAACGTATACGTTCCTGCCGGTGTACCCGGAATCACATCTACATTTCCATTCGGATTTAATACTAAGTTCGGGTTCGGAACTGTTGTTGTTAAAATCACTTCTGACGGTACAACTGCTGTGCCGTTTAATGTATCATTCGTATATACATTCACCACATTCGTAGCGCCTGTTGTTCCGTTGATGTTCGTTGCACTATCATTTTCGGCATTGATAACCGGTGCTACAACTGTTACACTTACAACTGCTGTATCACAATTGGTCGGATTCAATACTTCACAAATCTGATACGTCAACGTATACGTTCCTGCCGGTGTACCCGGAATCACGTCTATATTTCCATTCGGATTTAATACTAAGTTCGGGTTCGGAACTGTTGTTGTCAAAATTACTTCTGACGGTACAACTGCTGTGCCGTTTAAGGTATCATTTGTATAAACATTAACCACATTCGTAGCGCCTGTTGTTCCGTTGATGTTCGTTGCACTATCATTTTCGGCATTGATAACCGGTGCTACAACTGTCACACTTACAACTGCTGTATCACAATTGGTCGGATTCAATACTTCACAAATCTGATACGTCAACGTATACGTTCCTGCCGGTGTACCCGGAATCACGTCTATATTTCCATTCGGATTTAATACTAAGTTCGGGTTCGGAACTGTTGTTGTCAAAATTACTTCTGACGGTACAACTGCTGTGCCGTTTAATGTATCATTCGTATATACATTAACTACGTTTGTTGCGCCTGTTGTTCCGTTGATGTTCGTCGCACTATCATTTTCGGCATTGATAACCGGTGCCACAACTGTTACACTTACAACTGCTGTATCACAATTGGTCGGGTTCAATACTTCACAAATCTGATACGTCAACGTATACGTTCCTGCCGGTGTACCCGGAATTACGTCTATATTTCCATTCGGATTTAATACTAAATTCGGGTTCGGAACTGTTGTTGTTAAAATTACTTCTGACGGTACAACTGCTGTGCCGTTTAAGGTATCATTCGTATATACATTAACTACGTTTGTTGCTCCCGTTGTTCCGTTGATGTTCGTTGCACTATCATTTTCGGCATTGATAACCGGTGCTACAACTGTTACACTTACAACTGCTGTATCACAATTGGTCGGATTCAATACTTCACAAATCTGATACGTCAACGTATACGTTCCTGCCGGTGTACCCGGAATCACGTCTATATTTCCATTCGGATTTAATACTAAGTTCGGGTTCGGAACTGTTGTTGTCAAAATTACTTCTGACGGTACAACTGCTGTGCCGTTTAAGGTATCATTTGTATATACATTAACTACGTTTGTTGCGCCTGTTGTTCCGTTGATGTTTGTTGCACTATCGTTTTCTGCTACTACAACGCTAATCGCTCTTGTTGGCGTACTTGTCGCTGTATTATTAGTTGGATTAGGATCATTCTCATTTCCTGAAACAATAGCATTATTAGTATAAATACCGGTAGCATTTACTGTAACCGTAACGGTTAAAGTTTGTGATTGACCGTTTGTCAAGTTACCAATCGTCCATAAACCGGCTACATGGTTAAAAGTACCCGCAGTTGTTGTGGAAGATACATAGGTATATCCGGTTGGTAGCTGTTCTACCACCTGAACTCCTGTTGCATTTCCGGCACCGTTATTTGTCGCCGTTATCGTAAAAGTAATCTGATCCCCTACAGACGGTGTCATGTTACTCGCCGTTTTTGTCACCGCTAAATCAGCAGCAACGATTGGTGTAATTGTATTGTATTTGATATTGTTACAATTTTCCACAGCTGTTCCGTTTAAACACTCCAAATGCGGATCAGTTGGCGGGTTCGTTCCCGGATTTGTTGCATCGGGATCGGTTACATCCGCCGGTCGAATAATACTTGCTTCTACTGTTAACGGTTGTCCGCCCGCTGTCGGACTCACAGTTCCGTTAATTGTAAATACTACCTGACCACCATTTGTCATATCCAGATTAGCCGTATAATTTCCGGTTACCGGATCAATCGTACCATTTACTACAACAACCGTTCCCTGACTATTTACATACGTTACCGTATTAATTGTAAATCCGGCCGGTACTATAAAATTAAATCCTGCTCCGGTAACTGCACTTGGTCCGTTGTTATTCACCGTTACCGTATAACTCATATTTTGCCCGGCAATAACCGTTGTAGTTGAAGGGACAACACTCACCACCTCTAAATCGGCGGCTGCCACAACAACATCCAATGTTTTAACAATCACTTCACCCGGAACGAAACTCCAGGTATCCATTGATTTCTCATTTCCAAAACTGGATGATCCGGTTCCGCTGTTTCCGCTTCCGCTACTACCTGAGGTATATAATCCCCATTTGTGTCCGTTAGTATTACTGGAAATTCCGGCATTTCCGGAAGCCAAAGGATTCGATCGGTGTGTTGCCATACCTCCGGTTACATCCGTATCATCCCAATAAACCAAATCTTTAGTTGGTGAATATACATTATAACTGTTATCCAATTGTTCGATTATAATTCCTCCCGGATTAATCTCCATATCGATAAACGGGAAGTGTACTTCGGCTCCGAATAGCTGAACCCGGATTTCCCCGATATTCGTTCCGGCCGGAAGTATATTTCCGCTACCATCTCTTCCGTCCCAATATACTGTATTCGTTCCTACAATACAGTTTCCGTTAATAACTCGGGTTGGGAAACCGCCAATAATCTCAATTCGATAGGTTCCCGCCAAGTTCGAATCAAAACCGATATAAGCTCCTTTATTACCTGATAAATCCGGTGTTCCTTCTACTCCGGTATAGGTAATATTAGAAGCTGTAGGGGTTAAAACTGCATTTTTCAGCCATGTTGTTCCTCCGCTAATACTGGCACTTGAAGGTAAATCCACTGCCGGTTTAGAATAAAAAATCTTGTGCGTTACATTCGACCCTGAATCCTGGCTTCTCGGATCATGAATCCGGAACTGCGCATCAGTCGGGTCTGAAATATTCAAACTTTTATAAGACGGATCTCCCGTAGCTGTCAGGAATCCTTTATTATTTACAAAAAAAGTAAATCCTACTCCATTAGATCCGTTATTCGTAACACGATACGCAATACCGTCACGTGTTAATACATACATATTACCATAGAAAGCCTTATTAGCTAAAAAGGACGATCCTGAAATATGCAGGTTTAAGATATTGGTATATACCCTACCATTTAACCAGGCTGTGTTCGTACTGTTTCGAACCGATACATCCCAGGCTGCAATAAGCTCGGTATTTGTTCCTTGTGTCCAGTTGGCATCTGCTGCGATATCCGTAACACCAGGGGTTGATGAACTGGTCTCCGATCCGGACGGTAAGAACTCAACTTTCCAGATTCCTTCCTCTCCTGCAGCCACTACCGTAGTAAAAGGTTGGTAGCGATTTGCTCCCGTAGCTTGCCCCGAATATAGCGGTCCGGCAAGTTCTTCCGCTCTGTTCGCAATTCTACCTACTGCATTATTTGCCGAAAGATAAACTGTTCCATCCGGAGCTGTAAGCCGTATTCTTCCATTGGTTACCCCTTGTGCACTGGAAGCAGCAGCGATGGTCTCGCCCACTTTCGCATATACATAATGAGTTCCTAATGTTTTAAAAGGCCATGACCGGATTGTAGTTCCGCCAGATTCATACGCATTACTGTACAAAAAGGCTCGGTTACCTGTAGCGCCTGAAGGATAGAAGTCTTTACTTCCATCGGCAAACATTGCATTCCAGAAACCAGTAATCATAAAAATAAAGAACAAGAGGTATGTTTTCTTCCTGTTGGCCAACAACAATTGAAAACAACTACTTCTCTGTCGATAGGACAACTTCTTGTCACTATAACTGTAATTTTCGTTCATTTTTTTGGTTTTTAATTTTTACTCCTTTGTAAGATTTTACAAGTGCGAAATTCCAAAAACCAAAGGCTTAAAACGTTTCAATCGTGTGGCATGATGTACTTCCCACACGATTGAAACGTGATAAATATTTTACAAAATACTGAATATCAATAAATTAAAAATAGTCCGTAAAAAATCGGGTAGAAATACGGGTACAAAAAAACAGGATATACAATCCTGTTTCTACTTTTTACTTTTGTTGTCTTTTTTTATGATTGACGGTATTCCGATGGTGTACATTCCATCAGATTTTTAAAGTAGCGATTAAAGGTCACTTTTGAATTAAATCCGCTTTTAAAAGCAATTTCTTCGAGGTTCGTTTCCGGCTCGTCCAATAGTAATTGGCAAGAATAACTTACCCTATACGAATTGATATATTGATAAAAAGTCTGATTTATTGTCATATTAAACAGCTGCGTCAAATGATGTTTCGGAATTTTCACCTTTCGCGACAAACTTTCCAATGATAATTCAGTATCCAGAAAAATTTGTTCCTTCTCCATCATTTCATTCAGCTTTTGTTCATATTCCCTTAGAATTTCCGGAGTCAGTGCCGATTTTTGATATTGCTTTTTAGTCATCTGTAAATCATCATCCGACAAAGCTTCTTCCGTCTTACTATATTGTAACAAACTATCAATACAATATTTAAAAATCAGTAATGAAACAAACAACATCACACCGTATAGGATAACGCCGGGAAATAACGCCCCCATTTCCTCCTTTTGAAAAACTTTCGAAAATATAAGACTGGCAAAAAGACTGGCGATCAGTAAAAGCCAGGTTGCCCCTGAATTGATCAGCTTTCTAAGACGCCCATCTGCAATCATTTTTTTCTGGTTCAAAAAAAGATAAGACACATAAAGCACCATCGATAAAACTTTACCGGAATACAATATGATAAAATATGGCAAACTAAAGTTTTGTAGCACTTCTGCTTTCACTAAAAATACAATGTAAACTATTGTTACCAGTAAAAAGGGACCCAAATGCAATAGTATATTTTTCCGGCTCGGTCGTTTTTCATCATTTGAAAAAGCCAGAAAGTACAATATCGGTCCGTACAGCAAACCAAACGGAACGCCGCTGTCAATAAAAGGGCTGTCGGCAAAATAGTATCGGGCACAAAGTGCGTAAACCGAATGGACCAGCGAGACAAGAACCGCATAACGGATTACTTTATCAAACGGAGTGTCTGAATTATTTCTTAAAATGACATATAATGTCAAAGCATTAGTAGCTGATACTAATATAAGGAGCAAAAAGAGCATAGGATATCCTTTTATAAGTGTTGTACTTTTGTCTTATAATAGGATGGCAGACAACCGGTGTATTCTTTAAAATAGCGGTTAAAAGATGTTTTCGAATTAAATCCGCAATCATAAGCCAATGATTCAATCTTAATTCCGGAATCATTTTGTAGTCGGGTTAACGCATATTCAATCCGTAATTCGGCTATATACTGATAAAAATTTTTCCCCAGATATCCGTTTAACAATTGCGACAAATGATGTTTCGGAATCGTTGTTTCGACGGATAACATTTCCAGTGAAATATCCGGATTACGATATATATCGGTTTCCCTTACACATTTTTCGAGTGTTTCTATGTACAGTGTAGAAACCGAATCATCCAATCCCGTAATTCCTGTTCTGTTTTTTTGTTTTATTCTTCCTTTTTCTTTTTTTCCGGAAAATACCAGAAACATACAAATCAATACGATAAAGATCCCTAACTGAAAAAACAACATCGAAACCGGATCAAAACCAAAATCCAGAATACCTAATCCGATACGAATCGCTAATAAAGTGACCAATATGGCCGCAAAATAACAGCCATACAATAATAATTGTATAAACTCTTTATCCGCATCCGAAGCTGTATTGTTTTTAACGCTATTGATCATTGATATAGTCAAAGCATACGAAAACAGCGAAACTGCCAGTACAATCAGATAAGCGGCATAATAACGTTGCCAACCTCCTAAAACAGCTGCATCTATTGTAAAAGCCAGATACAAACAGCTAAACAGGAAGAAAGGCAGAATATGCATCCAGAATCTTCTTGCCTCCATTTTTCTGACAATTAACAACAATAACGGACCGTATAACAATCCGAAAGGTGCACGTAAATTGGAGTAGAAACAAGCAAGGTGTACAATTGACAATATTAAAATAAGCTTTAAAACACCTTTTAGCCGGGCATTATCAAACAATATTTTGATATACATAATGTTTTATTTAGGATTGATTGTATTTTGATTAGATTATAAACCGGTATCAATTCTAAAATTTGGGGAATACAAATATCTGAACTAAAAAGAGATTTTACTGTAACGATTCTTTATTACATCTTGTAGAATTATTTCTACAAAAATAGTCGTCCGATCTTGTTTATTTTTTTGTAATATTGAACCTTTCCCGACGTATCTAAAAATAGTCCGGTTTTTTAAACGTTCCTATGAATACTTTTCTCCGTTTAACATTACTCTTATTAATCAGCTATTTACCGGCATTCGGGCAACAGGAACATACTTATAAATGGTATACCTCTGATAACGGAGAGCTTCCTCAAAATAGTGTAAAATCGATAGTCCCGGATCAACACGGCTTTATCTGGCTGGCTACCGAAGACGGTCTGGTTCGTTTCGACGGACAACAGTTTAAAGTATATAATAGTGATAATGTAAAAGGACTAAAGTCTAACCGGATGAAGTTTATAAAAAAAACGTATCATCAGGACGGTAATTATATCAGCAATGATCTCGGCCAGATTTTAAAGATCGAACAAAACCCGAAACTCTATTATAAAGACGGAAAAGATATTCATCCGTTAAATGAAATCGGTCGTTTGTTTGGTAATAATGTACAAATATCATCGGAGTTTTTTAAATATTATCGCCGTTATGATATTCTAATCCGTGATAAAGTTTTTCAGATTTCTCCGGATAGTATTCGTTATTATTCCGCAACTACCAAAAAGGTGATCAATCGTTACGCTCATAAGCTCGACATGGACTCCCGGTTTTTTATCCTTAATAATATACTCTATCTAAAAAGTAAAGCTTCCTATTTTGAGGTTACTCCTCAAAAACTGATTCCTATCGCACTGGATAATCCGCCAAAAGAAAGCGGCGATATTTATATTAACAATGCCATCGATCAGGCTTTTTTATATGCCGATAAAAAACTCTATTTTCTTTCTGCCGATAAAACCGGATTGCATAAAATCGAAGTATTGTCCGGATTCGATATTATTCAAAATAAAGTTTGTGCCATTTATTATGATGCTAAGCTAAGAATTCTCTATCTGGGTAGCCTTACTAAGGGTTTTACGATTATCCGACAGAATTTTTTTAAAAATTTTGTCGATGAAAAAGATCCGGTTGTCTATTCTAATGTATTGTTTGACTCGACCAGTGTATTAACCGGAACCGATCAGATTATTGATTACAAAGGCGCTATACGACATTTAAAACAGCCGGTTAAAACCAATAAGTTTTACTCCATAATGGACAATAACGGCGATTTATGGACGCTTGATATCCGGGATTTGTACCGCTATAAAAAAGAATCCGGTTACACTAAATTTGATCATTGGACATTAAATTATTTTATGAGCGCGGTTTACAAAGCTCCGGACGGTATGATCTGGATTGGAACAACCGACAGTAAGACCTATAAAAAAGGGGAAATCTATAAAATTGATCCCAATGCTAAAGCTCCCAAATTAATTCCCGTAATCACTAATCTAAATTTTTCACCCTGTAGTATTTATAAAACAAATCAGAATACCGTAATTATCGGATCGCCATCCGGATTATATCATTTGGATATCGATAATAAATATATCACTAAAAATACGGTTGTAAACGAATCGTTTGTTCGCGGAATCAATAGTTCCGATGCTAAAAACATTTGGATCTGTACCTATAACAACGGTTTATTTCTGATTCGGGACGGAAAAGGCACTACTCATTTCCCGTTCGATAAAAACAAATATATCCGTTCGGCACATTGTGTTGCAGAAGATCAAAAAGGGTTTATCTGGATTCCGACCAACAAGGGGTTGTTCCAGGCTTCAAAACAAAACCTGTTGGATTATGCCGATAAAAAACGGCAGACAGTATATTATCATTATTACGATAAAAATTCCGGTTTTAGCACCAATGAATTTAACGGCGGATGTTTCCCGTGTGCTACTAATTTACCAAACGGTTATATTGCATTACCTTCCTTTGAAGGCCTTACTTATTTTGACAGTAAAAACGTCACTCCTATTTTACCAACGGCACCTATCTATAGCAATGAAGCGCGAATTGATGATCGTCCCGTTTTTTTTAATGATACTCTTCAATTAAACAGAGGATTCGGGCGCGTTGTCATCTCCTTTAACAGTCCGTTTTACGGAAATCCCGAAAACCTGAATATCGAAGTTAAACTGGAAGGCAATGAAGTCAATCCGTATTGGACCAAAACCACCGAAAACTATACGATTTCCTATACGACTCTCTCCCCCGGTGAATATCGGTTAACGGCTCGAAAATTAAACGGTTTCGAATCGAAATATGATTATAAAACCATCACAATTATTGTTCCTCCTGCTTTCTGGCAAACGATTTGGTTTAAAAGTCTGGTTATTTTAGGTGCATCTTTACTTTTGTATTACGGATTCCGTCAGCGTACCCAATACATCCGCCAGCAAAATCTGTTACTGGAACGAAATGTTTCCCTTCGTACAGCCGAATTAAAAAGTACGATTACAGCACTTACTCAGACACAAGCCGATCTGAGCGAACAGATTCATTCGCATAAAAGACTGATCGGTTCGATTACGCACGATATCAAGAGTCCGCTAAAATATATGGCGTTGACCGGAAAATATCTATATGAAAACCTGGACCGCGACAATCCGGATTTCCAGGAGAATATCAAAACGATGTATACCTCATCCTTTGAACTGTTTCATTTTGTAAACAATTTACTGGAATACTCTAAAATTTACCTGAATAAAGATAATCTCCAGAATGAATCCTTTAGTTTATACAATTTGATCAATGAAAAAATTAAACTATTTGATCCGATTGCAAAGTCAAAACGAAATGTTCTTGAAAACACTGTTTCCGACCGAATTTATCTGAACCTGAACCAACAGCTTTTTACCATTATCATTCATAATTTGCTTGATAATGCGATTAAAAATACGGTAAACGGTACTATTCGTTTTAGTGCGCTATGTAATAACGGCTATGTTCATATAAGATTGGTTGACACCGGTAGCGGAATGCGTCCTGAAATGTTGGAATACTACCAATCGCTTTCGCAAAAAATGAAATCAGAAAACTATGAAAAACAATTTACAAAAGGAATTGGCTTTCATATCATTATAGAGTTGCTTAATCTGGTTGACGGAGAAATTGCGATTGAAAGTGAACAAAATAAAGGAACGGCTATTACCCTGACATTAAAACAGTATTAGCTGTTTTCTTCGTAAAGTTTAAAAAGATCAACCAGCGAAACCACACTTTTAATATCCAGTTTTTCAAAAATCCTGCTTTTATAGGTACTTACCGTAGACATTTGAATATTCAGATGATTGGCGATTTCAAGACTTCCGTAACCGTTAACCAATAACCGGCTAATTTCAAGTTCCCTATTCGAAAGACGCTCAAGCGGACTCGCTTGCGAGACGTTATTTAATAAATCATTGATCAATTTATCTTTCAGATTGTCACTGATATATTTCCCGGTTGTCAATACTTTTTTAACCGCTTCTACAACCTCATCTTCATTCCCTAGTTTATTCAGGTAACCGTTAGCTCCTGAATTAAGGTAACGCATAGCATACACTTCTTCTTCAAAAGCCGAAAACATCAGTATTTTGACTTCCGGACTTATTGTTCGGATTTTTTCGATCATGGAGACATTATTGCCGCCGGGTAGATTGATATCTAAAATGATCAAATCAAAAGCAGTTACTGCTACTTTTTCTAAAATCCCATTTAGTGTATCGGTTTGGACAATACTGATATCAGGCAGTGAATATTTCAGGATGAGTGACACCCCTTGTCGTACGACACTATGGTCATCGGCAATTAGTATATTATATTCAGCTGTCATCGGATGGGGATTGGTTATCTTACAAAGATATATTTTTTTTTATTCCGTTTGTAATCCGAACCGTACCAATCAAGGCCGCTCTATTGTCCGGTACCGGCCGGTAGAACGGGATTTTCGTAATCCGATAATAACAGTTCATACTCTTCGGTTTTCATCTTATGAACATACTGATTGAGTTCGCGGGTATATAAGTTTAATAAATCGGCCGATTCTTTCATTCCCTCAATCAGCATTTGTAATTCGTCCTGATTCAATTGCGTTTCTTTTAACAAATCGGAAACCCCTAAAATCTGAGTTACCGGTTGTCGTACTTCATGGGATATTTTAAACAGTATTTTTTCGAGTCGCCGGATTCTTTTTTCGCGTTGTTCGTCCAGTTTTTTCTTTTCATCGATCGGAACCCGGATGGAGAAGTATTGCGTAATTTTATTATTGGTGTCAAAAACCGGAAAAATAATGGAATATACCCAATAAAAACTACCGTCTTTCGCTTTGTTTTTGATCTCACCTTCCCATACGTTTCCGTTTCCGATGGTTTTCCACATCGCTTTAAAAAACGTTTTTTGGTGATGCCCGGAATTGAGTAAGCTATGGTTTTCGCCAATCAGTTCCCTTTCCTCATACTTGGAAATTTCACAAAATTTCTGGTTGGCATAGATAATGGTTCCTTTAATGTCTGTGATCGAAGAAATAATATTAAAATTGCTATCGTCCGAATTCTTGTCCAGCAAGATTCGAAGATCCTTTATACTCTTTTGCATTATGAAAATCGTAGATTGTAATTTGCTCAATAATGAAGTGTTATAACTTCATCCCCTAAAAACAAATTTACAAAATGCAAACACTGACAAACTTAAAAAAAACATAATTTTAACGATTATTAACAGGAAAACTACAAGTAATACAATACATTAGATTTCTTTGTATTTTTTAAGATAAAAAAAACACTTTCTATAAAATCCGGTCTTAAAATGGCAGCCATCAACCTGTAAAAACAAGTCAAAACGAACTCAAATTAATCGCATTCTTTATAAAAAGTGCTTTTAACGATGTTATAATCCTTACAAACCGGTTATTCTCTATGGTGCCAGCAATACTTTCCGCTGAGTGTTTTATTCTTACAGCGTTTCCCTTTTTGTGTTTTTCCGTTGCACTGAACTGAGAATCCTTTTAATTCGCCGCTAAAGCAATCTTCCTGTGATGCTTTAATGTTAATCCGGTATTCTTTTCCGTGGGTTTGAAATTCCGTATATCCGTCTTCATTAAAAAAAACATCTTTAAAATCCTGTATAACAGTACGATCTTCATTTTTGATTTCCTTAAGGTATCCTTTTGCGACTTTAATGATCAGATTTTCACTGGAAATACTTTTCTCCTCCAGGTCGTTAATTGATATTGTAGCACAATAATCGCCATCCCAACCCGTATCCGGTTCATTAATAATGGCAACACTGGAAGGAGTTGTCATAATGCCGGCCGGTTTATATTCCGGTTCCTGATTTAACAGTAATTCTTTCTCCTGACAAGCTACCGTGAGGAGCATACACAGGGCGTAATGCAGTAATTTTGTTTTCATAAGCTATAATTAGTGGATTATTCTTCTTTACAATTACAAAAGCAAAAAGCTAAATCCGATTGGGATATGATCGGATACTTTCCGCGCCCAATTCAGACTTTCAAATTCCTGAAAAAAGAGATGTGCTTTTTTATCGATCAATCGGACTTTTTTTGTCTGATAAAAGATATTATCAAATTCGGAAGCCAGACATTCCTGTTGTATACAATGCTGTTTTAATGTTGTTTTCTGATTCCGAAAAACCGGCTGAAATCCCATTCCTTTTAACGGATTAAAAACCGTATGTTGTTGCGGACAATTGAAATCGCCTGCGAATATCAAATTACAGTTCGGATAGTTTGCCGGTAGCTTTTTAAAATGCTTGATCTCCGTCTCCGGTTGGCTACTTTTCGTGATAGCATGGAAATTAACCACTGTAAATTCTTTCCCTTTACTGGTAAATGTTCCGTAATAAGGTTCCCGATCGATATCCGTCTTGTACTCTTTTTCAAGCCAGACTTTTATCTTTCGTACTCTTGCCGTTTTCCACAGAAAAGCATAGCGTTCGGTTTTATAAGACGATCCTGATGTCGGTTCACTAACTGCATAATCCCATTTGCTTCCTTTACGATTAAGTTCAGCCGCTAACCGGGCTACAGCCTGTGTTCCTCCATATCCGGCTACTACTTCCTGAACGGCAACCACATCATAATCCCGGATCGTATTGGCAATAAAGGCTATTGTTTTGTTATTCTTGCTTTTTCCGAAATCCGATAAATTCCAGCTGCACAATTTTATCTGGGCTGAAAGAATACAAGTGTAAAGTAGCAGTATTGCTAAAAATAATAACTTTTTTATCATTGCTATTCTAAGACGTCCTGATGAACATAGCCTATTGTTCCTGTTTTTTCGGCTTTAACTTTAATCCAGGGTTTCCGTTTTTCCTGAAAGATAATCCTTTCTCCCTTTTTCACGGTTTCCAATATTTTGTAATGGTTACCGGGACCTTCTCTGAGTGTAATAAACATTGTGGTTATAAAAATGGGCTGTCCGCTGTAAAATGAGGGTGTACGGGTTATGGTTACCGTTTTCACCTTAGAGCCGGTAGGCGTTTTTTTCTCTTTTCTTTTATATTCGACTACTTCCGGACTTCTATCTCTGCAAACGCCGCAAGAACCTCCGTTCGAACAGTGTTTACATCCGGAACAATTCGTACAGGCCGTACAATAATCGGATCCCGTGCAACCTCTGCTTCCTTTATCACAGCAGGAAGCCAGAAGTTTTGTTGTATTGTGTTGCGCCCGAACACTGTTTATTGTCAGTAATAATAAGCAGGAAAAAAGAAAATGTTTCATCATCGTTTGTTTTTAGGTGGTTACCATTTTTACTTTCCAAAACTAAACTGATGTAAAACGAATCCATTACGGTTTTACGTAAAAGCATCCGGACCGATTCAAAAAAAAACACCTCCTATTAAGAGGTGCTTTATTCGACTCATCCGGGTTAAATTAATCCGAGATCTTTTGAGATCGAAACCAGATGCGGATTATTTTTAGCTTTTAATGATGTTTTCAACCGATTAATCCGCTTTTCAATACTACTCTTACTATAATGCATATCATCGGCAATTTCGCCCTGATCAAACCCTTTCGACAATAGCAGAATGATCTGGATATCCAATTCGTCTATTTCATCAAGCTCGCAATCGGCTTTACCGTATTTTAACTCCGGCGATACAAATTTTTCGTCGCTATTATAAATCGTTTTGATGGCTTGTTTTAATTCCCGGATGCTTTCTCTGCTTTTATTGATATAGGCATCACAATCCAATTCTTCCAGCAGACCTTTAATTACATACGGTTTTGTTTCGACCGAATATACAATCACTTTGATGTCCGGTTGCTCACGGCGTACGGCTTCAATAAGCTCTTCTCCGGAATTCAGTTTATTGTCCCGGAATTTATTTTCGACAAATGACAAATCACTGATCAATAAGTCAAACGGTTCCTGATCGATTTTGGCTCTTTTTACTTTCAGCAATGCATCATCGCAATACTGAACATGGTGAATACTATCTTCCGAGACAAGCTCTTCCAACATTTGTTTTACCCCTAAATTAACGGTATCGAAATCTTCGGCAATTAAAATCTTTTTAAACATACTTCGTGTAATTTACTTTGGAAATGAAAAACTTACTTTAAATCCCTTATCGGGAACAGAATCAAAAGTATAGGTTCCGGAAATGCTTTCGATACGGGTTTCCACATTTCGAAGTCCGTTTTTTAATGCCAGCTTATTTTTATCGATACCAATACCGTTATCGGAATAATCAATTTGGATATTGGTATCGTTTAACTGGAAACGCACGACAACCAGTGAACTTCGGCTGTGTTTTTTCATGTTGACCAATAATTCCTGTAAAACCCGGTAAACAACAATCTTTTTGGTCGGATCCACTTCTTCCCAGTTAATTCCGTCAATACCGCTGGACATCACATTAACCCGTTCGCTTTTATAACTTTTGATCACTTCTTTAAGCTGTTCCGGATACTCTTTTCCGGTATCGATCGCGCTGTTTTCGTGAGAAATATTACGACTTCCGATATAAATTTTATCAAGAGATTCCAATAGCATTTCTTTATTTTCCGAATCCGATAAGTCTTTTACCTCAGCGAAAGTCATCACATTAAAGACATCATTTGCCAGTTCATCGTGGACTTTTTTAGCGATTCGGGTTTCCGTTTTATAGGATTCCAGGAGTTTTTCAATTCTATTTTTTTCCCGCATCCGGCGAAACACGTAAAGAATAATCAACACACCGGCTACCAAAATCGCAATCATAGCAATCTGTCGTCTTTGTGCTAATGCCAACTGTGCCGTTTTTTGTGCTTCACTTGCTTTTCGGCGTAAATTTTCAGCCTGAATTTCACTATACTTAAATTTAATCTGAGTGAAGGTCATTTTTGCAGTCTGACGTACTTCAGTAATACTATCCGTTAATCTTTGAAAATTTAGGGAATACTTTTTCACATCCGGTCCCGATGTCAAGACCGTTAATTTTTTTAATGCGTCCAAACGATCGTCAATCCGTCTCATTTTTGTGGCTCTGTCATAGGCATCTTTTGCATATTGTGTGGCCAAAGCCGGATTGCTGTTTTTATAATAATCCGAAAGATGCAGATTACTAATAATTAAATCACCGGCCAAAGTCGGATCAGCGGATCGCATTTCATAGGCTTTCTTATAATATTCGAGGCTTTTGTTATTACCGGCATTATAATAGGCAAATCCCATATTATCATAGGCTCTGGCCAAAGTACGCTCAACTTTCGCATCCTGGATTACTTCTTCTATCGTTTTCCGGGCTACCTCAAAATACTTTTTATTTTCCTTTGCTTTGTAGGCATAACTAAGTCCGATGTTGTTTTTAATAATGAGTCGGTCACTCGGATCTTCGGTACTATCGGCCGCATTTTGGAAATTTTCAATCGCAATCATATAATTTCGCAACGATTTATAAACGATTCCCAGATTGTTACTGGCACTGGTAAAATAATACCGGCTATTTACTTTTTTATTTAAAGACAATACTTCAACATTCAATCCTTCCATTGTTGAATAATCGTTGGATCTTTCGGCAATATCCGACATCAATAACAGCGCATACATTTCCTCTATTTCATAATTTCTTTTGCTTAATAATGTTCTGGCGTCATTTAAATAGGCAAAAGCCAGGCTATCCTTCTCCGTATTTTTATAATAAAATCCTAAATCCCGTTTTGCAATTGCAATATGAAAGGTATCTTTTTTCTGTTCCGAAAATTTCAGATATTCTTTAGCAAAAGCTTCCGCCTTATCCGGGAAATACCAGCTAAAGGTTTCCGATTTTGCCTTCATGGCTTTTAATTCCAGGGAATCAATGCCGGCTGCAATTGCCAGTTCCAATGCCTTATTCGCTTCTTTCATCCGATAGTCACCCGAGCTGTCAGCATCCGTAGTACTATTTTGAATATAGTGCTGAATCTGAGTTATGGCAGGATTGGCGTTGTGCTCATTATTTTTCGCACAGGAAGCTATAAAAATCGCAATTAGCAATAATAAAAACGGGGAATAAAACTTTTTAAGTATCATTCCCCGAAGTTAATAAAATTACGATAAGATTATAATGTCAATTTTTATGGTTTTTTAGGTGGTTTTACCGGAATTGTACCGTCTTCACCTGTTCCACCGCCACCTTCTTGATTGGGCGGAATAGTATCGCCCGGTTTAGCCATTATCAGATAGTCATCATATTCGGATAAATTTTGCAATACTTCCTCTTGTTGTTTCGTAGAAGGAGCGAACAGTTCTTCAGCACTTTTATCATTTGAACACGATACTAATGACAATCCCATTACAGCAACAGCTGCTATCAAATATAAATTTTTCATGATATTTACAGTTAAAAATTAGAAATGGGCGTTGCAGTCCGGGACCTTGTCCCGGAGGTTTGTTTGGTGGCAACGCCGTTGATTTTTGATGTTGGGAAGTGTTGATGAGACAGAAAAAGCATAATATGAATTATACTTCCCGGATAACTATATTACGTTTTTCCGTATCATCAAAGTAGAAGTAGTCTTGTACATTTGTCCTGTAATGCATATCGGGACTGAACTAATTCTGAAGCAAAGGAATCAGTTATTTTTCAAGCAGTTAAACATTTATCCTTTATTTACTTTTTTTACTAAATAACCTTTAATTTTTACTTTTTTTACGACATTATGCGAACCAGTAAAGAATATATAAACGCTATAAAAGCAAAATATGAGAAAGAAAAAAATGGTCAATATGCTCTTTATTTTAATGACCTTAAACGTAATCCTCTAAAAGAATTATGTGAGGATTTATTTAAGAACGGTTTATCTTCTGATGATAAAAATACGTTTGCTAGTTTCTTCCGTTTTAGCCTCGAACAAAATGAAAAAATTCAGTTAAAAACTATAGAAGATTTTAATCTAAACCGTTTTCGAAATGTTACTTATTTTTTAACTACAGATGTAAAAAATCCCAGTTCTAAAGTGTGTGAATTAGTAGCTATATTAGTCAACTACAATCCTAGACCTTATGCTAAATTTAGAGATTTCGAAGAGCCTTTACCTCCTTTAGATAAACCAAAAGAAATTAAACCCGATACGAAAGAAATCCCGGAAGTAGCACCCGATAGTGAAGATAACGCGTCAGCTAATAATGATCCGATAGATCCGTCTACCGGGATAACTCCGGAGCTAACAACCGATATAGTTGATCAAGATAAAAGAGAGGAAGAAACTCCGACTGAAACAGAAACGAAAGAAGTAATTGACAATCCCGAAAATAAACCGCCGGATTCCGAATATGACGATACAAAACCTATGGGATTTCTCACCTATCCGCCGGCAACGACAGTACGCAAAATTCCGCCCCGGCCGAATAAGATGTATATCATCATCGGAAGTATTCTGGTAATGGTTATTTTAGTATGGGGACTTAATAAAACGGTTTTTACACCTAAAAACTGTATGATATGGATGGAAGATCATTATGAAAAGATTGATTGTAGCGATCCGGAAATACAAGTTTACCGAATTCCGTTAAATGATAAGCTATTAGAAAAATTTAGGAAAGTTGCCTATAGTGATACGCTGACTTTTTTTGATCCGTACGGCAAACCGCTGATCTGGTATTCCAAGTTAAACGGACAATACGAATTGTTTACCTATCACGGTTTACATCCGGTCACCGAAAAAACACTAAAACCGATTACGCATACAATCGTTAATAACATAACAAACAATCCGAACCGGTAAGCAATAGTACTAAAACAAAAAGGCCCCTTTTGGAGCCTTTTTTAATACCAGTTTTGTTTTTTCTTTTTGGAAAGTTTCTTTCCATTTTGTCTTTTTACATTGGAGTCGCTTTCAAAACTTACTTGTTTTTTCCTGCTTCCTGTAAAAAACCTGATGATCGATCCAAATAAATTAGACATATTGAGTTTAAATTTGCAACATCAAATATATAAAAACCCATTATATTATACTTTTTAACATATACTTTTTAGACCAAATACAACATATTAAAGATAAAAAACAAATATTAACACAATTTTTTAAATATAAAACAATTAAAACCTACTCAAAATTAGGTGATTTCACCCTTAATAGCGGGGTTTCTTACAAGAACTTTTCTTCATAAAATCTTTACTTTTCGTTCCGTTTTATCCGTTATGGAAAACCGTAAAGAAAAATCTCTTGCAGCGGGTAAGTTTGCGATACCATTCACAATGTATTAATAACTAACCTCTTTTATTATGTCTTTTATTTATGACTTAGCAAAAAACTATGCTTTTGCAGCTGCACGACAAGCGGGACGGAATTATAGTAATTCCCAAAACAATTTATATGTTGCTCCGCTATCACAACAACAATCGAATCCCTACGCGAATACCGCTGATTTAAAACCCCACAAAGAATATATAATCATTAAACTGTTTTGGGCATCGGTATTTTCTTTGTTTTTTCCTTTTATAGGTCCGTTGATTCTACTTTATCGCGGTTATTTTAATTATACCAAAAATTATAAACTGATGTATCGTATCGAAAAACAAAGTGTTTATAAAAAAGACCTGCGCTATCGGGACGGGTTACGTCATATGGGCTATCGCGATGTTAAGGTTGATGTTAAAGTAGACATTGATCCGGCAAAACAAAGCAGTAACCGGATCAAAGCCTGGGGTTATTTTATAATCAGTATTCTGACATTAATAATTGACTTTATAGTTGCTACAGCTAATTAAAAGCATTTCATAATGCTCTGTTATCTCCCGGTGGAACAATCTCTATTTAAGAATGACTCTGAATACGATATTCATTGGGAGATACTCCTACATGTTGTTTAAAAGACCGGCTAAAATGCTGCGGATATTTAAATCCTAATTCATATGCAATTTCACTTACCGATTTATGACGGTCAAACATTTTTTCCTTTGCCGTATTGATCACCTTTGATTGTATATATTCCTGAGCCGATTTTCCGGTTTCTTTTTTAATAAGATCGCCGAAATAATTAGCCGATAAAAATAACGCTTCGGCACAAAAACCGACTGAAGGAAGTCCCATTGTTTGCGGCTTATCCGATTGAAAATAGTTGTTCAGTACGGTTTCAAATCGTTCCAGAATACCTTTATGAGCCGTATCCCGCGTCACAAACTGCCTGTCGTAAAAACGAACACAATAGTTTAAAAACAATTCAATATTATTAACAATCAGTTTTTTACTATACTTATCTATAGGTTGATCAAGCTCCTGTTTGATTTTTAAAAGACAATCAATAATAATCTTTCGTTCATTTTCAGATAAATGGAGTGCTTCATGCACATCATACGAGAAGAACGTATAATCATCAATAAAACGTCCGAGTGCTGTTCCGCGAATCAGATCCGGATGAAAAACCAAGGCATATCCCTGTGGCTGATATAGCTGTCCGTTATCTTCAATCCCCATCACCTGTCCGGGACCTAGAAAAACCAATGTTCCCTCCTGATAATCATAATAATTACAGCCATAACGGAGATTTCCGCATTTAACATCTTTCAGAAAAACGGTATAAAATCCGAAATTCATCCGAACATTAATCTTTCTGTCCGATTTCGATAAATCGATCACACTCACCAAAGGATGCTGTGTATCACTGTTGTAATAACTATTATATTCACTTACTGTATCAAATCGTACGATATTTTCCATTCTGATTTTATTTCAGGAATCAAAGTTATTGCATAATTTTATTGTAACAATCATCCGATTATTACAATCAGTGAAATTGGTAAGTAATACCGTAATCCGTATACGCCCCGTTTAAAAAATAGATTGGAATTTTGCAGGGTTCTTCTGTCTTTCAGTGTTATGCAGCAGCCCTGTTTGCAAATTGAACAATACAAATCATATAAAACTAAAAGCTACTATGGAAAAATTTAATGTAAAAGCATACGGCACCCAGGCAATTGATGCTGATTTGGAGCTGTTAACCATTCCGCGCAGGGAAGCTACTGAGAAAGATGTCGAAATTGACATCCTGTATTGCGGGGTTTGCCATTCTGATCTTCACACGGCACGTAACGATTGGGGCGGAACTGTTTATCCGGCTATTCCCGGACATGAGATTGTGGGTAAAATCACGAAAGTGGGTAGCGGTGTTACCAAATTTAAAGTCGGCGATCTGGCTGCAGTGGGATGTCTTGTTGATTCCTGTCGGGAGTGTGATCACTGTAAACACGATCTGGAACAATATTGTATTCCGGGATTCACGGGAACGTATAACAGTCCGGACAAACATTTAGGACTACGCACCTATGGCGGTTATTCTGAAAAAGTTGTTGTAGATGAACATTTCGTACTAAAAGTACCGGAAAATCTGGATCTGGCGGCTACTGCTCCGCTACTTTGTGCCGGTATTACAACCTGGTCACCTTTACGTCACTGGAAAGTAAATCAAAACAGTAAAGTAGCTGTTGTCGGTTTAGGCGGATTAGGTCATATGGCGATCAAACTGGCTAAAGGATTAGGTGCACATGTAACCTTATTTTCCCGATCTCCGAAAAAAGAACAAGATGCATTTGATTTAGGCGCAGATGAAGTGATCATCTCTACTGATGCTACGCAAATGGCAACGGTTAAAGGTAAATTTGATTTGATCATTGATACTGTTCCTTATGTACATGATGTTAATCATTATATTCCAACCTTAAATATTAACGGAACAATCGTTTTAGTCGGTTATCTGGGGAATCTGGAGCCGATGTTAAATACTGTTCCGATGATTATGGGTCGAAAATCAGTTGCCGGTTCGGTTATTGGCGGTATTGCGGAAACTCAGGAATTATTGGATTTCTGCGGAAAGCACAATATTACTTCCGATATTGAAATTATTAAGATGCAAGACATTAATGAAGCGTATGAGCGTATGCTGAAAAGCGATGTTCGTTATCGTTTTGTTATTGATATGGCTTCTTTAAAAAACGAGTAATCGAAAGAATGTATAAAAAAAGGATGGCTAAATTAGAGTGCGCCCAAAAGTTTAGACACTATTTGGGGGCAGTTCAATACCATCCTTTTTCTTTTTACAATGTTTTATGATTGTCTTCGGTATTCATCTCCAAAAACAACAGATTCGGGTCTAGCGTAATCGCAACCGGTTTTTGCTTTAATTTGAATTGCCATAATCCGAATTGTTCTTTAGGTATCACCAATAGCTGTGAAGTTCCGTCCTGATAACTGATTTCGATTTCTATCGGCTCGGTAAAGTTCTGCTCTTTCCGGTTACCGTTCCCATCTTCCTTATATTGCGTTGCTGCTATCTTTACTTTGACATCATACGTTCCGTTTTTGTCTTTTGTACAGCTTACTTCTTCCAATGCAAGATCATAAGTCGTAATCGTTTTAAACCATTCATCTATTTTAGAATGGATCTCAGGTGGACTTACCCTATAAAATTCCTGTAATAAATCATTGGCGGTTGGCGGTTGTTTCGGATAAGCATATCGGTTTAAAAGAGAACGAAGTGCTTTATTGAGCTGCTGTTCTCCGATTCGCTTTTCCAACTGATACATCACCACCATTCCTTTGTCGTAACACAAAAATGATTTATCCGGATAGGAACGATACAACGGTTCTTCGGTTGTAAACGAACGTCCGGAAAAATACAGATCCCGATGTACTGCAACCCGCGACCGCAGATTTTTCGAACCATAAGTCTTCTTATAAACCATTAGTTCAGTATACATCGCCAACGTTTCGGTCAGCAATTTACTTCCTTCCCGATAATCCGGATTGATCATTGCATTTCCCCACCAGGTATGCGCTAATTCGTGACTAACCATTTCATTAATGATGTCTTTTTCCGGGTTCTGTTCGGCTTTATTTCGGAAGCCAAATGTTTCATTAATAAAAAATCCGGTTGGATAAGCAGTGCCGGCAAACCCTTTTGTAAAGGATGAAATCTCAGCAAAACGCAGTATTTTATACGGATACCGACTAAAATTTTCTTCACAATAATCTAAGGTATATTTTGCATTTTTAATTAAATGATCAATATTTTGATCGTGTTCCGGATGGTAGTAGACTTCCAAAGCAATATCGCGGTATTTTAGTTTTTTTACGGCATATCGAGCCGATGTCACAACAAAACGGAACGGTATCGGAGATTCCGTACTATAATGAAAATACTGTCGGTTATCCTGCTTCCATTTCTTTTTCAGTGTTCCTAATCCGATAGCTGTTTGATCCGATGCTGTTGCAATAGTCATATCCAGATTGATAAAAGTCTCCACGTTATCGGTTTTACGCTCTAAAGGAATTACAAGAGTACTAGGCTCTAATCCTCGTTTTTTACGTTCTTTATGATCCTCAATTTCATTATCCGACCGATAACCGAATCCCGGATAAAAATTACTGATGCGAATAAACGTTCCGTTCTGTACTATTGTATTAAAACGGATAAAATCGTTAAACGCTGAAGCGGAATAACTAAAATGAAAATGCATCCGGGTGGTTTGTCCCGGTTGTAGCGGCGATGCAAAACGATACCAATAATGACCGTAAGCTGTATCTTTTGTTACTAATTTCGCTCCTGAAATTGTGATCCCGGACCATTCGAAATCTTTATCAGCATAAACCAAAACCGAATCAATCGCCGTAGTATTTTTATTGATCAAAGTATAAATACCGGTAACGGTATAGGCATTCTTTTCCGGAAATAAGGCTACATCGGTTTTTACATCGGTTATAATTGGCTGTGGTAAGGATTCGTACTTTTTATATCGTACTTCATATTCCTGCTTCCAATCGTTTCGTTCGTTTTTCTTCGATATTGTTGTTTTTGTGACTATCTGAATTCCCGACCATCCGGCTACTGTCAAACTTATTAGTAATAAAAGGTAGTGTATTTTTCTAAAATGCTTCCCACGGGTTGTTATTCCAATCAGAAATACCGTCGTAACACTCGTCCAAAAAATCATTTTTATATGAAAGGCTGTTATAAAAATATCAAAACCAGTCATTTCACTATAATTTCCCTGATAAGCATTAGCAAAACGCCACAGCGGATGGGTCATCCCAAACATACCGCCCAAAGAAGTATTTGTTAGCAATAGTAAAACCGACGAAATAATCAATCCGATATATCGATTCGGACTTACCGATTGAATACCGATGACAAAAGCTGCGCTTAACATCAACGGTAAGCCGATCAGATAGAAAAGCGACAAATACAATCCCCAGTCAACTATTGCATCATTATATACCCACTGAAATACCAATCCGGTTACTATACTGGCGGCAATCAAAATAATCGGAACAAGTGAAAGAACGGTTACTTTTGCCAGTAGCACAACGCCTCCAGATACCGGTGTTGTTTTTTCCAGAGCATCAAAACGGCTACTGTGACTACGCCAATAAATCTCACTGCCGTAAAACAATACAATCAGCAAACCAATTATCGGAAATAGTTTTAATATATCGCCTATCATCAATGCCGTTGTTGCAAAACGTTCCGGTAAACGGACTCCTGCATTAATATTTCCGGCAATTTCCATAGCCAGGAAAAACACCCAACCTAATAACATAATCCATATCGGAACGGTTTTGAATACTGCTTTTACATCGGTTTTTACAAAACTAAACCACGCTCTGAAATCATAACTGTAACCTTTAACTTTCGTCTTTATCGGCTGATAGTTAAAAACGATTCCGATCTCTTTGTCCCTTTTCTGCTTTTCTGTTTTTTGTTTTCCTACACTTAATGTAAAACGTTTATAAGCCAAACCAACCAATCCGAAAGCGATTGCAATGAACAACAACCGATTAAACAGAAAATCACCCTGTAATGCGATCACTTCATTATTTCTTTCTAAAGCCGACCAATATCGGGTTTGTTCAAAGAAAGCTGATAATCCGAACGGATCGATCCGAGCCATCAACTGCATTGTTTTGTCTGAAACCGGTGATGCATTCGCTAACAAAGGTGAGTTAGCAAACATCGCAATTCCCCAATACAAAAAATAGATAAACAGTCCCGAAATATAAATGGCAATCTTATTTCGGGTCAGTACTCCGATACTGCAAATTATCCCCGTGCAAAAAAGAATATTGGGTAATGCCAGAACCGAAAATGCATATAAATAGGTTCCGATTCCGGTGTTTGTATAATCTCCGGGATGTTCGCGAAATAATTGATGTCCCAAAAATAATCCGATACCATACAATCCGAAAGTCAGCACCGTTATCAGAAAAATGGTTATAAAACGACTTCCGAGATAATTGCGTTTTCGGATTGGTGTAGCATACAAAATACTGTCAAATCGGGTATCGCTTTCCCGTAATAAACCCTGAGCAGCCAAAAGCGTCACCGTAAAAATATTGATCAATGACATTACTCCTATGATATACGTAATTGTATAAGGCGCATTCCGATACGTTTCAGGAAACGGAAAATTCGCTGCAACGGTAGTAAAAATACCAAAGCTCAGAAAAAACAACAGCATTACCGGAAAGGATCTTTTCTTAGCGAAAAAATTCCAGTCAAATTTCAAAATTTCGGTTATCATATCACCCTTTTTTAGAAAGTTGATAAAAGTAAACGTCCTCCAAATCCTGCGATTTCATTGAAAATCCTTCGCCCGGATCGGTTTCTGAAAAGATTGTTACCGATTGTTGCCCGGCAAATAACTGTACCGAAATAACGTGGTATTTTTCCCGGAAAAAATCAAGTTCCTTTTTGTCTATCCTTTTATGCCAGATACATCCGTCCAGTTGTCGGATAAACGTTATCGGTTCGCCGTACGCTTTTACACTTCCTTCCTGAATAATGGCCATTTGCGTACAAAGATTCCGTACATCTTCCACAAGATGGGTAGATAAAATCACAATAACCTGCTCGCCTATTTCACTTAGCAATGTATTAAAACGATTTCGTTCTTCCGGATCCAGACCGGCCGTAGGTTCATCAACAATTATAATTTTGGGAGCTCCTAATAAAGCCTGTGCCACGCCAAATCGTTGCCGCATACCGCCGGAAAAAGAACTAACCGCTTTATTTTTATAGGCTAACAGATTCGTTTTTTCCAATAAAGCCAGGATTTGTTCCTTCCGTTCTTTCTTATTTTCTACTCCTTTTAAAACCGCAAGATGATCCAATAAATCATAGGCGCTGATTTTCGGATAAACCCCAAAATCCTGTGGCAAATAGCCCAATTGTTTTTTAATATAAAACGGATCAGCGACAATATCGGTTCCGTTAAAAAGCAGCGAACCGCTATCGGGTTGTTGTAATCCGGCTATCGTTTTCATTAAAGTCGATTTTCCGGCTCCGTTGGGACCTAAAAGTCCGAAAATTCCATTTCCGATCTGAAGCGAAATTTCCTGCATAGCTTGCGTACCGTTACTGTAGCGCTTACTAAGCTTGTTGATTTGTAAACTGTTCATTTTGATTGAATTTGATTGATGATTATTGAAAAAATTCGGGCAATAAAAGCCCGGCACCTGTATAGGTGTATTTTTTTTTAAAAGAGCTGTTAAGATGATGTTATGCTTCCCTGTATTCCAGTATATCGCCCGGCTGACAATCTAAAGCTTTACAGATGGCTTCCAGCGTTTCAAAGCGGAATCCTTTTGCCTTTCCTGTTTTTAAAATGGATAAATTAGCTTGTGTAATCCCTAAGATTTCAGCTAATTCTTTGCTTTGCATTTTTCGTTTGGCAAGCATCACATCGATATTTACAATAATAGGCATGGTTATATATATAAGTCCTGTTCGGCTTGCAAGTTAAGTCCTTGTTCGAAAATGGCAGCCATAAAATAGGCAAAAATACCGATTACAAAATGTAAAAAGGTTAAACTGATCAATAGGCTTACTTCATAGGAATACCATAGATGTCCGATCAAAAACGGTAACGGAACAATAAAATTCAGCGTATAAAAAAGTTTGAGTCGGCCGACATTCTTTTCCGTAAAAAGCCTGGGTTGACGAAAGGCATCAAAAACAGTCCCGAGCAACCAGAAAAATACGCCATAGAGTCCTATAAAGGCAATCATTTCGAAGATATAGTAAAATTCCGTACTATCTCCCAACAAATATCGTTTTTGAGTAAAAGGATAATGAATAATAAAACGTTCCCCGCCTTCGGTGTATTGTACCGTACCTAATACAAAACAGATCACACAATACAATGCGGTAAGCAAATAAGGAATTGCTGCTGTCCGTGTTATATAAAACAAGGTCGTAGCGAGTAAGCGCACTTTTTTCATCTTAAATTATTTTACGCAAATATATAATTAATTATCGTAAAACAATAATTTATAACTACAAAATAATAATTTAAAAATATACATATTAAATATTAAGGAAGAGTTCCTAACGACCTGACTGCCTTTTTTCCTATTTTAGTTACTTCAAAAATTAGCAGGACAACGAAACAAATACGACACTTAAACATGCGACATAACTTAGAAGGCGCCACCACCGAGCGTTTATCCTTTCGGAAAGTAACAGAAGATGATTTTGAAATGTGGTTGCCGTTTTACAGTGATGAAACTGTCATCCAAAATCTGGGAATGACGGCTATTGCTACTGCGGAAGAACGATGCCGCTATTGGCTGAATCTTACTTTCGAGCGCTATAAAAACAATCTCGGCGGTGCTTATATTGTAACGGAAAAAGCGACCGGAATTATAGTCGGTCAAAGCGGACTTATTGTTCGTAATATTGACGGTATCCTGGAATTAGAAGTAACGTATTCCATTTTACCGGAACATCGGGGGAAAGGCTATGCATCGGAAGCGGCTCAAAAATGCAGGGATTTTGCTTTTGAAAAAGAACAAGCAGGAAGCGTTATTTCGATTATCAATATTCACAATACCGATTCTCAAAAAGTGGCCTTTCAAAATGGGATGCAAATAGATAAAACTACTGAGTTTATGGAAATGCCGGTACAGATTTTCCGGATTAACGCTACCGTTTGGAATACTATAAAAAAACCGTCCTGAAACAGACGGTTTTATACTCTTCATTACGATAAATCTTCTACAGTTGCATCCGGAGCATTCTTTTTTACGGATTCAATTCCGTTATCACGTGCTGCTACGGATTCATACATTTCGCTTGTTCCGATAATTTGCCCGTTGGACGCCTTCAGATTAAAAAACGGTTTCCCGTTAGATGACGTTTTACGTTCGAAACGTTCATCCAGTTGCGCATTTTTCCGTACGGATTCGATACCATTTGTACAACCCGCTTTAGCAGTATAACCTTCGCTGGTTAGAATTGTCTGTCCGTTTCCGGCTTTTAAATCAAATTGAAATTCGTCATTTTTTCTTTTTGTAATTACAAATTTTCCCATTTTTTATTGGCTTTAAGTTAAACTAGTAAACATCTACAATAGTATATCACAATATACTATAAATAGTACGGATTTCCATAAAAAAACAAAATGCCGATACCCTTTTGTGTATTTCTTTTCTCTTGTTCGTTTTTTGATTCATGTCAATGTTTTAAACATCCGCTTGTTTCAATTTTGTGCCATAATAATTTTAAAAAAAAATAAAATGAAAAAAGAGTATTTTAAGTACATCAACACCCTTTTTGTGGTCATTCCGATGACACTTATTATGGCGTTTGTAGGATTGATTCGCAACTATGGTTTTGGAGAAGATTGGTTTTTTAAATTTTTAAAAGCCTGGAGCGTAATGCTTCCGGTTGCCTATCTCGCTGCCTTTATTATTATACCGAAAGCCCGAAAATTGGCGGAAAAATTTACCGAAAAATAATGACGACCGCTACACTTACCGCATTGCATCCGTTTGGCACAACAAGTAAAGTTCGCGTGGAAAATGCTATCAATGCTTTACAAAACGGAAAAGGTATTTTACTGATTGACAATGAGAATCGTGAAAACGAAGGGGATCTTATCTTTCCGGCACAGCATATGACTGTTTGCGATATGGCATTAATGCTTCGTTCCTGTAGCGGAATCGTTTGTTTATGCCTGACCAACGAAAAAGCAGACGCTCTGGAATTACCCTATATGGTAACCGCTAATTCCAGTAAATACCAAACACCGTTTACGATAACAATAGAAGCTAAAAAAGGAATTACAACAGGTATCTCTGCCTCCGATCGTATACAAACAATTCGTACAGCCAGTAACCCGAAAGCGTTACCGACAGATCTGGCTCGTCCGGGGCATATTTTTCCGTTAAGAGCCAATGATTCAGGTGTTCTCGGAAGAAACGGCCATACCGAAGGCAGTATCGATTTAATGAAATTATCCGGCTTGCGTCCGGAAGCGGTTTTGTGCGAACTGACCAATCCGGACGGAACGGTTTCGCGCTTACCGGAGATTATTGATTTTGCCCTCGAACAGCAATTGATTGTCCTATCGATCGAAGATATCTACTATTACCGTAAATTTGTAACCGACTATTAAATAAAGATGTATTCACAATTAGCGGATTATATTTCAAAAGAAATTGCTGTTACCGATACCGAACTTACAACCATTTTATCGTTTTTTAAACCGTTAAAACCAAAAAAAAACGAACTTCTGGTTACAAACGGACAAACCAGCCAACGGATGTTTTTCGTTGGCCAAGGTTGTTTACGCATCTTTTTTATCAATGAAGATGGTCAGGATGCTACCCGTTATCTTGCTTTTGAAAATAATTTTGCAACTGCTTTGGTTAGTTTTATTACAAACAAACCCTCTTTGGAATATATTCAGGCATTGGAACAGACCGAATTGCTCTATATCACACAACAGGATTTTTATACTTTACTGGAAGAAATTCCGGTTTGGGAAAAATTTTACCGGCATTATCTCGAAATGGCTTATGTGAACAATACCAACCGCCTTATGTCGTTTATCACAATGGATGCCGGAGAACGGTACCGCGAGCTACTGGCTATCAATCCGAAATTGGTTAATCGTTTATCCAATAAAATGGTGGCCTCCTACCTCAACATTTCACAGGAAACGTTAAGTCGTTTAAAATCCAAAATATAATCGTTTTTGATTCAGGTCAATGTTTAGCCGGAGACCATATTGCAAATTTGCCTTATTAAAAACATTAGTATGGCAAACGAGAAAAACAGCTCAGAAGTACCCTGTAAAGGGTTTATTAAAAGTATACAACGGATAACCCGACATACTTTTCATCTTAAAATAACAAGTCCTTATTTCGCTGAAATGGAATACATTCCGGGCTTTACAATTGAACTTTTTATAGATGATCAACATATAGAACACCGTAAATACAGTATCTGGAATTACGAACCGGTTCAAAATAGTATTGATGTAGCCATTTGCACTTTTTCAAACGGTAAAGGAGCGCATTGGGTTCACACACTGGAAGCCGGAGATACGGTTTATTTTAAAACACCACGGGGAAAACTTCTTATCGATGAAAGTGCCGATAATTATGTCATGATCGGTGATATAACAGCACTTTCGCATCTATATGAAATCAACCGTAATTTACCGGTGGGTAAAACTGTTTTTAGTTTTATCTATGCACCACACCAGCGGGATATTTTTCCTGATATTGACGGGAGTTTCCCTTTTGATTATCATATTTTTTCTCCTTTTGATCCGGAAGCTATAACCTCTAAAATGGCTTTACTACTTCCTGATTTCAACGAAAAGCGATTGGCCTATATAACCGGTGCACCGGAAGTATGTCAACTAATCAAATACTATTTCAGAAATGAAAAGAATTGGAATCCGGAAGACCTGCGCGTTAAGGCATTCTGGCGATAATGATATTGGCACATTCTTATTTTTATAGTACATTCGCTTATCAGATCCGTCTATCTATGTCGAAAGCAGCCCAAACCCGTATGTCCATTCTCCAAAAATCCTTTGAACTGATTTACAGAAAAGGGTATCAGGCAACGAGTATTGATGACATTATTGCGACTACTCAGGTAACGAAAGGTGCCTTTTATTATCATTTTAAAAATAAAGATGAGATGGCTGTCGCGTTAATCAATGAGTATATGCGCCCCAATATGTATGAAGTGATGCTACGTCCTTTACAACAAACTGAAAAACCGTTGGAAGCAATTTACAATATGATGTGTGATTTGTTACATGACACCGATTTCTTTGATGTGCGTTATGGCTGTCCGGCATTTAATCTGATTGAAGAAATGGCGCCTTTAAACGAAACATTTCGAAAAGCACTTTCAGTTTTAATGACCGACTGGAGAACTGCTATTACCGATTGTCTTGTATCGGAGCAACAACAGCAGACAATTCGTCCTGATCGCAATCCGCAGCAAATCGCATTGTTTATAATGACCGGTTACGGCGGAATCCGTAATATCGGTAAACTGGAAGGAATTTCCTGCTATGCACTTTATCTGGAAGAATTAAAAAATTACCTTACTGATCTGAAGCCAACTTTTTCAGTATAAAGGTCCTATCTATTTCCGTTTTGGCATAAGACAATGCTTCACGATACCAATTGGCCGCCATTATGGTATCGTCCAGTTTTTTATAGCCGTAAGCTTTAGCCGTCAGGAATACAAAACGATCTTCGTTGGTTAGTAACGTTTCCAACCGGTCTATTGCTTCCAATAATTCAAAGTTCATCTCAACATGCATTTCAGCGACGATCCGATTAAGGCGTAACAAGACGGAATCGGGCTGTAGTACTTCCAACTGACGATACAGATAAACAATTTGTGTCCAGTTGGTTTGATCAAAATTCGGAGCAGTACAATGTAACGAAGCGATCAAAGCTTCCAGGTAATAGGCATTTAACTCCTTTTCCGGACGAGCGTGATTTAAATAATAAAAGCCTTCCGCTATCAATTTATCATTCCATAAGTTTCGGTCCTGCTCCGCCAACGTAAGCCATTCGCCGGTTGTAGTCATACGCGCCGGAAATCGGGCAATTGTAAAAAACAACAACGCCAGCAGTCCGTTTGTTTCTGTATGCGTCGGATCATATTCCCGAACCATTTTTAGCAGCCGAATCGCTTCATAACACAAATCGGTATTAATTCCTGTTTTTCCGTTTGTTACTTTATATCCTTCGTTAAACAAAAGATACAACAAGGTATGTAGTAACGTGATATGAGTCTGTATATCCTGTTGCCCCGGATTTACAAATAATTGCTGTTTATTTTTCAGATCCGCTTTAGCGCGGTATAACGCTTTTTTAATGGCATCATCCGACATCAATAAGGCATTTGCAATTTCTTTGGTTCCGAAACCACAAAGAATATGTAACGTAATGATAATTCGCTTTTGAACAGACAATTCCAACCGACAACAAGCCAGTAACAAACAAAACTGACTATCTGTTATTTCATGATCTGAAAAAACAACATCCGGTTCTGTTTTTTTGATATTATCAATTTCGGTTAACGAAGTCGTTTTGCGGTTCCGTTTCAGTTGGTTAATGGTCGTATTGCGGGCGACCCTCATGAGCCAGGCAGCAGGATTATCCGGCACTCCGGAATACCGCCATTTTAAAATAGCCGATTCAAAAGTATCCTGTATCGCATCGGTAATACAATCCAGGTTTTCAATTCCATACCATCGGGACAATACGGCTGTCATCTTTCCCGCATTTTCACGGAAAAGATGTGCCGTTAAGTGATTAATCGGTTGTTTATCCTCCGAATGCTTCATCATCAGTAGCCATAACCGGTCGGATTTCCACCATTGCTCCGAGTTCTAATGACGGACATCCTTTTGCGATTTCCCGTGCTTCTTCCAGTGAATGCGCCAGTAGAAAATAAAATCCGCTGATGCATTCTTTTGTTTCAATATAAGGCCCGTCTGTGATGATCCGTTCTTTTCCGCGAATACAGCATCCTTCAGCTTCAAGCGGATTTCCCTCTTTAAAGTGTCCTTTATCGGCTAACGAAGCCACCCATTCCATATGTTTTTCAATATCTTCCTGCATTTCCTCAGCAGAAAAATTTCCGTAATCCACACTTTCGCGGATCAGCATTAAAAATTCTTTCATAACATTCGTTTTTAAATTATTGTTATCCGTATGTATGACAATTGAACTTTTAGAAAAAGGACAATTTTTTATAATTATTTTGCTGTTGTAAGATCAATCAGGAAAGGACGCATCATAATGCCGTCTTTATTTCGAAATCTTGCGGTTGCCGTAGACTGATACTGCTTACCGGGTTCGAGTTTGGTTTCAAAGCTAAAGGAAAGCCCGTCTTCTGAAAAACCGATTATTTTATCGACTAACAAAACATGCTCTTTTCCAAGTGGTCCGAAATCAAATCCTCTGAAATTTTTATCCATTTCTTCAGAGAATGTCAATGTAACAGTGATCCGACCGGCCGGAATAAGATCTTTTCCGCTAGCAGCAGGTTTTACTTCAGTAACCGTTGGCCTCATTTTCTCATAATCTTCACTGATCTGTTTTACAGTACGGGAAAAGAATCCGGTTTGATCTACAAAGGCATCCATTTGCGCTTCATTGTTATAATCCAGTTCGATCATCTCTTTGATTGCCTTTTTCTTATCTTTTGCCTGATTGTAATAGTTTTCACAAATCGAGTATCCGATATAGTAGCCCAGATCCCGTTCTTTTAATTCATTCCGATTTGTTCCCCAAAGCCAGTTATACGCATTGTCAATTTGATACATGTCTTTTTCGAAACGAGCTTTAACACGTGCTTCGTTCTTTTTTCCAAATTCAATTGCCGGCGTGTAAGACGGTTTTCCGGTAACTTTAGTGGATACAAATTCTGCGACTCCTTCATACAAACAATAATACAATAACTTATCGGTCATTTCTTTTTGTTGTGTATGTACATATTCATGTGTACACAAAAGCGCAATATCATCTATCGGATTTAAGGTCGTATAAAATGCCTGTAAATGTTCCGGAAGTTCCGTTGCATTGACACTTTTATCCGCCAGAGCCATTTCACTTCCGATCAATACATTGTGATTAGAAATCGTACCGTTCGTTCGAAACGCCCCTACCGTAAAATAAATCGGAGACGGTTGCAATTCCGGATAAGCTTCTTTTAAGCGTGCAATATCCTTTAATATTTTCGGACTAAGTTTAGCAACGCTATTGGTATTTTTTCGGATTGATTTCCAGAACGCCGGATATTTATTAATGGCATCTATATAATCTTTAGCCGTATAACGTCGTCGTTGCCGGATGTACTTTAATCCATCCGTTCCTTTATCTAAATATAATTTTTGCAGTAATTCATATTGGCGGGCACTATCTTTTGTTGCCAGTATAGCATCATACGCTTCCCAAAAATGATCAATATCTGTTGTAATAATATCATTCTTAGCTTTCTGTGCATACGATTCTGAAAGCATAAACAGACATAAACAGGAGAATAACGTTTTTTTCATCTTCTAAAATTAATTTTTTAAAGATACTCTACTCGTATCGTTTTATATGATCAAGAACGTATTTTCTTTCATTTCTGTATTTAAATCAAAAAAACATACTAATTAGTATGTTTTTTTAGATACCTTTGTCAGACAAAATAAAACAGTATGTATCCTATACTTTTATCACTTCATTCTTTATTTCGATGGTTCGTATTGCTTTCACTCTTACTAGCCATAGGCGTAGCTGCTTTCGGATATATAAAAAAGTCGGCGTTTAGTAAAAGCGTGAATCACTTACGCCATTGGACAGCTACGATATCGCATATTCAGCTAGTAATCGGAATGCTGTTGTATACGCAGAGTCCGTTTGTATCGTACTTTTATGATACTTATAAATCCGGAAATTTGAATACGGAAGCCTTATTTTTCGGGGTCATTCATATCATACTGATGTTTATAGCGATTCTTTTTATTTCGATCGGTTCCGCGAAAGCAAAGCGACAAACCGACGACACTCAAAAATACAGAACGATGTTGACCTGGTTTACACTGGGATTAGTACTGATTTTTATTGCCATTCCATGGCCTTTTTCACCGTTGGCTTCCCGTCCGTTACTACGTCCTTTCTAAAACTTTAATCCGAATGCGATCATCCAAACCGATTGTAATTGGTCTGCTTCTTATAGCAATAGGAATAGCCTATTTGGGTAGGCAATACCATCGCCCGATAACTAACAATTATCAATTTCCGAATCGTTTATCCGAATTACGATTGTTTAAAGGTTCGTTACAAGATCTGATTCCTAATGATAGTATTGAGCAACTGGAATTAAACAGTACGCTATTTACCGATCATGCTGAAAAACAACGTCTTTTAAGACTACCGAAAGGCACCAAACTCAAAAACGTTGATGGCGGACTGCCTCAATTTCCGGAAGAATCTTTACTAGCCAAAACTTTTTACTACGAAGGACAAATTATAGAAACCCGGGTATTGTATTTAAAAAATGAGCAATGGAATGCGGCTACCTATCAATGGAATGCTACACAAACAGAAGCCTACTTAATCTCAAAGGGCGCAACCGTAGCTGTAAAACGAAAAAATAAAGCAACGATACACTATACTATTCCTTCAGAAGCGGAATGTACAGCTTGTCATCGGCACAACGGAACGCTACAACCCATCGGACCCAAGATTCGTAATCTGAACAGAATGGTTATCCGAAACGGCGAAACGGTTTCGCAATTGGATTATCTGCACCGTAAACAACGTATCACAAAGCAAAGCATCAATACTAAACTACCGGATTATAATGATCCGACGGAATCTTTAGAAAAACGAGCGCGGGCTTATATGGACATTAATTGTGCCCATTGTCATAATCCATCCGGAATGGCAGGTTTTAAAAATTTGTATTTAGCCTATGAAATCCCATATAAAAAAACAGGTATTGCCCGTCAACGATTAAACATTCTATTCCGTATGGAAACTTCGGGTGAATTACATATGCCTAAGCTTGGCACTACCATCACCGATCCCAATGGGCTGGCGTTGATTAAAACCTATATCAAGAGTCTTGATCAACTAAAAAAGTCATAAAAAAAGCCGACTTAAAAGTCGGCTTCCGTTCGCTAAAAGCGGTATTATTTTTTAGACCATTCTAAAATTGAATCTTTATTCATTTTCACATAGTCAGCATTATTCTCTTTTTCAGCACCTGCCTGTGATAATTTAGCTGTTTCGATAGCTCCTTTTTTATCACCCAGTTTTGCCTGAATTAACGATTTTAAACGTAAATACCAGAAAGGTGCTTCCGGTTTTCCACCGATAGCTTTATTTACCCAGTCTAATGCTTTATTCATATCAGCACCTGACTGATAGTAATATTGTGCAGCTGAGAAATAATCATCCGCTTTTGGTCCGGCCAATGCATCTTCGATACTTTTCATCGCTGCTTTCTGAGTAGGCACTCCGAATTTAACTGCGATTAATGTTTTCTCCCATGAAATTTCAAGGCTTCCGAAATCATTATCAATATTGTTAACCGTAATTGTAAACGTTTCTACTTTTCTTCCTAAAGTTTCCGGTTTTACAGTTGTACGTAACGCAACTTTTGAATCATCCCATTTCTGAGGTGTTCCCCAGTTATTCGTTTCCGTATAGAAAATAACGTCCCATGAATCTGCTTTCGGTAACGTATATAATGCATATTTTCCTTTTTTCAACGTTTTACCGTCAATAACAACATCATCGCTAAATGAAACGGTTGTATTAGCATTCGCACCGGTTCTCCATACTTTTCCGTAAGGAACCAATTCTCCGAATACACCACGCCCTTTAGCTGTCGGACGCGAATAATCCAATTCTACCTGCGTTAATCCCACTACCTGCTCTATTTCTGCTTTAGGACTGGCTTGTGGTGTTTTTACCTGAGCCTCAATAGCTAAAGTTGCTATAAAAAAAGCCGCAGTTATAATAATTCTCTTCATAATTATTTTGTTTATTTTCAGACGAAAATACTAAAAAAAGGCACTTAAAATGTTAATTTTAATGTAAAAGAAAAAACCGTTGCGGATTGTATCCGGCATCAAAGCAAACATTTGTAATTTTGTTGTAAACATGAGCCTTTATACTTTACATACCCGTCAAAAACTCCCGATTTCTATAGCAGAAGCCTGGGCTTTTTTTTCCGATCCGTCGAATCTGAATACGATTACACCGGACGATATGAAATTCAGAACTTTATCCGGAGATGACCGTATGATGTTTTCCGGACAAATTATCCATTATAAAATCAGTCCGTTTCGCGGTATAACGATGCAATGGGTAACTGAAATCACCCATATGGAAACAAATGCTTATTTTGTGGATGAACAGCGATTCGGTCCGTATCAATTTTGGCATCACAAACATTTTTTCCGTGAAATCGAAGGCGGTATCGAAATGGAAGACCTTATTCATTATAAGGTTCCTTTCGGTTTTATCGGGAATCTCTTTCATCCGTTTTTGGTACGCCCGAAACTAAATGCTATTTTCGATTTCCGAAAGAAAAAACTGGAACAACTATTCGGCCGATATCCGGAATAAACTAATGCAAAAACACAACATGCAACAAACCATCAACATTTTCTGGTTTCGACGTGATTTACGCCTCACGGACAATATTGGTCTTTTTCACGCTTTGAACAGTGAGAATCCGGTACTTCCCATATTTATTTTTGATACTGACATTCTTTCTCAATTACCGGCCGATGACGCGCGCGTGTCCTTTATTTATGAATTGCTGACAAAAATACAGCAACAATTATCCGGAAAAGGGAAATCACTTGCTGTTTTTTATGGGGAACCGGTTAGTATATTCCGAAAACTGATCACGGAAAATCAGATCCGAACCGTTTATACCAATCATGATTATGAACCTTCCGCACGCAAACGGGATACTGCAATATATACGTTATTAAAAGAAAACGATATTGCGTTTAAAACGGCTAAAGATCAGGTGATTTTTGAGAAGAAAGAAATTGTAAAAGATGACGGCACACCTTATGTTGTCTATACGCCTTATTCAAAAAAGTGGAAAGAACATTTTTACAAAACCAACCTTCCTTTTTATCCTTCGGAAACTTTATTAAACAATTTGGTTTCGCATTCCTATCCGTTTCCGGATCTTGGTACTATCGGGTTCCGTCGTTCTGAAATTGCGATGCAACCTTATGACATTTCCGATAAGCTGATCGAACACTATGAAGAAACCCGGAATTTCCCGGCGATTTCAGGAACTTCAATGTTAGGACCCCATCTTCGCTTTGGTGCTGTCAGTATCCGACAAATGGCTCGGTTTGCTGCTACATTTCGCAATCAAACGTTTTTGAACGAACTGATCTGGCGGGAATTTTTTATGCAAATTTTATGGCATTTCCCACATACGGTCAATCGCAGTTTTAAAGAAAAATACGATGCCATCCAATGGAGTAATGATGAGACCTTGTTTCAGAAATGGTGTGACGGTAAAACCGGATATCCTTTTGTTGATGCCGGAATGCGCGAACTCAATGCGACCGGACATATGCACAATCGGGTACGAATGATTGTTGCCAGTTTTCTTTGTAAACATTTATTGATTGACTGGCGTTGGGGCGAAACTTATTTTGCGCAGAAACTTCTCGATTATGAACAAGCCAGCAATGTTGGAAACTGGCAATGGGCAGCCGGTTCCGGTGTAGATGCCGCGCCTTATTTCAGAATCTTTAATCCTACCGAGCAAATTAAAAAATTTGACAAAAACCTGGACTATATCAAAAAATGGATCCCGGAACTGGGAACAGCTGCTTATCCGTTACCGATTGTGGATCATAAAACGGCACGCGAAAGATGTCTGACAACCTATAAAAAAGCCGTAGGATAAACCCACGGCTGCTTTTATTTTTTCTTTTTTATCTGTGATACTATATCGTAATTGACCTGATCAAAATGTCCTATTTCAAAATCTGCTTCCGATAGATCTTGCAATTTAGAATTCGGACTATTATAAGCCAGACAAAATATTCCGGCAGCTTTAGAAGCTTTCACACCATTGGTACTATCTTCAATTACAATACAATGTTCGATAGGAGCAACAGACAACGATGCCGCATGAAGAAAAATAGCCGGGTGCGGTTTTGATTTCGGGAAATCCTCGCCGCTAACTTTATGTGTAAAATACGGATTCAGTTCAAATCGGTTAAACACTCTTTCAATCGTTCCTTTCGATGCCGAAGAAGCTAAAATCAGTTGCATCCCGTTTTCGTGCAAATCAATGATCAGTTTTTTTACGCCTTCAATCAATTCCAGATCTTCCTTAGTATCAAAAGCATCATTAAAAAGAAAGCGTTTTCGCAGGATCAATTCTTCCACATCATCCGACAAATGAAACGTTTCTTTTAATTTCTGAAAAACATTCCGGGTCGAATTACCGGTGAAAGAGGCATACATTTCTTCCGAAACTTCGATACCCAATTCCGAAAAGTGTTTGTAGTAAGCATATTTATGAACCGGTTCGGTATCGACAATTACCCCGTCCATATCAAAAATTACGGTTTTAACCATAGCGTGTTGTTGTTTTTGCAAAAGTACGCTTTATTCCATTATTCGTTTCGGGTTGCGGAAAAAGAATTTTATCGATTAAACTTTTTCGGTTATCTTTAGTCTTACCCATAAAAACAATCGCTTTTGCAGGACGAAGCTATTTTTATCCGTCAGTTACTCGATCCGAAAACGCAAAATGAAGCGTTTCGAAGATTGCTGTCCGAATACCAACGGCCGTTGTATCGTCATATCCGAAATATTGTACTCGATCATGATGATACTGATGATGTCCTTCAAAATACCTTTATCAAGGTTTTTAACAATCTGAGTAATTTTAAAGGTGAAAGTAAATTGTTTTCCTGGATGTACCGTATCGCCACAAACGAAGCGATTACGTTTATTAATCAACGGGCACGAAAAGCCGGTATCAGCAGTGAAGAATTACAATCTAAAGCAGTGGGTAAACTTGAAGCTGATGTGAATTATGACGGTGATGAAATCCAGTTAAAGTTACAAAAAGCGGTAGCGATATTGCCTGAAAAGCAACAATTGGTCTTTAAGATGAAGTATTTTGAAGAACTTAAATACGAAGATATATCGGAGATTTTGGGTACTTCAGTCGGAGCATTAAAAGCCTCCTATCATCATGCCGTAAAAAAAATTGAAGAATATTTAAATTCCGTTTAAACCTTTGGGGCGGAATTTTGTCAAATAAATAACAGGAACAGGAAATAACACGATTAAAACTCACAAAAAGTGTTAGCGAAGAACGAAAAATAAGAATAATGAAAAAGTTTGATTTACAGAACGATCCGAAAATAGGATCCGGATTTAAAACACCGGATAACTATTTTGACCGGTTAGAAACCCAGATAATGGAGCAATTACCGCAGCCAAAAGCCCGGGTAATTCCGTTATGGCAACGTAGCAGCGTATGGATGTCGAGTATCGCCGCCACATTCCTGTTAGTCGCCGGTTTATCGATTTATTATAACGGTCAGCGAAATTCTGTAAAAAGTTTAGACGATACTACGGTTGAAACCTATTTGCAGGCTAATGTCAACTCGTATGATATTATCCAGCATCTGGACGAAAGTGATATTAAAGCATTGGAAAAAACGATTGTTTTAAATAATGATGCAGTAGAAGCTTATCTGTCTGATCACAACAATTTAGACCTTTATTTAAATGAATAATACTATGATTACAAAACGAATATTTCCTTTTCTGTTTTTACTGATGTCTGCTACAATTTTCGGACAGGGTTTTAAAGAAAAAAGAGAACAGATCAAGCAATTAAAAGTTGCTTTTATCACTACTGAAGTAGGTTTAACTACCGAGGAAGCTACTAAATTCTGGCCGATTTACAACACTTTCGACGAGAGACAGTTTGAATTACGTCATAAAAAAATGCGGGTTTTCCAAAGTAATATGAACGATGGCGCAATCGATAAGATGAGTGAAAAAGAAGCCTTGGTTTTTCTAAATCAGATGGAAAATACCGAGGAAGAACTTTTTAATCTGAAGTTAAAGTTTATTGCCGATCTTAAAACGGTTTTGAGTCCGACAAAAATATTGAAACTCAAAAAAGCAGAAGATGATTTTAACCGCAAGCTTTTACGACAAATGAAAGATCGCGGCCGATAATATAAAAGGAACAAATAAAAATGCCCTCAGTAAACACTATTGAGGGCATTTTTTATATCGTACAACTACGCTTACGCATTAGCCATTTATCGTTTTTATTATTGAAATCGGAATCGCAATATCTTATTATTTCCGGCAGCAATAACGGTTTTTCGATCGACGAAACGAATCGTAAACAAGTCATTATAATCTGCAATTTTATTCCAGTTTTCACCGAAATCGGCCGAATAATACAGGCCACTTGCTCCAACTGTCAGTAACTCTTTTCCGTTACTATCCGGAAAAAACTGTACACAGGATCCATATCCGAATCCTTTATTTTCAGCTACCCGATTCCATGTACGTCCGCCATCAGTCGTTCTGATTTTATTTCCGTGATTCTGGGACGATTTTTCATAATTTCCACCAACGGCAAATCCGATAGCATTATCATAGAAATCAGCTGAAAAAATACCGGTCATTGCTTCTCCCTGAATAATCGGAGTGGTATATACTTTCCATGTATTTCCTTTATCCGGTGAATAAAAAATACGGGAATGTTTTCCGCCTGAAGCCATCCAGGTTTCGTTTCCTTTTATTACAATATTCGTATTACTTGCCGCAAAAAAGGCTTCGCCCTCTTTCAATTCCGGTAATTGATCACAAGTAATTTTTTTCCAGTTGGTTCCGCCGTCTCTTGTTAGTAATAATGAGAAACAATTTTCAGTCGGATCTCCTACAACTATACCTTCCTGATCATTCCAAAACTGCATACTGTCATAAAAGACCTTCTCCCCTTTTTCTTCATATACTAATTGCACCTGTTTTCCGTCTTTAGTTATCCGATATAGTAATCCCGGATTGGCAATACTAATCATAAAAACGTAATCTTTAGTTTGTGCTATACTTCTGAATTCCGGTTGGAACGTTTCTTTATCAATGTGACCGCTAAACGTTTTAGTACCGTCCAGCATTACATAACCGTATTTCCCTTTACTTCCGGCATACCAAACGCGATTACTATCAATCGTAATAGCCCGAATACTGATTTTATCGGTCAGTAATGTATCAATAACCAGATTTTTCAAATCCGTTTGAAGTTCGGCAACATGATTATTCTCAACAGAGCCGGTCGATGTTTTCAGTTTATTACAGGAAAAGCAAATACATACAATTGCTACAAACAGCCTTTTTTTCATCCGTACAGCGTTAAAAGGCTAATGTACAAAACATTTTCCCGTTACAACTGCTTATTTTTACCATCCAGTAAATACATCCATAGCATTCTCGACATCCTAAAGTTAAATGTACTTAAACAGATGGATAACAATCCTATGAGTACCACGATAGTCACAAAACTGTCCACAAAAAACTGGATGATTAGGAAAAAAGCAACCATTTCGGCCACAGCCACAGCATAACTTACGAACATAGAACCAAAGAAATAACCCGGTTCTTTTTCAAATTTATGCCCACAATGGGAACAATGCGTATTCATTTTCGGCATTTGAAAAAGTAAAATATTTCCTTTTTTTTCAAAAACCTGTCCCTGATGACATTTAGGACATTTTTCCGTTACGATGTTCTTTATAACTGACATATTCTTTTTTTCTACAAATTTCACAAGAATTTCCGAAGAAGCTATAGACGAATCACACAAGTTTTTGTACTTTTAGGACATATTAAAAAACTAATTTCGTTTTATGAAAACCGCTATTCTTGACATAAAACAATTTGAACCCGGTGAAAACAGAAAAGAATTTTACGCAAACACTATTGAAAACCATATAATTACCAATCACCGAAACATTCATAAACCACACAAGCACAACTTTTACCTGACTGTACTTTTTACGCAGGGAACCGGTATTCATGAAATCGACTTTACATCGTATCCCGTTAAACCCGGAAGTCTTTTTTTTCTAAATCCGGGACAAACTCATCATTGGGAATTATCAGAAGATATTCGGGGTTATATCTTTTTTCACACACAAACTTTTTATGACCTACATTACAATCGGGTCAAAATCAATAATTATCCGTTTTTTTACAGTGTACAGAATGCTCCTTTTTTATACCTTGATGACAATGCTGAAAACTTTTCATCCGTTTTCAATGAAATTCTAGTGGAATATCAAGGCAATGCTGTTTTAAAAACACAGAAAATCATTAATCTGATCGATCGGATTTATATTGAGAGTACACGTCTTTATATTGACAAAAACACTACCGGTCCTGCAATACAAAGCCCGTATGCACTGCGTTTTCAGGAATTGGAACGTTTAATTGAAAAGCATTATAAGACCGAAAAATCCCCTTCGCAATATGCCGAATGGCTCAATGTAAGTCCGAAGCACTTAAACCGGATTACGCAATCAATGGTTGGAAAAACTACTTCCGATGTAATTCTCGATCGGGTATTTCTGGAAGCCAAACGGGAATTGGTACGCTTTAAAAATAATTTTGCCGAAGTAGCCGCTCAGCTGGGTTATGATGATTATGCTTATTTTTCGAGATTATTCAAAAAAAAATGCGGCGAAACGCCTTCTTCATTTATTAACAGGTACAGATAGACTTGTAAGTAAATAAATTAACTATCTTTGCAAGCTGATTTTTACACAAATGAGATTACACAGAAACCTAGTTTTTACAGTTATTGATTCGATAATGGCTATCTTCAACGAAGGAGAATATGCCGATAAAGTAGTGGCAAGAGCCCTAAAAAAAGATAAAAGATGGGGAAGCCACGACCGTAAGTTTGTTGCAGAAACCATTTATGAAATCGTACGTTGGAAACGCCTTTATGCTGAAATAGCAGAGGTAAAAGAACCTTATGATCGTGATAACGTATGGCGGGTTTTCGCCGTTTGGGCTGTCCTTCGCGGCTATACGCTGCCGGACTGGAAATATTTTGAAAATACACCGGCCCGAAAAATAAAAGGTCGCTTTGACGAATTATCAAAAATCAGAAAATTCAGAGAATCTATTCCGGATTGGATGGATGATTTGGGTGTACAGGAATTAGGGGAAACTTTATGGACAAAAGAAATTGCATCGCAAAATGAGCAGGCCAAAGTAATCCTACGTGTCAACACATTAAAAACGACCAAAGAAAAGTTACGTGCTATTTTAATGGATCAGGATATCGAAACAGAATTCGTTTCGGATTATCCGGATGCTTTGGTTTTAAAAGAACGTGCCAATGTATTCCTTACACAAGCGTTTAAAGACGGTATGTTTGAGGTACAGGACGCTTCTTCTCAAATGGTAGCCCGTTTCCTTGATGTAAAACCGGGAATGCGTGTAGTTGATACTTGTGCCGGAGCCGGCGGAAAAACACTTCACATGGCTTCATTAATGGAAAATAAAGGCCAGTTAATTGCTATGGATTTATATGAAAGTAAACTAAAGCAATTAAAACTTCGCGCTAAAAGAAACGGTGCTTTTAATATTGAATACCGCATTATCGACAGCACTAAAGTGATCAAAAAATTACACGAAAAAGCAGATCGCGTATTGATCGATGCGCCGTGTAGTGGCTTAGGTGTTTTAAAACGAAATCCGGATAGTAAATGGAAACTGCAACCGGAATTTATTGACAACATTCGTAAAGTTCAGGCAGAAGTTCTTGAAAACTATTCCAAAATAGTTAAACCGGGCGGAAAGTTAGTTTACGCAACTTGTTCGGTATTACCTTCTGAAAATCAGGAACAGGTTCAGAAATTTCTAAAAACCGAATCCGGTAAACAGTTTGAATTTGTAAAAGACATTAAGGTTCTGGCGTCAGAATCCGGATTTGACGGGTTTTATATGGCGCTTTTCAACCGAAAGCAATAAAAATGATAAACTAACTTAATGATGAACAAATTTTACTCACTCGCGTTAGCCCTTCTTCCTCTATTGGGCTTCGCACAAGCAGGTGCTCCGGCTACACCGTACTATAACGGTTTTAACTGGACTGTAACCGGCAACAACTTAAAAAGTGCGTTGGCGACCAAAATCACCAGCACACATACTAAGACACTGAGTTATGATGACATTTGGAGTGTAGACAAAATTATTGATCTTGATCCGAATGATGCGTCTAACACTAACGTATTATTATTGTACGGTTTCAGTAACAACATTTGTCCTTCTTCTTCTTCTGATGATAATGACCACAGAAGACGTAACAAGAACAGTAACGGAGGTGGTACTACCTGCGAATGGAACCGCGAACACACTTTTGCTAAATCGTTAGGAACTCCGGATTTAGGAACTTCCGGTCCGGGAGCTGATGCACACCACTTACGTGCTTCTGATGTACAACGTAACGGTGCCCGCGGAAGTTTGAAGTTTGCACCGGGTTCCGGTAATTCAGGATCTGTATCCGGCGGATGGTATCCGGGCGATGAATGGAAAGGTGATGTAGCCCGAATGATTATGTATATGTACCTACGCTACCCAACCCGTTGTTTGCCGAAAAATGTTGCTACCGGTTCTACTGTCTCTTCAGACAATAATATGGTTGCTTTATTATTACAATGGAATGCTGAGGATCCGGTTTCAGAATATGAAGATCGCAGAAACACTTATTTAGGTAATGCCAGTAATACGTACGGACAAGGTAATCGTAACCCGTTTATCGATAATCCGTATTTAGCAACAGTTATTTGGGGCGGACCGGCTGCTGAAAATCGTTGGCCAGGTATGCTATCTACGGATAGTTTTGATGTATTGGCTAATGTAATGGTGTATCCGAATCCATCTCAGGATCAAAAAATCAATATTTATTCTGAAAAAGAATTGGACGAAATACAGTTGATCAATATTAACGGGCAGCTCATTCAACAAATTAAAAAACCGGCTCATAACGAGGAAGTATATACATTGGAGAACTTACCGCAAGGTTTTTATCTGATACGATTATCATCTGAAAATATGAGTACGACGAAAAAAGTTATCATCAACTAAACGTTGTTTTTTCACTTATACAAAACCTGCTATCCGGCAGGTTTTTTTTATATCACAATTTTACAATTATCACGAAAAGTTACAGGTTTATTATTTATTTTCTTACGAAAACAAAAAAATTTATTCAAAATGTAAACTACTAGTTTTTAAATAGTTAAAATTCTTTTTTTGTAACGGCAAACATTCTACATTTGAATCCTAATATTGCCTATATGAAAAAACTCTACACTACCGCGTTATTGATGTCGGTATTTTTGGGATTTAGCCAGATCCCGGCCGGATATTACAATTCGGCAACTGGTACCGGGTATACCTTAAAAACCCAATTATACAACATCATTAAAGGTCATACCGACAGGACATATAATGGCCTTTGGGTTACTTACGGCACTTCAGACCGTGACCACTATTATGAAAATGACAATACCATTTTAGATATTTATTCCGAAAAACCGGCAGGGCCGGATGCTTATAGCTATACCTATCAAACCGATCAGTGTGGTAATTATAGTGGTGAAGGAGCCTGTTATAACAGAGAACACACTATACCACAATCCGTTTTTGGTTCTCAAACACCAATGTATTCTGATGCGCACCACATTCCGCCAACTGACGGTTACGTAAACAACAGAAGAGACAACTGGCCACATGGTGTTGTAGGAACTGCAACCTGGACATCAACAAACGGATCAAAATTAGGATCGGCCTCAAACAGTGGTTATGCTGCCGGATATACCGGAACCGTATTCGAACCAATTGATGAATTTAAAGGTGATATCGCCCGTATGTATTTTTATTTTGCTACTCGTTATGAAAATACAGTAGCCGGTTATTCATACGCGATGTTTAACGGTACCAGCAACCAGGTTTTCACTACTACATTTTTACGAATTTTATATACCTGGCATACACAAGATCCGGTAAGTCAACGAGAAATTGACCGTAACAATGCTATTTATGCCCGCCAAAACAACCGTAACCCATATATTGATCATCCAGAATACGTACAAATAATCTGGGGTCCTACATTGTCTACGGATAGTTTTGAAGCCATCGCCAATCTTTCTATTTACCCGAATCCTTCAAACAACCATACAATTAACATTCATTCGGAAAAAGAACTGGACGAAATTCAGTTGATCAATATTAATGGTCAAATCGTACAGCAAATCAAAAAACCATCGCACAATCAGGAAGTTTACACTTTAAACGATCTGCCACAAGGTTTTTATCTGTTACGTCTTTCTTCCGAAAGCCAATCCACCACTAAGAAGATAATTATTAATTAATAATCGAGGTTAGTTATAACTGAAAGAGCACCTGTAATAGGTGCTCTTTTTTATTGTAATTCAATCAATGTTTACATATTTCTACGGTACTGTCCTCCTACTTCAAACAAAGCCGAAGTGATCTGACCTAATGAGCAATATTTAGCAGCATCCATTAATTTTTCAAATATATTTTCATTCTGAATAGCAGCTTCCTGAATAATACTCAATTGATTTATAACTTCATTTGCATTGGCTTTATGAAGATTTTCCAATGTATGAATCTGGAATTGTTTTTCCTCTTCAGTAGCCCGGATTACCTCAGCCGGCACAACAGTTGGCGATCCTTTGGAACTCAGGAATGTATTTACTCCGATAATCGGGAATTCACCTGTATGTTTCAATGTTTCGTAATACAAACTTTCTTCCTGAATTTTTGAACGCTGATACATTGTTTCCATTGCTCCTAACACACCACCTCTTTCCGTTATTCTGTCAAATTCGGATAAAACAGCTTCTTCAACCAAATCCGTCAATTCTTCAATAATAAAGGATCCCTGAATCGGGTTTTCATTTTTAGCCAATCCAAGTTCTTTATTGATAATTAACTGGATCGCCATTGCACGACGTACCGATTCTTCTGTCGGAGTCGTAATTGCTTCGTCATAAGCATTTGTATGTAACGAGTTACAGTTATCATAAATCGCATACAACGCCTGTAATGTCGTACGAATGTCATTAAAATCAATTTCCTGTGCGTGTAATGAGCGTCCGGATGTTTGAATATGGTATTTTAACATCTGTGCTCTTTCATTTGCACTGTATTTATTTTTAAGTGCTTTCGCCCAGATTTTACGTGCTACTCGTCCGATTACGGCATATTCCGGGTCGATACCATTCGAGAAGAAGAATGATAAGTTCGGTCCGAAATCATTAATATTCATTCCACGGCTCAGGTAGTACTCAACGTACGTAAATCCGTTTGCCAAAGTAAAAGCTAACTGTGTAATCGGGTTGGCACCGGCTTCAGCGATATGATATCCCGAAATGGAAACTGAATAGAAGTTTCTTACGTTTTGTGTAATAAAATACTCCTGAACGTCCCCCATTAAACGCAATGCAAATTCGGTAGAGAAAATACAAGTATTTTGTGCCTGATCTTCTTTTAAGATATCCGCCTGAACGGTACCTCTAACCTGCGACAACGTTTTTACTTTTATATCATTATATACATCCGACGGCAATACCTGATCACCGGTAACTCCTAACAACATTAATCCTAATCCGTCGTTTCCTTTTGGCAAATCACCATTATAACGCGGACGTTCAACGCCTTTTTTCTTATAGATGGCTTCAATTTTAGCTTCAACCTCTTTCTCCAGTCCGTTTTCTTTAATATAAAGTTCACATTGCTGATCGATTGCTGCATTCATAAAGAAGCCCAATAACATCGGTGCCGGACCGTTAATCGTCATACTTACGGATGTCATCGGGTGCGCCAGATTAAATCCGGAGTATAATTTTTTAGCATCATCCAAACAACAGATTGATACCCCGGCATTTCCGATTTTACCATAAATATCCGGACGATGTCCAGGATCATTACCGTATAATGTTACACTATCAAAAGCGGTAGAAAGTCGTTTTGCCGGCATTCCCAAACTTACATAATGGAAACGTCTGTTAGTACGCTCCGGTCCTCCTTCACCTGCAAACATACGTGTCGGATCTTCTCCTTCACGCTTGAACGGATATAAACCGGAAGCAAACGGGAATTCACCCGGTACATTCTCTTGTAAAGACCAACGCAAAATATCGCCCCAGGCCTGATATTTAGGCAAAGCCACTTTAGGTATCTGCGAATGCGATAAACTTTCCGTATGCGTTGCGATTTTAATTTCTTTATCCCGAACTTTAAAACTGTAAACCGGATTTTTGTATTTGTTTACTTTTTCATCCCAGGTTAAAATAATTTCCCAGTTATACGGATCCAGATTCATTTTTACCCGATCAAACTCTTTTGCCAATAAGGATAAGAATAACTTTTTATCTTCATCCTGCGTAGCAATAGAACTTTCTTCAATTCCCGATTTATCAATTACCGGTTTCTGACCGGATACCGTTTCTATCGTTTTAAAAATTCCATATAATTTCTGAGCGACATCCTGTTGACTGGCTGCCACCTCATCATATTTACGGTTATTTTCTGCGATCTCCGACAAATAGCGGGTTCTATGCGGCGGAATCACAAATATTTTTTCGCTCATTTCGCGGGTAATTTCAAAAGTCGACTCTAATGCCGCTCCTGTTTTTTCCACGATTTTATCCATGATCGACTTATAAAGCGTATTCATTCCCGGATCATTAAACTGCGAAGCAATCGTTCCGAAAACCGGCATAGCATCCGGATTTACATCCCATAGATTGTGGTTACGCTGGTATTGTTTTTTAACATCACGGATCGCATCTAAAGCCCCTCTTTTATCAAACTTATTAATCGCTACCAAGTCGGCAAAATCTAACATGTCAATTTTTTCCAACTGTGTAGCCGCTCCGAATTCCGGTGTCATTACATACAAAGATACATCGGAATGTTCCAGAATCTCCGTATCTGACTGACCAATACCGGACGTTTCCAGTACAATCAAATCATATTTTGCTGCTTTTAATACTTCAATCGCTTCAGCTACATATTTAGATAAAGCCAAATTAGACTGACGTGTAGCCAATGAACGCATATATACCCTTGGGTTGTTAATTGCATTCATACGAATCCGGTCTCCTAACAAGGCACCTCCTGTTTTTCGCTTAGAAGGGTCAACTGAAATCAAACCGATTGTTTTTTCCGGGAAGTCAATCAGGAAACGACGTACTAATTCGTCTACCAATGATGATTTTCCGGCTCCACCCGTTCCGGTAATACCTAATACCGGGATTTGAGTTTCTTTATTTTTCTGATGAATTTTATCTAATGTCTCTTTTGCTACTTCCGGGAAATTCTCGGCCGACGAAATCACGCGGGCAATAGCCGTTGGATTTTTTTCCTCCAAATGGTTAATCTCACCGTTTAATTTATCTCCAACCGGGAAATCGGCCCGTTGCACCAAATCGTTGATCATTCCCTGTAATCCTAATTCTCTACCGTCATCCGGCGAATAAATCCTTGTAATTCCATATTCATGTAATTCTCTGATTTCTTCCGGAAGGATTACACCGCCTCCACCACCGAAAATTTTAATATGTCCGGCTCCTTTTTCTTTTAAAAGGTCGTACATATATTTAAAATATTCGTTATGTCCACCCTGGTAAGAGGTCATCGCAATTGCATTCGCATCTTCCTGGATTGCTGTATTTACTACTTCTTCCACACTTCTGTCGTGTCCTAAGTGGATCACCTCAACACCGGTAGCCTGAATAATTCTACGCATGATGTTGATAGCCGCATCGTGCCCGTCAAATAAAGACGCAGCCGTAACAATACGAACTTTATTAACAGGTTGGTAAGGTTGTGCTTGTTCCATTTTTATTCTGAATTTTGAGGTCGCAATGTAGTGAATTCTGAAAGATTAAAAAAGGATTCGATTGTTAATAGATGATCTTCCAAAAGGGTTTTATCCTATTTTTATAACATAAAAAACGGGAGATTTTAAATTATACTACAACTATAATTGAAAAACCAGCGGCATATGAACTGTAACAAACGATCACTTTATCGGACTGATAAAAGAAAATGATGAAACTACCTGTATTATTATTGATCATTCTCAGTTCCGCTACCACTATGTTTAGTCAGGAAGCACCAACATCCGAATTACATCGAACTTTAAAAGAGAAAGACAGTTTGCTGTTTACGGTCGGTTTTAATACCTGTGACATTCGTCAATTTGAGAAACTTGTCAGCACTCATTTTGAATTTTATCACGATCTGGGTGGTATTACAAAATCAAAAGCGGATTTTATTTCCGGGATAAAAAACGGCCTTTGTCAATCGGAATACAAATCCCGCAGAGAATTAGTTCGCGGAAGTTTACAAGTTTATCCCTTAAAACAAAACGGTGTTTTATATGGCGCAATACAAACCGGAAGCCATCGTTTTTATGAAACCGGTAAAAACAAAAAGGAATATCCGACCAGCATTGCAAAATTTACACATGTCTGGTTACTTGAAAACGGCGAATGGCAATTAAGTCGCGGCCTCAGTTATGATCATCAACCCTATCCGCATAAATAACAATGCTTATTTGTTTCAAATAAAAAAGACTCCTTAACAGGAGCCTTTTCGTTTACTTATTTAGTGTATTATTTTCGGTTTACGCTTTATGAATATTTTCCATATCCACTTCCACACCCAGACCTTTAGCAATTCCCGCTCCAAGTCGCGGATCGGCTCTAAACCAATGGCATAATTGTCGGTTGATAATTTCCATTTTTTTCGGTCCGCCAATTCCCTTCATCGCACCAACAATATTATTGATTGTATTTTGTTGTGCTTCCGGTGTCATTATAGCGAACAATTTACCGGGTTGAGAATAATGATCATTTTCTCCCTCCGCATTGCGATCGTACCAGTCGGCTACGGAATTTCCTAAATCCCAGGCCGGCTCTTTATAAGATTGATCAACTTCAATAGAATCAAAACTATTCGGGAAATAATTCGGATTACTACCTCCGTTACCATCAATTCGCATCATACCGTCGCGTTGGTAGTTGTTTACTGCAAACGGGCAACGGTTCACCGGAATCTGCTCATAATTGGTTCCTAAGCGATAACGATGTGCATCCGGGTAGGACAATAGACGTCCCTGTAACATCTTATCCGGAGAATATCCGATTCCGTCTATAACGTGTGCCGGTGCAAAAGCGGCCTGTTCTACATCCTGAAAGTAGTTATCCGGATTTTGATTCAGTTCCAATACCCCAACATCAATCAACGGATAATCACCATGTGGCCATACTTTCGTAAGATCAAACGGATTGATATGATACGTCTGCGCTTCTGCTTCCGTCATCACCTGAATTTTCAGATTCCATCTCGGATAATGTCCGTTTTCGATTGCTTCAAACAAATCACGTTGTGCATAATCCATATCTTGCGAACGCATATGATCCGCTTCCGGTCCGGTAAAGTTTTTAATTCCCTGCGCCGATTTAAAATGGAATTTCACATAAAAACGTTCGTTTTTATCATTTATCATTGAAAAAGTATGACTTCCGAATCCGTGCATAAAACGATATCCTTTCGGTGTTCCGCGATCGGACATCAATATTAGTACCTGATGTAAGCTTTCCGGGTTTAGCGACCAAAAATCCCACATCATTGTCGGTGATTTTAAATTGGTTTGCGGGTCTCTTTTTTGTGTATGGATAAAATCGCCGAATTTTTTAGGATCTTTAATAAAGAAAATCGGAGTATTATTTCCTACCAAATCCCAATTTCCGTCTTCGGTATAGAATTTAATAGCAAAACCTCTCGGATCCCGTTCCGAATCAGCCGAACCTTTTTCTCCTCCAACCGTAGAAAAACGAAGAAAAACACGGGTTTCTTTTCCAATTTTATTAAACAATTTTGCTTTGGTATACTGCGTAATATCATGGGTTACCGTAAAAGTCCCGTAAGCTCCGGAACCTTTAGCATGCACAACTCTTTCCGGAATACGTTCCCGGTTAAAGTGTGCCATTTTTTCATGCAATATAAAATCCTGAAGTAAAATGGGACCACGGGCTCCCGCAGTTTGTGAATTTTCATTTTCCACATACGGTTTTCCTGAGGCAGTTGTTAGTTTGTTGTGTGCTTTCATTTTCACTTTGTTTTTGAATTAATAAATAGCTCGTTGTTTAAAGTTTTGAGTATCAACTCCTATTCACTTTAAATTTACTCAAAATTATCGAATGAAAGCACACAAAACATATAATTCAAATTGATTGTTTTTATTTTTTGATAACCAAAAACTATATTACATTTTGGTATAAACTTTGATTACCTTTGACTATAAATAACAATTACTATGAAAAAAATAATTTTACTCCTTGCCCTTTTACCTTTATCCCATTCTGCCGATGCACAGCTTTTAAAAAAGTTGACCGACAAAATCCAAAGCACTACTAAAACTAAAACTCAAAACTCCGGATTGTTAAGTCAAACCGATATTGCTTCCGGTTTAAAAGAGGCCTTAAATAAAGGTATAGAGAAGCAAGTTGTAAAACTGACGCAGGTAGACGGTTTCTATAAAAATGAAATGGTTAAGATTTTGATGCCGGAAGAATTACAGAAAGTAGACAAGACCCTACGTAGTATGGGAATGGGAAGTCTGGCAGATGAAGGTTTAAAAATGATGAACCGTGCCGCAGAAGATGCAGTAAAAGAAGCTACACCTATTTTTGTAAATGCGATTAAAGGGATGACTTTTACTGATGCCAAAAACATTCTTTTGGGTAATGAAACCGCAGCAACGAGTTATCTTCAAACGTCAACATCGACTGCATTGTATGCTAAATTTAATCCGGTGATTAAAAATTCGTTTGAAAAAGTCGGAGCGGATAAAGTTTGGAGTGGCATTATCAATAAATATAACGGAATACCGTTGGTGAAAAAAGTGAATCCCGATTTAACGGATTATGTTACTAACGAAGCTATGGAAGGTGTATTTAAAATGATTTCGGTAGAAGAAAAAGACATCCGCGGTAATTTGAATTCCCGTAGTTCGGATTTGTTGAAAAAAGTCTTCGCGATGCAGGATAAAAAATAATCTTTTATTATAGAAAATACAAAAACGACCCGTTCAGAAAGAAAAATCTTAAAACATTCTCAGGATTCTATTTTTTTAATTATCAATAACATACAAATAACATTCTGTTAACACTACAGCTTAAAAAATTGTCGGACATTTGCAGAGTAATAAATGATTTCTCATTTGGTTAGGGTTAGTTAAAAAAGAAATGCCGGTGCTTCTCACACCGGCTTTTTTTATGGTCATACCCGACAAATTTTGAAAACCCGTCGGATATAATAGTTCTATAAGGAATTTAAAAATGCAAGCAAAGCATTTCTTTCTGAAGTAGAAAGTTGTTTAAAGCGATCTTTTGCTTTTTGCCCTTCACCGCCATGCCATAGTATCGCTTCCGTTAGATTACGTGCTCGTCCGTCATGCAGGAAAAAAGTATGTCCGTTGACCAGTTCGGTTAATCCGATCCCCCACAAAGGTCTTGTTTTCCATTCACTTCCGCTTGCTAAAAAATCAGGTCGGTTATCAGCCAGTCCTTCTCCCATATCATGAAGTAATAAATCGGAATACGGGAAAATAGTCTGATTAGACAATGCTGCAATCGGGCTAAATCCGGTAGTTTGTTTTGGAGTGTGGCATTGCGCACATCCTATTCGTTCAAAAATTCCGGCGCCCTCGCGTACTTGTCGGTTACTAATATTTCTCGGTGCCGGTACTGCGAGTGTCTTACAATATAAGGCAACCTGATCCAATACATCATTTGTAATCTCCGGATCATCATTCAGACCGTCTTGTCCGTTCGACTGATTATGTCCGGTTTCATTCGGAAAAACATAATTGGTGATTCCCATATCTTCTACATAAGCGGCAGCACATTGTACCAAAATAGTTCCGGTATTGGCTTTCCATCCGAAACGTCCTAAAACCGTTTGTTGTAAAACAGGATCCCATACATAATTTGCTTTTCCGGAAATGCCGTCTCCGTTATTATCGTTAACATCCTGAAGTGCGAGAATATTCGCTTCCGGAATTGCTTCCAATAATCCCAATCCGAAAACCGGAGTTCCGATTCGAGGTGATAACATCATACCGGCCGGAAACGGAGTATACGGATTTGTAAGTGTAATAATTGGTTTTTTAAGCGTGACAACCGTTCCGTCAGCCAATGTTTCCGTACGTTCTTCAAAAGTTACCTGATAAGCTGCTTCCGGTGTATATCCGAACAACGCCTGATTTTGAATCTGCAATCCGAATCCCGGCGCAGCCAATGGTCCGCCATGTGCATCCGTTCCCGGTATACTGGCTCTGACTAATAAACCGCTGCGATTATTAATGATCAATGGAAACGCCGATCGTCCGTCTCTAGGATGGCAGGCAATACAGGAAGAATTATTAAAAATCGGTCCTAAACCGGAATTTACGTTGGCCGGAGCTGTAACAAAAATCGATTCAAATTGTACATCACCCGACAAATGCAATCCCAGACTCTGCGGATCCAGATTCGGTGCCGGCGTACTGAAGGCATTACTGGTCGCCAGAAAAACAGTTGTTTCTCCACCGGCCATTAACCGATCATTCAAATCCGGGATGTTTTCATATTCGGCAGCATCACCATCATTATTACTACAGGAAAGCAAAGTCATTCCCAACAAGCTAAGCGCTATGTATTTTTTTATCATGTTATTTTTCATTGGAAAATCCCTCACTTAAATTATATTAGGTGAGGGATTAGGAAGACATCATAATAAAGGTTCACAAAATTTCGCGTTTTGTGAAACTAAATTATAGTCAAAATTTATAGTTACTATGGCAATTACTATTCTTAATTGTTAATTAACGGTAACAATTGTGTTTGTAGCATACTAAACAATTCGTTTACCTTTTGCTGTGCATTTTCTACAGCCGGTCTGTTGTTATAGATTGCATCTGTAAATGATACCGGTACTGCTTCGATTGCAGCGATTGATTCAGAAATTTTAGCTTTGATAGCCGTATCCAATTGTGGATTTCTTGCCGCTACGATATCTGTTAACCCTTTTCCGTTTACACTACCGTAATCTCCCAAATAGATATTTTGAACACTACGGATATTATCAGCAAAGTCCAATAATGAGTTTTTACTGAAACGTGATTCTTCCGCCTGTGGTGAAACACCTTCTCCATTCGGTCCGTTTAACGGTTCCTGGATTTTTGTATTGGCAACCTCATCAGCAATAGTAATAATACCGTGAACGAATTCTTCTAAAGCTGATTTTTGTGAAGGATATTTTACGTTACCTGAATTTCCGGCAGTCAAGAAAAACCCAACATAATTTCCGGAAGAAACACTCCATCCATTGATCAATGTCTGTGTATTATTTTGTAAATCTTCAGCAGCCGCTTTTAGATATTGTAATTCACGAGCTGTAAGTTGAGACGCCGTTTTTGTTCCGTTTTCACCCCATAACAAGAACTCGATTAAGTGGAAACCACGTGCTTCCGGGTTCGCTGCAATAAGGTTAGCCGTAATTTGTTGGCTACTCGATAAAATATTATTCATCGCTTCCACGTCAACCGGCCAGGTATCCATAGCCGGATCCAAACCACCGTTACCTAAAGCATCATCAGCAACCGGACCGTATAAAAATCCTTCTGATTGCTCCCATGGTTTTCGGGTATTCATCCAGGCTTGTTTTGCCGCTGTAAGGTTCGCTTCATTTGGTGTTGTTGCTAATGTATTGATTGCAGTTCTAAGCTCTCCAGCTTTCTGATTTAATGTTTTATAGGTTTCCACTACTACATTAGAAGACACATTGCTGATTACGTCTGTAAAAAGTGATGCATTCGGATCTACATAGTTAGTATCGTCATTATTACTACAATTTACCAATGCCATTGCCATTGCGACAAATCCTAAGCTTAAAATTCTTCTTTTCATTTATTAAATAATTTGAATTAGTAATTTATAATTAAAACGAGAATCCGATTCCGGCTGAAAAAGTATTCTCCTGTTGTCTTTCACCTGTATTCAGAGCGGTTACCGGATCAAACTGGTATGATCCTAATTTTCTGTTCTGATAGTGTGCTTTTAACACAATCTGCGGATGTACAAACCAGTTAACCCCCCCCATAATAGCACTGCGTTCCCAACGTGGCTTACGCACAACATTTCCTTCCACTTCATGCATGGTATCGTAGTAATCATAGCGCATAAACGGATATAATCTTTGTTTGGCTTTAGCATTAAAGAAGTGAAGAATATCATAACCTACTTCTGCTGAAAAACCGACTACACTTTTACCAACCGGAGTTCTTTTCACTCCTAAATTATTGGATAAACTGGCATTTCTACGGGAAACGATATTGGAATTTTCAAGGTTACCGTATAAGAAAATAGAGTTGAAACGCAGGTAATCTTCATCATAGGTAATGTGTCCTTCGAATATGGTCACATAAGCTGATTCTTTCATATCGTTTTTAGGGCGATTGGCAGCAGCATCATTGATATAGGCTGAAACTCCGAAATAGGTATTCTTATGCGTTCCGAATTTATAATCCAGACGTGCAGTAAGCGCCCAACTTTCACCAACAGACATTTCAAAACGGGTCTGGTATCCTTCTTTGATCCATCCTCTTGAACTAAATCCGGAAGCATCTAAACCGTTAGTTACCGACACTTCATATTTTAATCTTTTTTTCCAGAAAGTTCCGTGGAACTGTACTCCGTTTTCATACCAACCTAACGGTAGAATTTCGTTTTCCATTTCCTGACGGTGCGTTGTAAAATAAGAGATCGGACGATCTAAATCCTGTGCCAATCCGAAGTGGATTTTCATACGACCAACACGTACATTAAAGTACGGGCGAATTGCAAGATTCACATGAACCTGCTCGATTTTTACTTCTCCACCCGCTTCGATTTCCTGTTCGTATTCTCCTGCTTCTTCCTGTGTATCCAGTTCTACTGTAGAACCTGTTCCACCGTGTTCAAATTCAATTTCCGATTTAAAACTGATCCAATCGTTAAAATTGTATCCCAAATATAAGTTTAGACGTTCGGCATCAAACTTATCTTTCATTCCAAGGTCGGTATCATAGCGACGGTAGTTATAATAATTCACTACTCCGTATCCGCTTAAAGTAAATTTACTCCAGTTAAAAAGGTTTTTATTGTCGTTCGCAAAATCATTTTTTACTTCTTGTCGCAACTCCTCTTTAAGTTCTTTTTTAAGTTGTTCTTTAAGTAATTTAATACTCGTAGAATCAACGGTTTGTGCATATCCAGTATACGATAATCCGGCGAGTAATAATAGTAATATTCGGTTCATATAATTTTGAAATTTTGGGCAAAGCTATATATTTATTTTTAATAAGTCTAAATAAGTGTAATATTTTTTTAACTTTGCCCTAACTTTTGTTTAAGATTATTTTATGTTAAAAGAATCAAGATTCGCTAACGTTTTAGCCTCCAACAGTTTATTATCGACAATAAGCGAGCTAAAAAGAAAGCGGGATCAATTTGTATCTGCCTTATTTACTCCGATTGACTATTCTCAACTGGTACTTTTCAGGATTGTTTTTGGTTTACTAATTGCCTTACATAGTGTACAGTCGGTTTCTTCCGATTGGGTGCGTCGTAACTTTATGCTACCGTCCTATACTTTCTCCCATATCGGAATGGATTGGCTGCAACCGTTACCCGGTGACGGAATGCTTTATTATTTCTATGCGATGGCTTTATTGGGACTATTAATTTCAATTGGTTTTTTTTATCGCTGGAGTCTGGGATTATTTACCATCCTCTGGACCGGTGTGTACTTTATGCAGAAAACCGCATACAATAATCATCATTATCTGCTTTTACTACTTTGTTTGATCATGCTTTTCTTACCGGCTAACTGTGCCTATTCTGTCGATGCAAAATTAAAACCATCGATTCGGCGTAATGCCATCCCACAGTGGTGTATCTGGGTTTTGATTCTTCAGGTTGGTATTGTGTATTTTTATGCAACGGTTGCCAAATTATATCCCGACTGGCTGGACGGTACTTTTACTCGGGAAATGCTACGAAAACATGCTACACCCACACTTGAAAATCTGTATTCTCAAAAATGGTTTTACCTGTTTATTGCCTATGCCGGTATTCTGTTTGATCTGATGGTTGTTCCGTTGTTGCTATGGCGCAGAACCCGATTTCTGGCTTTTATTGCGTCACTGATTTTTCACGTTTTTAATAAACTACACCTCGGAATCGGTATATTTCCTTTTCTGGCGCTTTCTTTTACCATTTTATTTTTTCCGCCTGAAACCATTCGACGTATTTTCTTCCGAAAGAAAATTACAGCACCTATACCTGTTCACGCTGATTATTCCGGAAAAAAAATCCTGATCTATTTTTTCGTGCCTTATTTTATTTTCCAGTCGCTATTCCCGTTACGCCATTGGCTGATTGAAGGTGATGTATTGTGGACAGAAGAAGGTCATCGTTTAAGTTGGCGGATGATGCTTCGCAATCGTAGCGGCTATTCCAAATTCTATGTTGTGGATCCGGTTACAAAGGAGAAAAAACGCTATAAATTAAAACGAATACTGACCAAAAAACAGATTCGCGGGATGCAAACCAAACCCGATATGATCTGGCAAACCGCTCAAAAAATAAAAGAAGAGTATCAAAAAAAGGGAAAAGAGGTTCACATTTATATCGATTCGAAGGTCTCAATAAATAAAAAACCACTCAGGAGGCTCATCGATCCTAATATTGATTTTGCCAAAGCCAAATGGAACTATTTCACTCACAATGAATGGATTCTACTTTACGAATAACCTAATTATTAACAACAAGAAGTCATATTCATCAAATAAAATTCAAAAAAATATCGTTCAAAGACCAAATGATTGAGAAAATTTAGTAGTATTGCAAATTATTTAGATTTAGTATAAATAAAAATAACTTACAAAATGACAAGAACTATACACGCCTGTTTAACTGCATTACTATGGCTAGCTGTCACAGACAGTGTGGCGCAACCGATTCGTATTGGAAACGAGACCAGCAACAATATTACCAGTAATGCTCCCGTAAACTGTGTTTATGAAAAATCGGCCAGTGAAAGCCTCTATCTTTCCAGCGAAATCGACAATTCCGGAACTATTACTGCCTTATCCTGGCAACACAGTTCAACTTTTAATGCTTCAATAACCAATAATATCAAGATTTATCTGAGAACTACAACCCAAACGGCTTTACCATCGGGAACAGTCGGAACCGGTTTTTCAGGTTACACTGAAGTATTTTCAGGTTCAATCCCAACAATAGCATCGGCCGGTTGGAATACAGTAACCCTTACAGCTCCGTTTACCTATGACAAAAATGCCGGGAATCTATTCATATTGGTAGTTCGGGATGCTGCAACCAAAGATGACAACAATTATCCGAGATTCCGTGCTACGACAACTAATCCAAACTATTTGTGTCGTAAATACAGTAGTGGTGTAGATTTCTTTACGCCAACAGCAACGCCCTGGAGCAGCAATTCGGCTATGAGCGGTGATTATTACCGTCCGAACATTCAGATTACAATGAATGCGAATACACCTACTGCGACTTACTGTACGATTACGAATAACAACAGTTGCCTGTATGGCGGAACTATTACTAACGTAACATTTGCCGGAATCAATAATACAACCGATTGTAGTCAGGATAATTATTCCTATATCGACTATACTGGTACTGTAGCAGCGGGTCAGCTAACAAAAGGTTCAACTCAAACAATTTCTGTAACCGTAGACAATCCGGGAAGTAGTGGCGGTGTTGGTGTCTGGATTGATTTTAATCAGAACGGAACCTTCGAAAGCAGTGAATTTTTTAGTTTAGGGACTATTAACAGTAGTAACAGTGCCACTTTTAGCAGCAACCAGATTACAATTCCGACGACAGCTTTAGCCGGTACAACCCGAATGCGAATCCGTTCAAAACGATTAACTGCCGTTACAGCTGCTGAATCCTGCGAATTTATAGGAAGTGCGCGTGGTGAAGTTGAAGATTATGCCATCACAATAACACAACAACCTTTGACAATATCTGATTTTGATAAGCCCATTGTAACTTTATTCCCTAATCCAACTCAGGGTAATATTACATTTGAATCAATCAATACGATCAAAAAAATCACCCTTTTTAACCCAATCGGTCAGATAATTGCCGTTTCCAATACTAATTCAGCCGATTTAACCGCTTTTGCAAACGGAATTTATACAGCACGGATTGAATTTGAAGATGGTAAGACCGTTTCTCAAAAAATTATCAAAAAATAATAACCATGAAAATCCCCTACTTATTTTTACTCCTAATCAGTACCTTTACGTATGCCCAACATTGGGAGTCTGATTTCGAAGACGGTAAAAAACTGGCTACAGCCGAAAACAAAAATATCGTACTGGTTTTTTCCGGTTCCGACTGGTGTGCGCCATGTATCAAACTGGACAAAACCATCTGGAGTTCGGAAGAGTTTAAAACCGAAGCAAAAAAAAACTGGATTTTGGTAAAAGTAGACTTTCCGAAAAAGAAATCCAATAATTTATCTGAAAATCAAAAGTCACAAAATAACAGCCTGGCGGAACAATATAACAAAGAAGGCCATTTCCCATTAGTTGTAGTACTGGACAAAAACGGAAAAGTACTTGGCAAAACCGGTTATAAAAACATTCCTCCATCGGCTTATATCGAATTATTACACACATTGGAAAATAAAATATGAAACGTTTACTTCTAACATTTTTCCTGATCGGTAGTTTTGCAGTTCAGGCACAGGTAGCACAGAAAAGAGTTGTAAAACTTATGGGGAGTCGTTTTGACATTACCATAGTAGCCAAAGACATCCCAACTGCCAATGCCTATATTGACACTGCTATAGTCGAAATATCCCGGATTGAAAATCTGATCTCAGAATGGATGCCGCATACTCAGGTTTCCGAAATCAACCGGAATGCCGGAATCAAACCCGTTGTTGTCGATCAGGAGCTTTTTGATCTGACACAACGCGCCATCGGTTTTTCAAAACTCACAGACGGTGCATTTGACATCAGCTTTGCCGCAGCCGATAAAATATGGAAATATGACGGAAGTATGACTTCATTACCTTCTCCGGAAGAAGTAAAGGAATCGGTAAAAAAAATCGGGTACCAGAATATTATACTGGATAAAGAACATCGTACTATTTTCCTCAAATTACCGGGTATGAAAATCGGTTTCGGCTCAATCGGAAAAGGATATGCCGCTGATAAAACCAAAGAACTCATGATGGAAAAAGGTGTTATTGCCGGAATTATCAATGCATCGGGCGATATGAATACCTGGGGAAAACAACCGGATGGTAAAGATTGGACAATCGGAATTACCAATCCGAAAAACAAAGACCGGATTTTTGCGATTTTTCCGCTTACAGACGGTGCTGTGGTTACTTCCGGCAGTTACGAAAAATTTATCGAAATCGATAAAAAACGCTATTCCCATATCATCGATCCGAGAACAGGTTATCCGGCTTCCGGTTTATCCAGTGTAACTGTTTTTGCCAAAAGTGCAGAAATGGCTAACGGAATTTCGACTTCCGTGATGGTACTCGGTAAAGAAGTTGGCATGAACCTCATCAACCAGATTCCTCAGATTAGTGCTGTAATTGTTACCGACAACGGTAAGATTATCTATTCAAAAAATATTGACCACAAAAAGTTAAAAAGGACCAACAAATGAAACCCGCAATAATCTTTTTATTGTGCTTCGTTCTTTATTCCTGTAATACTGTTAAGGAATACGAAAAACAAAACATAAACGACCCCGACATGAAATTATCCGCTCGTTCATCTGAGCGTTATGAAACCAACGTTCAAATCTATCGTGAAGGAGCCTCCGGTGCAAATGGCGGTAAAACAGGTGGAGGCTGTGGTTGCAATTAAATCATGAAAAAAATACTTTTTTATACCAGTCTTTTCTGTTGCTCGATTGTAAATGCTCAGGAAGACGAAAACGCGAATACCTATAAAAAACGCGTTTTAGAAACTTCGGAAATCGAATTTCTGGGAAGCTATTACCAACAAAAAGGAAAACACTCTGCGGTGGGCGGTGGTGTCGGTACTGAAGAATTAAAAGATTATACGGCGAATATCGTTTTAACCATCCCGGTGAACGATGATGATGTACTAACAATTGACGCCGGTTTTTCAGCCTATACCTCAGCTTCGTCCAGTAATATCAACCCGTTTGTTAGCGATGGTTCGTTTACTACAACCAACAATAACAATACCGGCGCTTCCCGTGGAATGGGATCATCTGTTCCCTATACCAATAAGGATGATGATGATTATACGACTACAACCACACCGGCTCCATACGGAAGTCCGTGGATTGAATCGACAGGAGCATCCCGTAAAGATGTTTTAAAAACATTATCAGCCAGTTATAGCCATAGTTCAGACAATCGAAATACGATCTGGAATATCAACAGTAGTGTTTCGAAAGAATACGATTATCAGTCTTTTGGTGTAGGTGCCGGAATCGCAAAATTATTTAACGATAAAAATACCGAAGTCAACTTTAAAGCGAGTGCCTATTTTGATAAATGGTATGCCATCTACCCTACTGAATTACATGAATATTCTTTATATGGAGTAAATTTCCAAAATAACGGTTATTTCAAAGGCGTTACTATTTTAGATGAATACGGTCAGCAAACAACCAATTACCTTCCAAAGTCATTCCATGAGTTTTCGAATGAAAACCGGAATTCGTATTCCTTTTCATTAGGATTATCACAGGTATTAAACCGAAACCTGCAAGTATCCTTATTTATGGATGCTTTATATCAGGAGGGATTGCTTTCGACTCCGTATCATCGTATTTATTTTGCGGATAAAGCCAATTATTATATTGGTCAGCCGCGCTATATCCCGATTTATGACAAACCCGGTAACGTTGGTGTTTTCAGATTATCGGATGATGTGGAACGTTTGCCGGATACCCGATTTAAAATTCCGATCGGAGCTCGTCTTAATTACTATATCAGCGAGCAATTTGTACTTCGCAGCTATTACCGTTTTTATGCTGATGACTGGGGACTTGAAGCTCATACGGCCAGTATTGAAATTCCGTACCGTATTTCGGAACACTTTACGCTACTACCGATGTACCGTTTTTATACTCAGAAAGGTGTTCGCTATTTTGCTCCGTTTGAAAAACATTATTCGTATCAACGTTACTATACGTCTGATTATGATCTGTCCACTTTCGACACGCATCAATATGGCCTCGGCGTGAGTTATACCGATCTGCTTACCGGTAAGCGTGTTCTTGGATTCGGTTTAAAAAACCTGGATCTACGCTACAATCGCTATGAAAGAAGTGATGCTTTAAAAGCCGATATCATCTCTCTCGCAATCAAATTCGTTCAGTAAAAATCAAATGATCAATAACTATATTTAATTTTAACCTTAATCAATTATGAGTAAAAAACTATTTTTAATGCTAACACTGGTCGTTACGATCGTATTCTTTAGCTGTAACAAGGATGAAGACACTGTAGCGTTACAAAGTAATCCGGTTATCGGAACCTGGAAACTGGTTGAAGAATACAGCAACAACCAGCTTGTAACCCTAAACAACTGTAACTTACAGGAAACTTACATTTTCGGCGAACAACAATTTACACATGAAATGTATGGTAACGGTGGCCGTCGATTTGACGATTCAACACTTCAAAAAGGAGGAGACGATGACGACGATGACGATCATAACAGTGGCGGTGACGACGACGATGATGACGACGATGATGATCACGGACCGGTTAATCCAAACCCGGGTAACGGCGGCGGAACCAGTGACGATGATGACGATGACGATCACGGCGGAAACAACGGCGGAACTTGTGTTTTATCCGATACTGTAATCGGTTACTGGACCAATCCGGGGAACAACTTATACAGCCTGACTAATGCTAATAATACAGATACTATGAATATTATTTTTACAGACAACGGAAACAAATTCTATTATGAAGTTGCGGTAAACGTAAATGGTATTTCAGTTATGAAACGATACGTGTTCAAGCGACAATAATCCGGTATTTATTGTCAAAAATAAAAGCGGCTCCAATATCGGAGCCGCTTTTTTTATCAGGTAATGCGTTCGTGTAACTGCTTAAAATAGGCAAAAGCCTTTACTAGTCGGCTACCATACCAGGAGAACATTTCTCCGTCAACAAAAACGGTTTTCGCATGATGGGTAAATCTTCCTATTTCAAAGGCATGTTCGTCTTTAAACGGATACGGTTCTGAAGAAAGGAAAACCAGATCCGGATCCCCTTCTAGTCGTATTTTTTTCAACTCTACTTCCGGGTAACGGCCTTTATTTTCATAGATATTTTTAAAATGATTAAGCTTTAGCAATTCATTGATAAAATTATCCGATCCCGCTGCCATATAAGGTTCCCGCCATATAAAATAAGCGGCTTTCTTTTCGGGTTTATCAGCAATAAAGCGCTTAAAATCTTCGTAGGCATAACGCGTTTTTTCAATCCATTTCTGCGCATCAGTTCGTTTGTTAAATAACTGTCCGAAATCAGCAATCATCTGAAGATTATCTTCAATCGTAATAATGTTGGTCACCCAAACCGGACATACTTTAGACAATTCTGCAACAATTTCAGCCGTATTTTCTTCTTTATTCGCGATAATAATATCGGGATTTAGCAATCGTATTTTTTCGTAGTGTACTTTTTTAGTACCGCCAATAATTTTTTTAGTCGATTTAAGATGGTACGGGTGAATACAAAATTTGGTTATTCCAACAAGTTGGTCTTCCAGCCCCAATTCAAAAAGTAATTCGGTTTGCGAAGGAACAAGTGATACTATTCGTAACGGCGTATTCTCAAATAAATGCTGCGTTCCTAACTGATCTGTTAACGTTTTCATTTCACAAAAATACAAAAAGGGATACTTTAATGTTCTTTAAAATCGAACTTCCCCGATCTTTTGGAATTGAAATTTAGCGAACTTGCTTTTCTGATTTATTAAGTCCCAAACTATTATAAAAATGAACCTGTGCAATTCCTACAATTTCCTTTAACATAAAAGAGGTAAAAGCAAAATTATAGCTATTCGGAAAAACGGTTAGTCTGGTATTTATATAATCCGAAGGATACGGAACTCCTGTAATTCCAAAAGTTTCAAATAGCAGAAGCGCCCGTTTCAGATGAAAACCGGAAGTAACCAAATACACATGAGACGGCTTCTGTTTTTGTAAAATTGCACTGGAATATTTTGCATTTTGATAAGTATTCTCACTCCTGTCTTCTTCTATAATATCCGAATCCGGTATTCCCATAGCCATAAGTGCTTTTCGGAAAAGCACCGCTTCGGAAGTAATGGTACTATTCCCTTTTCCGGAAACAAGAATGGTACAGGATTGTTGTCGTTTTCGGACCTCATTATATAGTCGGGTAGTCGCTACCAACCTGGAATAAGATGTAATATGCGGTGATTCTATACCGTTAAAATCGGTGATTCCACCACCTAATACAACAATTACCGCAGGAATATCGGGATTAGAATTCGTCCTGTTCTTATACTCTTTTTGCAAATAGTTTGCGGTTATTTTTCCTAAAAATCCATTACCGATCCCTACAATAACCAATACTAATACTATAGAACTAATGGTTACTGCTCTCTTTTTTTTCTTCTTATTAAAAATGACGGTTATTATCATAATCAAAACACACAAGACAAACGGCTCGGCTAATACTTTAAAAAAAAGAAAAATGGTATCCCATACAGTTTTCATTATCACAATAATTTTTCTGTTAACATCACTTCCGAATAATTCTAAATCTTTTTTTAAATGAAAAACAACATCATATTACACCTCTATATTATGCTGACAAATTCAATCATTTAATTCTTCAGTTACTTCTTCATTAAAAATGACCGATAAGTAAAGCTTACTTCAATAATGATCAATTTTTCAATTGTTTCGCAAGTAATTTCTATATTACGAAAATACAAAAAGTAGTATCTTAGTAAGGAAAACCAATATAAAATGAAACAGATTTTATACCTGCTAATCGGGATTCTGGCTTTTGGTCACCTTTCTGCCCAAAAATTAAAACCCGGTTTTGATAAATCGGAATACACCGAATTATTACGTGCTTATTCCCGTTGGAGTGACAGTACACATTATAAAGATATTCCGGAAAGTTCCCGTTTTAGACGAACGTACCGATCGGAAGAAATGGGATTGGTTAACAAATGGGAACTGTATGAAAGTCCGGATCAGATCAATGTGATCAGCATACGCGGTACTACGCCAAGTGAAGTAAGCTGGCTGGCTAATTTTTATGCTGCCATGATTCCGGCCAAAGGGCAATTACATCTGAGTGATACTGTTACTTTTGATTATCATTTTGCTGACAATCCGCGTGCCGCTGTTCATGTAGGTTGGAGCGTAGCCAGTGCTTATTTACTTCAGGATATTATTCCCGTTTTATGGAAACAATATACATCCGGTGTTCGGGATTTTATAATTTTCGGACACAGTCAGGGAGGCGGTATCAGCTACCTCATCACCGCACAACTTCTATACTATCAGAAAACCGGTGTACTTCCTGCTGATATTCATTTTAAAACCTATTGCAGCGCAGCCCCAAAACCGGGCAATCTTCCGTTTGCATACGAATATGAAGCCTCCCGACAAATGGGATGGTCTTATACGATTGTCAATGCCGCCGACTGGGTTCCGGAAGTACCGGTTTCGATTCAGACGCTAACCGATTTCAATGTTACCAATCCGTTTAAGAATGCTAAAAGTCTTATTAAGAAACAGAAATTCCCTACCAATCTGGCTTTAAAACACGTTTACAATCAATTAACCAAACACAATAAAAAAGCAATGCGACGTTACCAGCAATATCTGGGTAAAGTCGCATCTAAATTTGTTGTCAAACAATTAGTCGGTTTTAAATCACCGGAATATTTTGAATCCAATCATTACGTCCGAACCGGAAATATGATCGTTCTTTACCCTGATTCGCTTTATTATGCGCAATATCCGGATAGTGATACCGATCTGTTTGTCCATCATTCAATACAATCGTATTTGTATTTGACGGATAAACTTCCGGATTAATCAACTGTTAGCTGTTTTCAAGAATCGCTTTCATTTCCTGTTGGATTTTCAATGCTTCCGCTCTTGCTTTTTCGGCAAAATCCATGTCTTTAGAAGCATAAATAATCCCTCTGGAAGAGTTGATCAGTAATCCTACATTTGCATTCATACCGTAACGACAAACTTCCGAAAGGCTTCCTCCTTGTGCGCCGACACCGGGAACCAATAAAAAGCTATCCGGAATGATGTTTCGGATTTCCGAAAAATATTCTGCTTTAGTAGCGCCAACCACGTACATAAGGTTTTGACTGTTTTTCCAGGTTTTAGAGGTAGCAATTACTTTTTTATATAATTCTTCGCCATCTATATTTAGCGTTTGAAAATCAAAAGCCCCTTCATTTGATGTCAGCGCCAACATAATGGTGTGTTTGTTTTCAAAAGCCAGAAAAGGCTCCACACTATCTTTCCCCATATAAGGTGCAACAGTTACACTATCGAAATTCAGATCTTCAAAAAAAGCTTTAGCATACATTGATGATGTATTACCGATATCCCCTCTTTTCGCGTCAGCTATAGTAAAAATGTTCGGATATTTTTCGTTGATATAGCGAATGGTTTTTTCCAGTGATTTCCATCCGTTAATACCATACGCCTCATAAAATGCCGTATTCGGTTTATAGGAAACCGTCAGGTCATGTGTGGCATCGATAATTCTTTTATTAAATTCAAAAATCGGATCCTCATATTGTAATAAATGCTCCGGAATTTTGGTCAGATCAACATCCAGTCCTACGCAAAGAAAGGATTGTTTTTGATGAATCTGTTCAATTAGTTGTTGTGTTGTCAAGATGTGTGTTGTTTTGAGTTATCATTTTAAAAAAAATGCCACACGTAAGATTCCTTTGGTGTGACATTTTGATATTTTATTTCAGATCATTAAAATACTTCGCTTTCTTTTAATTTCTCCGTATTACTTACCAACTGTAATTCGTCGATTACTTTCTGGATATTTCCGTTCATTACACCGTCCAGATCGTAAAGCGTCAATCCGATTCTGTGATCCGTTACACGACCTTGCGGGTAGTTATAGGTACGGATTTTTGCAGAACGGTCACCACTACTTACCTGTGAATTACGTTTTTTAGCATCTTCTTCCTGTTTCTTTGCCAATTCCATTTCATATAAACGGGAACGCAATACCGTTAATGCTTTGTCTTTATTTTTATGCTGTGATTTTTCGTCCTGACATTGTGCCACCAATCCGGTTGGAACGTGAGTCATACGTACTGCCGATTTGGTTGTATTTACCGATTGTCCGCCAGGTCCTGACGAACAGAAAAAGTCGATACGTACATCGTTCATGTCAATATGTACATCAAATTCTTCTGCTTCCGGCAATACCATTACCGTTGCTGCTGATGTATGGACACGTCCTTGTGTTTCCGTTTGCGGTACACGTTGTACACGGTGAACACCGGCTTCAAATTTTAATGTTCCGTAAACATCTTCTCCGGTTACTTCAAAAATTACCTCTTTAAATCCACCGGAAGTTCCTTCATTCAAATCCACTACAGATGTTCTCCATCCTTTGTTTTCACAGTATTTTGTATACATACGGAATAAATCACCTGCAAAAATACTGGCTTCATCTCCACCTGTACCGGCACGAATCTCCACCATAACGTTTTTCGCATCTTCCGGATCTTTCGGGATCAGTAAAAATTTGATTTCTTCTTCCAGTTGCGGTAAACGTTCTTTTGCTTCTTCCAATTGCATTTTAGCCATATCCACCATTTCCGGATCTGAACCATCCGCAATAATTTCATTGGCTTCCTTGATATTTCCGTCAAGATTTACATACTCATCGCGTTTTTCAACCAATGCTTTTAAATCTTTGTATTCTTTATTCAATTGTACATAACGCTTCTGATCGGCAATAACATCCGGTTGGATAATTAAGTCCGAAATCTCATCAAAGCGTTGTTTTACTATCTGAAGTCTATCTAACATTTTGTTTTTCCTTTGTTTGGAGTGCAAAATTACAAAAAAATCCGTTTAGTTGTATCGTTAAAATCCTTTAGAATTTTCGCTAAATTTGGGTTAAAAATCAGGTAATCATGGAAAATTTCGACTGGACCCGTTTTACACTTAAGATCGCAATAAACACAACACTTTCAAATCTTTATGCTGCCTGGACCAAAGCTTCGGAACTGGAAAAATGGTTCTTAAGCAAAGCCGATAGTTTTGATGCTGAAGGCACACTGATTCCTAAATCGGAAAGCATCTCCAAAGGGTACCGATATGAATGGAACTGGTTTCTTTATCCCGATATTGAAATGGGAACTTTTACCGAAGCCAACGGTCGTGATCTTATACAATTCACTTTTGCCGGTCAATGTCTGGTTGACGTTAAACTGACTGCTTACGAAGACTATGTTTTGGTTGAACTGACGCAGAAAAATATTCCAACAGACAAATCTTCCAAAAAAAATATACGATTGGGTTGCCACGGTGGTTGGTCATTTTATCTGGTCAATCTAAAATCAGTATACGAAGGCGGATTAGATCTGCGCAATAAGAACACCGATTTAAAACCTATGCTAAACAATTAGACACAGTAAAACAAAAAACGCCTCTTTAATTAAAGAGACGTTTTCTATATAAATACTTCTATATTATCCTTTTAACGGAATATTCTGTAAAATTTCCAATACAAATTTCCAGTATTTCTGAGCAGACGAAATCGAAGCTCTTTCATCCGGGCTATGTGCTCCTTTGATCGTCGGACCAAAAGAAATCATATCCATCTCCGGATAATTTGTTCCTAAAATTCCGCATTCCAATCCGGCGTGACAAGCTACAACGTGTGGTTTGTTTCCGTTTTGCTTTTCATAGATTGAAGTCAATACATCCAAAATCGGTGAATTTACATTTGGTGTCCATCCCGGGTAAGAACCGGCGAAAGTCACTTCACATCCGATTAATTCGAAAGCCGAACGCAAAGCATTAGCCAAATCGAATTTTGCTGTTTCTACCGAAGAACGCGTTAAACACTGGATCGAAATCTTTCCGTCTTTAACAATCACACGAGCAATGTTATTAGACGTTTCAACCAGATTTTCCATGTCCGCACTCATACGGTAAACACCATTATGCGCAGTATACAACGCACGAATCAATCCTTCCTGAACACCTAAATCCATAACCTTAGCCGGTAAATCGGATTTTGTAATTTCGATAGTCAGATTCGGTTCGGTAGTTTTGAATTCCGTTTTGATATCATTGATTACTTCCTGCATGTCAAAAACAAAAGCTTCATCATAAATCTGAGAAATGATCACTTTTGCAACACTTTCTCTTGGAATTGCATTACGAAGACTTCCTCCGTTGATTTCAACGATCTGTAATCCGAAGTTTTCAAATCCGTCAAACAATAAACGGTTCATGATTTTATTGGCATTACCCAATCCTTTGTCAATATCCATTCCGGAGTGCCCTCCGTTTAAACCTTTAACAGTAATCGTATAACCCGCAGAACCTTCCGGAGTTTCTTCTTCATTATATTCTCTAACGGCAGTTACATCCACACCTCCGGCACATCCGATATCGATTTCATCATCTTCTTCCGTATCCAGATTTAAAAGGATTTCACCGTCCAGTAATCCTCCTTTTAATCCCATAGCTCCGGTCATACCGGTTTCTTCATCAATTGTAAACAGCGCTTCAATAGCCGGATGTGGAATATCATTACTTTCTAAAACAGCCATGATTGTAGCCACACCAAGACCGTTATCCGCACCTAAAGTCGTTCCTTTAGCGCGAACCCAGTCGCCATCTACATACATTTCGATTCCCTGAGTATCAAAATCGAAAACGGTATCGTTATTTTTTTGGTGAACCATATCCAAATGCGATTGCATTACTATGGTTTTACGATTTTCCATTCCTGCGGTGGCCGGTTTTTTAATGATCACATTACCTACCTCATCCTTCAGGGTTTCCAATCCTAATTTTTTACCGAAGTCCATCATAAAAGCGATCACACGCTCTTCTTTTTTAGAAGGGCGCGGTACTTCATTCAGATCAGCAAATTTATTCCAAAGCTGTTTAGGCTCAAGATTTCTTACTTCCTGGCTCATAGTTTACCTTTTGTAGTTATAATTCAAATTTTGAATTCCAAAGGTACAAAGATTTTTAGCCCGACAACTATCAAGTCGGGTTATTTTAAGGAAAACGGAAAGGAAAATTTATGAAAGAAAAAGGACTTTTATTTCGCGATTTTTAGAACAGGAGGCGCTATATATTCTTCGAAGATCTGAATAGCTTTCTTTTCCGATACATCGCCAAACCAAAGATTTTCCGGTTGAACAGCTATAACCGGTGCACATTTACAATTATCCGTACAAAACGTTTTAACCAAAGTCACTTCATTTTTCAAACCCGCTTCTTTTACCAGTGAACGGATTGCTTTACGGTTGTTCTTATTCTCCTTGCTGCATTTGCTGCCATCACAGAAATAAATTGCTTTTTGAGGCGCTTCTAACTTTTTCATTCCCAGAATAATTGCTATCGTTATTTTTATCTATTCTAATTAAATGCAAATATACAACAAGAAAATTAACAGCTTCTTAAATTAACATTTTTTATATTTATAAAAATTTTGCTGATGAATAAAAAGCTCGTATTACCCTTATTACTTGTGGTTCAATTCCTTTTACTAAAGTTTCTTTCTTTTTTCCCTGAGTTTGTCGAGCGTTATTACAGCAACGGTTTTTATCCTGTTTTGTCCCGAATTTCACGGATTACATTGGGTAAAATTCCTTTTTCCGTAGGCGATCTGATTTATGGAATTGTAATTTTTCTGTTATTGCGTTGGTTTTGGAACAAGCGAAAAACCTGGAAAACAGCGTGGAAAGACAACTTGTTAAGCCTTATCGGTTTTGTTTCTGTTTTTTACTTTCTGTTTAACCTTTTATGGGGTATTAATTATATCCGGGTTCCGTTGTATCAGAAACTAAAGCTGGAACGCGATTATTCTATGGAAGAACTCATCCGTTTTACCGAACGTGTTATTATTAAGGTAAATACAATCCACTCCCAAATTGAAAAAAACGACAGCCTCAAAGTTACCGTTCCGTATACCCGTGATCAGATTTTTGAAAAAACAATAAACGGTTACGGACATCTGGCTAAAACATTTCCGTTTTTCAGTTACCGGCATAAATCGGTTAAAGCATCATTGATCAGCACTCCTTTAACCTATATGGGATTTAGCGGTTATTTGAATCCGTTTACAAATGAAGCGCAGGTTAATGATTTGATTCCGCTTCCCAATTTTGCGACAACAACTTGTCATGAAATGGCACACCAAATCGGTTATGCTTCAGAGAGTGAAGCCAATTTTATCGGTTATATGGCCTCTATACACAATGATGATATCTATTTTCAATATTCCGGCTATACCTATGCACTACGCTATTGTTTACATAATATCGAATTAAAACAGGAAGGCGGAAGTGAAGCCTTACTCCCGTTGATTCATCCCGGCGTATTGGCGAATTTTAAAGATTCGGATACCTTTTGGGACAGTCATCAGAATTTTATGGAACCGCTTTTTAAAGTTTTCTATGATCATTTTTTAAAGATCAATCAGCAAAAAGACGGTATGGAAAGTTACAGTAAATTTGTTGACTTACTGATTCATTATTATCGCGAAAAGCCGTTATAAAAAAAGACACCTGAATGGTGTCTTTTCTATTATATCTCATCAGGAGTAAAACTCTGTGCACTTTTCTTTTTATAAGGTCGAATGATCAAACGTCCTTCCCGATCAAAACGGATATAATTATAAACCCAGTTCATAAATACAACGGCTTTATTTTTAAATCCGATTAAGGAAAACAAGTGGACAAACATCCAAACAAACCAGGCAAAAACACCGTTGAAATGCCATCTCGGTAGATCGACAACTGCTTTATTTCGTCCGATAGTAGCCATCGAACCTTTGTCGTTATATACAAAAGGCTTCATTTTTTGCTTTTGAATCTTTTTTATGATATTCTGAGCCAGCAATGTACCTTGCTGTAATGCCGGTTGTGCCATCATCGGATGTCCCATCGGATGTTTATCACCTTCCATCACGGCAATATCACCAATGGCAAAAATGTTTTCATATCCTAATACCTGATTAAATTCATCCACTTTAATCCGTTCATTACCGGCTAATGCTTCCGGTTTTAAACCTTTAATGGCAGCTCCTTTAACACCCGCTGTCCAGATTACAGTAGCCGATTCAAAAGTCAGATCCGAATTTGTGGTAACCGTTTTACCGTCGTAATTGGTCACCCTTACATTTTTCCAGATGCTAACCCCCAAACCACTTAAAAAATCTTCTGCTTTTCGGGATGCCTTCGGAGACATTGCATCCAGTATTTTATCGGTTCCCTGAATCAGATTGATTTCCATTTTTCGTACATCAAGATCCGGATAATCTTTAGGTAGAATCGCTTTTTTCATCTCGGCCAATGCTCCCGCCAATTCAACTCCTGTTGGTCCGCCTCCAACGATAACGAAATTCATCAGACTTAATCGTTCGTTGATATCATTTGTCAGCAAAGCCTGTTCAAAATTTTCCAGAATCAAACTTCGAATATTAAGCGATTGCGGTATGGTTTTCATGGCCATACTGTTTTTTTCGATCTCTTTATTTCCGAAATAATTGGTTTTCGATCCCGTAGCGATAACCAGATAATCGTAATACAAATCTCCTATATCGGCCGTTACTTTTTTTGCATCGGTATCAATTTCTTTAACCTGAGCCAATCGGAAATAAAAGTTATCATAATCCTGTACCACTTTTCTGATCGGATAGGCTATCGATCCGGCTTCCAATCCTCCGGTTGCCACCTGATAAAGTAAGGGCTGAAACGTGTGATAATTGTGCTTGTCCAACAGCACTACCTGAACATTTTTATTACGTAATTTTTTAGCCAGTGCAATACCGGCAAAACCACCTCCTATGATGACTATCCGTGGAAAACTCGACCTGGGAATGTTCATTTTCTCTTGTTAAAATTTAGTCTATAAAGTTACGAAGTTTAATCGGCTCAAATGGCTTTTTAAACAGGATTCTCACACTTCCTTTTTTTGTCAAACCTTGTATAGAACAGCGCTACCAACTATTCGAAAAATAAAGTCTTTACATTTGTAACAATTCGTGCTATAACGCTACTAATCGTTTATGAGTTTGAGTCTGGAACAGTCCTTTGTATCACAATTAGAAGAACATCAGAATATTATACACAAGATTTGCAGGTTGTATACTTCTGATGAGGATTCGCATAAAGATTTATTTCAGGAGATTACCATTCAGCTTTGGAAAGCCTTTCCGCAATTTCGCGGGGAAGCCAAATTTACCACCTGGGCTTACCGGGTTGCTTTAAACACTGCCATTACCTTATACCGAAAGAAAACCAAATCGGTTAACACCATAGAATTTGACAGTAAAATACACCGATTTAACCACGAGGATTATAACTATGAAGAAGAAGAACAGATTAAGTTGTTGTATAAAGCCGTACATCAGTTAAATGATATTGAAAAGGCATTGGTTTTTATGTACCTTGAAGACAAGGATTATACAGAAATCGCCGAAACCCTTGGAATTAGTGAAGTTAATGCCCGGGTAAAAATGAACCGGATCAAGGGGAAACTAAAAAAAATTGTAAATCCATAACGGGAGCGATTGTCATGGAAGAGTTAGATTTATTAAAAAGAGACTGGAAGAAAAACGAGCATTCCTTTCCGAAAATTACGGAACAGGAAATTTATGCTATGCTGCATAAAAAGTCGTCTTCCATCGTAAAATGGATTTTTATCATCAGTATATTAGAAATGATCGCCTGGAGCTTAATCAGCCTTTGCACTGCGGACGAAAATTATCTAAAGACACTGGAGTCCTATCATATTAAATCACTGATCAATACATTTACAGTGATTAACTATATTGTAATTTTTACATTTATATTTCTTTTTTACCGGAATTTTAAAAGTATTAATACAACCGACAGTGTGAAGTCGTTGATGAAAAGTATTCTGAAAACGCGTAAAACCGTACAGTATTATATCTGGTATAATCTGGTTATGATTGGTATTATATTTATCACGATGATGGTAGCCACTTTTATTTATGATGAAAAATTCAATCGAATGTCCGGTCAGTTTGAAGGAAATGACCAAAGTTTGTTGTTCTGGATGATGATTATTGGATTTTCAGTTATATTCTTCTCCATATTTGTGGGTATAATATGGCTGTTCTATCGTCTGATCTACGGCTATTTATTACGTCGTTTATATAAGAACTATGAAGAGTTAAAGAAAATTGACTTATAAAAAAAGAGGCCTTAAAAGCCTCTTTTTATTTTATTAATAATCCCATTGTCGCTGTCTGTTCAGTTCTTCCTGGGCTTCAATTTCTTCAGCCGGGATTACTTTTAAAAACGACGGGTGTTGTTCAATTGCAAATTCTACTTTTTCTACGATTTCATCGATGGTATCATTTTCATAATCAATATCGAGCGGTTCTTTAATGATAAAAGATTGTAGTATTCCTTTTTTCTTTAATCGCAGTCCTTTTTTATCAAACGATCGACGGAATCCGTCAATAACAATCGGTACGACAACCGGTTTATGCTGTTTGATAATATGTGCCGTTCCTTTTCGAACCGGTTTGAATGATTTAGTCGTTCCCTGAGGAAATGTAATCACCCATCCGTCAGCCAAGGCTATTTTAATGTTTTCGGTATCGTTTGGATTTACATCTCTTTTTTCATTTTCAGCGACATCTTTACCTTTTGATCGCCAGGTACGCTCTACTGTAATTGCTCCGACATACGATAATATTCGGGGTAAAAGTCCGGCCTGCATTGTCTCTTTGGCCGCCACATAATAAATATTGAGTTTCGGTTCCCAAAGGTATCCGATGTTCTTAATATTGTCTTCCCTACCTTTTAAACTGGCATTAAATACATGAAACATCGCCACGACATCGGCAAAATAAGTCTGGTGGTTGGAGATAAAAAGTACATTTTTATCCGGTAATGCTCTTATAATTTCCGATCCGTCAATCTGCAATTCGTTAAAACCGCGGTATCTTCGATGTGTAAGTGCACCAAAAACACGGATCAGCCATTTTTTTATAAAGAGTATATGTCCAAAAGGATTTCTTTTAAACAATCCCATTTTTTTACTGTTTAATATCAAAAAAGAACTGCAAATGTATAGAAAACAAATCGATTAGATTACATTCTTAACAGTTTCTTTGAGTTCGCTCATCATCATAGCAGTGGCGCCCCAAACAATATGGTCTTCGATCTGAAAGGCCGGCACTTTGATATTGGTTGCATAAGAAGTTGTCATGGTGACTTCCACAATTATTTCGTCATCCAGAAATTGATCTAATGGCAGTTCAATAATCTGAGCGACTTCTTCTAATTGCGGGATAAAATGCAGTTCATTCATTGCAATTCCCATAAAAGGAGAAACCAAAAAATTACTGGGCGGAATATAAATCTCACTAAACGGTTTGATCACTTCGATCAGATTAGGTGCAATCCCAACTTCTTCGTGTGTTTCGCGTAAAGCCGTGTGAATCAGGTTTCGGTCTTCCGGTTCGACTTTACCACCGGGAAATGCGATTTGGGACGAATGAATACCGGGATACGAATTTCGTACAATCAGCACCAGATGTGTTACCTGATTTTTCGGGTAAAACAGCATCATTACTGCGGCCCTTCTAGGATTTTTGTCAACATAACTTGCTTCCTTCAGGGTCGAAATACGTTCCAGGGGTGCCATTTTTATATGTGCATCCGATGCCAGAAGTTTTTCTTTTTCTATTTTTGGTATATATTTTAAAAAATCCTGAAAGTCCATTGTTTTGTTGCGTTTCTTATAAAACCTAACTATAAAGTTACCTCAAAAAAAACTCTTGGCAAATTTTATTAAAACAAATATTTAAAGAAAAAATGTTCAGTAAAGAAGAAGCTCAAAAGATAAAAAAAGAATTCTGGACCGAATTTGCGACTGCTTATCCCCGGAAATGGTTGTTATATGACACCAAAATCAAGGACTTTTCCTTTAAGTTTTATGTCGATAATAAAAAAGCTCAGGTCACATTGGATATTGAAAGTAAAGATGATGAAAAGCGAAAGATCTATTACGAAAAAATCGAGTCGCTACGCAGTATTTTACATGATGAATTTCTACCGGATGCTATTTTAGAACGCAACTTTTACCTGGAAACCGGAAAAATAATCAGTAAGATATGGATCGAGAAAACCGGTATTAGTCTTTTTAACAAAGCCAGTTGGCCGGAGACTTTCGATTTTTTCAATGAAACGATGGATGCTTTCGAGCGTTTCTTTTATGAATATGAAGATTATATCCGTGATTTAGAAATCAACACCTAAATAACAAAGCTACCTATTGGGTGGCTTTATTTTTTTCGGCGATCCACTTTGCCATATAATGCGTACTTTGCATGGAATGATGTTGTAGCATGGCGCCGATAAAATTAGCTTGCCGATGCTGTTTCAGATCATGTTGTAAATCGTGTAATCGTTGTTTTAAGGCTTCCAAATGCCATTTTGCCGTATACCGTGCTTTTACAATCCGGTAGCCATTTTGCTGTTTGCGATTCCAAAGTTCCGAATCGCTATACAAAGTTGCTGCATTTGCAATAAAAGCAGCAGCATCATCTGAAATATAACCATTCCAGTCACCATTATCCTGCATTGATTCTGCACCGATGGTTGTTGTTACTGTTGGCGTTCCGTAAAGCATAGCTTCCAATAATTTTCCTTTTATTCCGGCACCGAAACGAATCGGTGCCAACAAAACCCGTGCATTTGTAATAACTTCCTTTGCGTCATCTGCTCTTCCCATTATCCAAAAACGTTCTTTCGGATTATGAAGATCTGTTACTTTCTGAGTGGCATAAGCTCCGTAAATCTGCATTGTTGCCTCCGGTACTTTCTCTTTTAATACCGGCCATATTTCATTTTTCAACACTTTGACACAATTCCAATTCGGTTCATGGAAAAAATTACCGATAAAAACAAAATTTTTCCGTTCCTCAAAAGGTACTAAACTACTTTGTTCCGAATCGACCAATAACGGAATATAGTGTATAATTGCCGGATCTACTTTAAAATTGTTCACCAACAACTCCATCTCGAATTCGGAAATCATCAAAGTCAAATCCGATCTGAAAATACTAGCGATTTCCCTTTTAGCTATTTCTAAAGTTACTAATTCTTCTCTGTAATCGGTTTGTCTTTTATAGGCCAATCGTCTTGCTTCCCGTAGACAATGTAGGTCTTCCGTGTCCAATATTCGTATCGCATCAGGGCAATATCGGGCTACACGCCATCCGAACTGTTCTTCCATCATAAAACGATCAAATAACACGACATCCGGTCTGATTTCCCGAATAAAATCATCAAAACTGGAACAATTAAGTCGAATGGTTTCGGGAGTTACGCCAATTGAATACAAATTAATCGCAAATTCACTGTGCGCTGCCGGACTGGCAAATGTAACCGCAAAACCTTCAGACTGAAAAAAGCGGATTAATTGCAGCATTCTGCTTCCGGCTGCCGATGATCCCGGTTCCGGCCAAACATAACCGATGATAAGTAGTAACGGCATTTTATTGTGCTTCTAAAAAACAAATATACTACTTGTTAAGACCATTTCGGACTCTCGTATTAAAATTGTATTTTTACGATTAAATTTTATTACGATGCTAGGCTTAAAATTAAAAACCGACCCAAGATGGGTTACTATAGTAGAATCGAATATTCAGGAAATCTTAACTGATCATGCCTGGTGTGAGCAAAAAGCGGCTACAAACGCTATATCGATAATTACAATTAATTCCGAAAAGGAAGAATTGGTAACCGAAATGCTTAAAATTGCCCGGGAAGAACTGGAACATTTTGAGATGGTACATGATATTATTAAAGAACGGGGATTAGCTTTAGGCAGAGAGCGAAAAGATGATTATGTAAATGAACTGGCTAAATTCTTGAAAAAAGGAGGCAGTCGCAATGAATCGCTTGTTGACCGACTTTTATTTTCTGCGATGATTGAAGCGCGTAGTTGTGAACGTTTTAAAGTTTTATCACAAAACATTCAGGATGAAAAGCTGGCCACTTTTTACCGGGAGCTTATGATAAGTGAAGCCGGACATTATACTACCTTTTTAAATTTTGCCCGAAAATATACTGAAACGACAGATGTAGAAAAACGTTGGCAGGAATGGATTGCGTATGAAACCTCTATTATTACCAAATACGGAAAACAAGAAACGATACACGGTTAAAACAAAAATCCCTTTCAAAACGAAAGGGATTTTTTACAGCAAATTTTGTAAGCTACATCATAATAACGAAGAACTCAGCTACAAAACTAATAAAGGTGCAATAAATCCGATACTAAGGCGTCCGGTATTGTAATCAACTTGTCCTAAATGTTCCTGTGCAAATGTTGAGTATTTATAATAGCGCCCAACATAGGAGATATAGAACCTGATATTCAAATCTTTAAAAGGCAGGTATTCCACAGCCGGAATATAACCATAGCTAGATCGGATATGGCTATTACCACTGCCCGGAGCAACAATATCTTTAGCATATGCATTACTGTTCATTAATGTCAGGGACAGATTTACTTTCGGAAAAATCAGGTATTCAGCTCTAATCCAATTCTCCAGATATTCGACATTTTGCTGCACTTCTACTTCTTCTCCCGGGATCATATTGGTGATAATTCCTTTTCTGTCTACTCCTTCATTACTATATTTAAAATCATACATTAAGGTCAGTTTTTTATCCTGGTATTTATGGCCGAGGGAATAATAATTCATTCCTTTCTGGGTAGTTTCTTTAAAATAACTATAACTATAAATGGTTTCCAACTTTCCTCCGAAAAAACTTCCTCTCCAATTAGTAATATAAGCCATCGGAATTTTTGCTTTTTCAAGATTTAACGGGATTTTGTCTTTGTAGACATCTTCAAAATCAGATATTCTTGAATTCAGTATCTGAAAGCCAAACGAATGGTTTTTGAAAGCCTGATAGGTAGCACCTACACCAGTAAGAAAGTTATCCGCATTTTCTATGATATCATTATATTCCAGGATATCAATCGGATTCAGATCAAACTCATATCCGCCCCAATCGGCACTCATTTTCCCCAGATTCAAACGCATTTTTGGAGTAAGATCTATACCGATATAAGCCATATCAGTTGAACGGCTGGTATTATCACGTGAACCGGGATCCGTACTCTTTGTATAACGATCTCTGAATCTGAAATATACTTTATCATGAATCTTTCCTCTGATTTCAAGTCGCAGCTGGTTATTACTAAATGTGGATTCTTCAAATTTTCCATTGCGAAACAGATTATCATTAGCAAACCGCATATTAAAGATCAAATCCACATTTTTGAGTAACTCCAGTCGATCTTTAGGAATGATCGGCTTTGAAATTGAATCATTACTCATTTGATAATCCTGGCCGAACATCATCGCTTGGACAAATAAAAACAATATTATAAGAACATATTTTTTCATGGCATGTATTATTTACATTTATAAAAAGGCTCCTAGCAGGAATCCCATCGCAATGGCGACAATAACGGCAACTAACCCCGGAACCATAAAACTGTGATTGACCACAAATTTTCCAATTTTTGTACTACCGGTTCTATCAAAGTTGATAGCAGCCAATAATGTCGGATACCCGGGTAATACAAAATCAGCATTAACAGCCGGAAAGATTGCGATCAGGGAATAATGAGGAACACCGAGTGCCATCCCCAATGGCATCATTGTTTTTGTTGTGGCAGCCTGACTAAACATTAAAGCGCCTAAAGCAAAAACAGCAATAGCAAAAGACCATGGATATTGTGTGACGATTTCTTCCATAAATCCTTTTATAACAACCTGATTATGTGCCATAAATGTGGCACTCATCCAAACAACACCGAATACAGAGACAACTGCGGTAGCCATAGCACTAAACAAGCTGACTTTTGTTACTTCGACAGCACTGGTTTTTGTTAACAGCATCATAAGAGCCGATGCCGTTAGGGTAACTATACTGATAACACCCACCATTTTTAGTTCTCCGCTTGCCGTTAAAATCAAAGTAGCGTCACCGGATCCGAATTGAGGTAATAATTGCGGACAGGCACCCGCAAGAACGATTAATAAGACGGCGATAGCAAAGATAACAACGGAGGTTTTTGCTCCTTTTTTTAGTTTTTTCGGTTGATTTCCCGGTTCAGAATCCAGGCTTTTGGCAAACTCAGGATCTTTCATCTTTTCTATAAAAACAGGATCTTCCTCCAGTTCTTTTCCTTTTTTTAGTACAGCAAGACAGGAAAATAAAATCCCCACAAGACATGCCGGAATACAAATTTTCATAATGTCTATCAAGGCTCCGGGATACGCTAATATTCCCGCACCTGCAAAAGCTGCTGTTGCGGCACTCATCGGACTACCGGTTATCGCCAAATGGGAAGCGATAACTGACACACTTAACGGACGTTCAGGCCGGATTCTTTTTTTGGCAGCAACTTCTGATATAATAGGCAATAATGAATATAATAAATGAGCAGTACCGGCAAAAAGGCAAAAGAAATAAACAGTGAACGGTGCTATAAAAACGATTTTAGAGGGATTACTTCGAATAATTTTCTCGGCTAATTGTACTAAATAATCTAAACCTCCACATGCCTGTAATGTTGCTGCAGTTGACACTATAGTCATGATAACTAGCATTACATCAATCGGCGGATCACCCGGACGCATATGAAACAGGAATACAAAAATCATTAATCCTACCATCCCCATTACTCCCAATCCGATACCTTTCATCTGAGATCCGATCAGAATCATTGCTATTAAGATTATAAACTGTATTAATAACATAAGCATTTCTATTAAAGTTTATAAATAAAAAAGGGCTAAGCAGACTGCCTGCCCTTTTATGTGGTAAAAACGGACTTTATCAATATTTAAAGAAAATGTCTTGTATTGTCTTCTGATCATGAGTCTGTGTCAAAGCTAACATCAACAATATACGGGCTTTCTGCGGACTTAAATCGTCAGCCACTACAAACCCTAGCGCCTGATCATCCACTTCATTGAGTAGCGTCACTCTCCCCGCACCGACACGAGCTGCCCGACAGACAGTCACTCCTTTTTTAACCGCATTTTCTAATGCTTTTCCAACCGGAGCATTAAAGTTACCATTTCCCATACCTGCATATACAATCCCTTTAGCACCTTCTTCAACCGTAGCCGTAATAGCTCTAGGGCTAGCATCTGCATATCCGTAAATAATCTCAACCTGTGGCAACTTTTTTAGTCCTTTTATATTGAATTTTTGCTCAGGATTACGTAATGACTTATAATAATAACTTACTTTTCCATCATAAATCAAGCCTATCGGTCCAAAATTTCGAGACTTAAAAGTTGCTGTACTTGTTGTTACCGTTTTAGTCACATCACGAGCAGCATAGATTTCTTCATTCATTGCCGTTACTACTCCGATTCCCTGACTATTCGGGGCGGCTGCAACCATCACAGCATCAAAAAGATTTCGGTTTCCATCCTGGCTCATCGCCGTTGCCGGACGCATAGCACCTACCAAAACAACCGGCTTATCTGACTTAACGGTTAGTGATAAAAAATAGGCCGTTTCTTCCTGTGTATCTGTACCGTGTGTTATAACAACACCATCTGCTTCATTATTTTCGAAAATTGCATTGATACGATTACTCAATTTTAACCAGGTCTCCACATTCATATCCTGACTTCCGATCTGAGCAATCTGCTCCCCTTTTATTCGGGCCATTTCATGAATTTGCGGTACAGCATTTAATAAATTATCAATCGGTATTTGTCCGGCAGTATAAGCTGCTTTTGAGGAAGATTCTCCTGAACCGGCTATAGTACCACCGGTAGCCAAGATCATTATACGAGGTAATTCTATCTCTTTATTCTTGGTATTTTTGGATTGTCCCTGTATTTGAAATACGATCAAAACAGTAAACAATAAACTTATTATCTTTCTCATTTTATATACTTTATTTTTAAGATACAATTAATTTCGGATGGATTAAATTTTCCATTGCATAAATCTCATCCCACTTATCCTGGGTTATCAATTTTCTTTCGTTCACAACAATTTGATGTACATTTTTACCCGATAACAAAGCTTCACCGGCAATACTGGCACAGGTTTCATATCCTAAAATCGGATTTAACTGTGTTACTATACCGATGCTATTCATTACTAATTTAGCACAGTGTTCCTTGTTAGCAGTGATGCCAACAACACATTTATCAATTAAAGTAGTAATACTGTTACCTAAATATTCCAGTGAAGTAAACAATGCAAAACCAATAACCGGTTCCATCACATTAAGTTGTAGTTGACCTGCTTCGGAAGCCATTGTAACCGTCATATCCTGTCCGATGACATAAAAACACGTTTGATTAACAACCTCCGGAATTACCGGATTAACTTTACCCGGCATAATTGAGGATCCCGGCTGACAAGGAGGAAGATTTATTTCATTCAAACCTGTACGAGGTCCAGAACTTAATAATCGTAAATCATTACATATTTTAGATAGCTTTACAGCTGTTCTTTTTAAAGTTCCCATTACAAGAACAAAGGAACCGGTATCGCTGGTCGCTTCAATTAAATCAGGTGATAATTGAAGTGGTAATCCGGTTTCTTCTGCGAGATAACGCACACATAATTCCGGATAACCTTCAGGAGCATTGACTTTTGTTCCTATTGCCGTTGCTCCCATATTAACTTCTAACAGCAATTTTTGCGCTTCATGCAATCGCTGTACATCTTCAGCAATAGTAGTAGCAAAACCTTGAAACTCTTGCCCAAGAGTCATTGGTACAGCATCTTGAAGTTGGGTGCGCCCCATTTTTAGGACATCTTCAAATTCTTCACCTTTAGCAGCAAAAGCCTCTCCTAATCGAGTCAATATTTTGCAAAAAGTTTCTAATTTATAATATAGTGCTAATCGTACAGCTGTAGGATAAGCATCATTCGTTGATTGAGAACAGTTTACATGATTATTCGGATGTACATATTTATAATCTCCTTTTTCATGTCCCAAATATTCCAATGCTATGTTGGCAATAACTTCATTAGCATTCATATTGACAGATGTTCCTGCGCCTCCTTGTATCAGATCACTAACAAATTCGTCATCAAATTTTCCTTCTATCACTTTATCACAAGCAAAACATATCGCATCTGCAATTTTAGGCTCTAAGACATGGCAATCTTTATTCGCTAAAGCAGCCGCTTTTTTTACTTGTGCTAATGCCTTTATTAATCCTTTCTCATTATTAAGGGTAATACCTGTAATATTAAAATTCATTTTAGCTCGTAATGTCTGAACACCATAATATTTTTCATTTGGGATTTCTAGTTCTCCTAAAAAATCATGCTCTTTTCTTGTGCTTTTCATAATACTAAAATTTTAATTATTAAGACTTATATTCTCAATTCCTCTGTTAAGATTTTCATTTAAGTAGTACAAAGTTCCGGCTAATAAAAGCTAAAAAACATGACAAAACACATCGTTTAATTTGATTTTTTTTTATAAACTAGAAGTAATTGCCATTCAATTATGTAATGTTTATTTTCGTTTTTCGGCTTAAAATAAAGTGATTAATGATAATAAAGATAATTATATTTTAGAAATTTATTTATATCTGTAATAAATTGTTGTAAAAATGAATGAAAATGCAAGTATTTTATTTTTAGTTTCATTTTATTAAGAAACAAAACATGTAGCAATAAAAATGTCGGCTCCATTTGGGCTGGATCCGACATTATATAAAAACAAAAAACCCTATCGGTAATGATAGGGTTTTTAAAAGAAAGGCGGCGACATACTCTCCCACAGGATTGCAGTACCATCTGCGCAGGCGGGCTTAACTTCTCTGTTCGGAATGGGAAGAGGTGAGCCCCGCCGCAATAACCACCTTAAATCGTTGGTCTCGTTCTCTAAACGAGACACTAATATTTTAACATACTGAGATAAAAAATCAAAAACATCAGTCAGAAAGACTTCCCTTCCGCCTTGCGGCGGAAGGACACGTACATAAGCTTACGGGTTATTAGTACTACTCGGCTATGACATTACTGCCTTTACACCTATAGCCTATCAACGTGGTCATCTCCCACGACCCTTTAAAGAAATCTCATCTTGTGGTGGGTTTCGCGCTTATATGCTTTCAGCGCTTATCCCTTCCAAACGTAGCTACTCTGCGGTGCCCCTGGCGGGACAACAGATACACTAGAGGTTTGTCCAACTCGGTCCTCTCGTACTAGAGTCAGATCCACTCAAATTTCTAACGCCCACAGTAGATAGAGACCGAACTGTCTCACGACGTTCTGAACCCAGCTCGCGTGCCACTTTAATGGGCGAACAGCCCAACCCTTGGGACCTTCTCCAGCCCCAGGATGTGACGAGCCGACATCGAGGTGCCAAACCCCCCCGTCGATATGAGCTCTTGGGGGAGATCAGCCTGTTATCCCCGGCGTACCTTTTATCCTTTGAGCGATGGCCCTTCCATGCGGAACCACCGGATCACTATGCTCTACTTTCGTACCTGATCGACCTGTATGTCTCTCAGTCAAGCTCCCTTATGCCATTGCACTCTACGCACGGTTACCAAGCGTGCTGAGGGAACCTTTAGAAGCCTCCGTTACTCTTTTGGAGGCGACCACCCCAGTCAAACTACCCACCAAGCAATGTCCTCTTCACCGAAGAGTTAGGCCTCAGATAAGCAAAGGGTGGTATTTCAACAATGACTCCACAACTCCTAGCGAAGCCGCTTCATAGTCTCCCACCTATCCTACACATCACTTATCCAAGGTCAATACTAAGCTATAGTAAAGGTGCACAGGGTCTTTTCGTCCCACTGCGGGTAATCGGCATCTTCACCGATACTACAATTTCACCGAGCTCATGGCTGAGACAGTGTCCAGATCGTTACACCATTCGTGCAGGTCGGAACTTACCCGACAAGGAATTTCGCTACCTTAGGACCGTTATAGTTACGGCCGCCGTTTACTGGGGCTTCAATTCAATGCTTCTCCGAAGATAACATCTCCTCTTAACCTTCCAGCACCGGGCAGGTGTCAGGCCCTATACTTCATCTTACGATTTGGCAGAGCCCTGTGTTTTTGATAAACAGTCGCCTGGACCTTTTCACTGCGGCCAGCATTGCTGCTGGCGACCTTTCTCCCGAAGTTACAGGTCTATTTTGCCTAATTCCTTAGCCATGAATCTCTCGAGCACCTTAGGATTCTCTCCTCGACTACCTGTGTCGGTTTACGGTACGGGTACTTATAATCTAAGTTTAGAGGTTTTTCTTGGAAGCCCTTAGGTACACTATCACTTTGTCCGAAGACTCCGTGTACTATCGCATTTCACCAGTTCCCGCGGATTTGCCTACGGGACCTATAGCTAGGTGCTTTAACGAACTATTCCGTCAGTTCGCGGTACTTTCATCACTCCGTCACCCCATCACAATTATAAGTAGTACGGGAATATTAACCCGTTGGCCATCGACTGTCCCTTTCGGGTTCGCCTTAGGACCCGACTAACCCTCAGCTGATTAGCATAGCTGAGGAAACCTTAGTCTTTCGGTGTGCGGGTTTCTCGCCCGCATTATCGTTACTTATGCCTACATTTTCTTTTCTAAACAGTCCAGCAATACTCACATATCACCTTCAACCCAGTTTAGAATGCTCCCCTACCACTTGTATCAAATACAAATCCATAGCTTCGGTAGTATACTTATGCCCGATTATTATCCATGCTCGTCCGCTCGACTAGTGAGCTGTTACGCACTCTTTAAATGAATGGCTGCTTCCAAGCCAACATCCTAGCTGTCTGGGCAGACAAACCTCGTTTTTTCAACTTAGCATACATTTGGGGACCTTAGCTGATGGTCTGGGTTCTTTCCCTCTCGGACATGGACCTTAGCACCCATGCCCTCACTGCTGAAAATCATTATATAGCATTCGGAGTTTGTCAGGAATTGGTAGGCGGTGAAGCCCCCGCATCCAATCAGTAGCTCTACCTCTATATAACTAAATCAGCGCTGCACCTAAATGCATTTCGGGGAGTACGAGCTATTTCCGAGTTTGATTGGCCTTTCACCCCTACCCACAGGTCATCCGAAGACTTTTCAACGTCAACCGGTTCGGACCTCCACTGTGTGTTACCACAGCTTCATCCTGCCCATGGGTAGATCACACGGTTTCGCGTCTACCACTACTGACTATGGCGCCCTATTCAGACTCGCTTTCGCTACGGATCCACACCTGAAGTGCTTATCCTTGCCAGCAACGGTAACTCGTAGGCTCATTATGCAAAAGGCACGCCGTCACCCCACTTAAGGGCTCCGACCGCTTGTAGGCGTATGGTTTCAGGATCTTTTTCACTCCGTTATTCACGGTTCTTTTCACCTTTCCCTCACGGTACTGGTTCACTATCGGTCTCTCAGGAGTATTTAGCCTTAGCGGATGGTCCCGCCAGATTCAGACAGGGTTTCACGTGCCCCGCCCTACTCAGGATACCACTATTCTTATCTTCTCTTACTTGTACGGGACTATCACCCTATATCGTTAACCTTTCCAGGTTATTCCAATTCAATCCGCAAGAAATGTCGTGGTCCTACAACCCCAGCACTGCCGTAACAGCACTGGTTTGGGCTTTTCCGCGTTCGCTCGCCACTACTTACGGAATCACTTTTGTTTTCTTCTCCTCCGCCTACTTAGATGTTTCAGTTCAGCGGGTTCGCCCATCTATCGATGTACTATGTCTTCAACATAGTGGGTTGCCCCATTCGGATATTTACGGATCAATTCGTATGTGCCAATCCCCGTAACTTTTCGCAGCTTATCACGTCCTTCTTCGCCTCTGAGAGCCTAGGCATCCCCCATACGCCCTTATTTTGCTTATTGTACTTACTTTTTTAAAATACATCTTACGATGCACCCTAAATTCTGTGCTTTCTAATTTTTTTGTTTTCTTATCTCAATATGTCAATGAACTATTTTCCATTATTATGGAATCGTGGAGAATATCGGAGTCGAACCGATGACCTCCTGCGTGCAAGGCAGGCGCTCTAGCCAGCTGAGCTAATCCCCCATTCTTTCTTATTTTGAATGTTGAATTTCGAATTTTGAATTAATAACCCTTAATCCAAATCCCAACTTCCAGAATTTCCTTCTAAGTAAAAGTTGTAGTCCCGGGCAGACTCGAACTGCCGACCCCTACATTATCAGTGTAGTACTCTAACCAGCTGAGCTACGAGACTATTTTTAACGTATTTTAAATTTTAAATGCTGAATTTTAAATCAAAACTCACATTTTCCTCTAAAAATAGTTTAAACTCTTTTTACTTTTCTTTTTTTTGAACTAACAGCGAGAGTAAAATCTCTTGTATCATAAACCTGATGCTTATCTTTCTCTAGAAAGGAGGTGTTCCAGCCGCACCTTCCGGTACGGCTACCTTGTTACGACTTAGCCCCAGTTACTAGTTTTACCCTAGGCAGCTCCTTGCGGTCACCGACTTCAGGTACCCCCAGCTTCCATGGCTTGACGGGCGGTGTGTACAAGGCCCGGGAACGTATTCACCGGATCATGGCTGATATCCGATTACTAGCGATTCCAGCTTCACGGAGTCGAGTTGCAGACTCCGATCCGAACTGTGACCGGTTTTATAGATTCGCTCCTGGTCGCCCAGTGGCTGCTCTCTGTACCGGCCATTGTAGCACGTGTGTAGCCCAGGACGTAAGGGCCGTGATGATTTGACGTCATCCCCACCTTCCTCACGGTTTGCACCGGCAGTCTCGTTAGAGTTCCCGACATGACTCGCTGGCAACTAACAACAGGGGTTGCGCTCGTTATAGGACTTAACCTGACACCTCACGGCACGAGCTGACGACAACCATGCAGCACCTTGTAAAGTGTCCGAAGAAAAATCTGTTTCCAAATCTGTCACTCTACATTTAAGCCCTGGTAAGGTTCCTCGCGTATCATCGAATTAAACCACATGCTCCACCGCTTGTGCGGGCCCCCGTCAATTCCTTTGAGTTTCAAACTTGCGTTCGTACTCCCCAGGTGGGATACTTATCACTTTCGCTTAGCCACTGAGCTTGCGCCCAACAGCTAGTATCCATCGTTTACGGCGTGGACTACCAGGGTATCTAATCCTGTTCGCTCCCCACGCTTTCGTCCATCAGCGTCAATAAACCAGTAGTAACCTGCCTTCGCAATTGGTATTCCATGTAATATCTAAGCATTTCACCGCTACACTACATATTCTAGTTACTTCCTGGTAATTCAAGTCCTGCAGTATCAATGGCCGTTTGATCGTTAAGCGACCAGATTTCACCACTGACTTACAAAACCGCCTACGGACCCTTTAAACCCAATGATTCCGGATAACGCTTGGATCCTCCGTATTACCGCGGCTGCTGGCACGGAGTTAGCCGATCCTTATTCCTACAGTACCGTCAATCTACCACACGTGGTAGGGTTTCTTCCTGTATAAAAGCAGTTTACACACCATAGATGCTTCATCCTGCACGCGGCATGGCTGGATCAGGCTTGCGCCCATTGTCCAATATTCCTCACTGCTGCCTCCCGTAGGAGTCTGGTCCGTGTCTCAGTACCAGTGTGGGGGATCTCCCTCTCAGGACCCCTACCCATCATTGCCTTGGTATGCCGTTACCACACCAACTAGCTAATGGGACGCATGCTCATCTTGTACCGTTGGAACTTTAGTAATAAAGTGAGGCCACTCTAAAACACTATGAGGTATTAATCCAAATTTCTCTGGGCTATCCCTCTGTACAAGGTAGATTGCATACGCGTTACGCACCCGTGCGCCGGTCTCAGATTAGCAAGCTAATCCTACCCCTCGACTTGCATGTGTTAGGCCTGCCGCTAGCGTTCATCCTGAGCCAGGATCAAACTCTTCATCGTATATTTTTAATATTGTCGATAATTCTCAGGTCTAATTTTTTATACTCGAAAAATCTTACTCTCTCTTTGTATGCTGTCAATCCAATATGTCTATGAACGTGTCATTCTCTTTTTCCAACTAACCTCTCTCGGTTAGCGGCTGCAAAAGTAGAAACTTTTTTAAAACTGTGCAAGATTTTTTTGAAGTTTTTTTTGAAAAAATTTTCTTCGTTTTCCTCACTCAATATCTTTAAGAACTTCCCTGTTTTGCGGGCTGCAAAGATAATTCGCTTTTTTGTTTCTCGCAAATCTTTTTTTGACTTTTTTTCTATTCCTTAGTCAATTTCCAATCTGCTGCTAACTCTCAATGAACTTCCTTATTGCGGCTGCAAAACTAGAACCTTTTTCCGATTTCGCAAACTTTATTAAACCTTTTTTTAAAACTATTTTTTAACTCCCTCATTACCATTTAGTAACACAACTCCTTTTTTGCTGCAATCATAAGATCTAAGAGAAAAGAAGCTAGAGAAAAGACATCTACTCCTATATATAGGGCGGTTTTTAATGCTAATCATCCCGAAAAAAGAAGAAAGAGAAAAGACATCTACTCCTATATATTAGGACGGTTTGGAGAAATCATACCTGACAGGTTTTAAAAACCTGTCAGGTAGAAAAAACGGGTACTTTACATTATAATATATAGAGTAAACCGAAATACAAAACCCGACAGGTTTAAAAATATGGCGGGTGTGTCCGGATGAAATAAAACGATCAGGCTTTATAAACAGTAGACTATCCGATACATTTCACATACAATTTCATAACTTTTAAATTTAAAAACTACTTCATAAGTATACAATCCGCTAAATCCTCATCAATATCCTAATAAAATATTTACAATTATCCTACCTATATATATTGTATGTCGTTTTGTAAACATTTATATTTGCGCTTTATAAATTTAATATATGATAAAGATTACATTACCCGATGGTTCGGTAAAGGAGTTTGCACAAGGTGTAACTCCGATGGATGTTGCCAAAAGCATTAGTGAAGGATTGGCCCGAAATGTTATTTCAGCTTCTTTTAATGGTACAACAGTTGAAACCACGACCGAATTAACCACGGACGGTGCTCTTATATTATATACATGGAACGACAAGGAAGGAAAAAAAGCCTTCTGGCACTCTACTTCACACGTAATGGCACAAGCGTTACAGGAAATGTACCCCGGGATTAAATTAACTATCGGTCCCGCTATTGACAATGGTTTTTATTACGACGTTGACTTTGGCGACCAAAGAGTAACTGACAGCGATTTTAAAGCTATCGAGGATCGCGTTTTGGCTATTTCGAGAGAAAAACACGAATTCAAAATGCGTTCCGCTACTAAAGCAGAAGCATTAGCGTTTTACGCAAAAGAAAACAATCCCTATAAAACAGAGTTAATCGAAAATCTGGAAGACGGTACGATTACATTCTGTGATCATGCTACTTTTACCGATTTATGTCGTGGTGGTCATATTCCGAATACCGGTTTGATCAAAGCGATGAAAATATTATCGGTTGCCGGCGCATATTGGAGAGGAGATGAAAAAAACAAACAGTTAACCCGTGTTTACGGTATCTCATTCCCGAAACAAAAGGATTTGACCGATTATCTGGAATTACTGGAAGAAGCAAAACGTCGCGATCACAGAAAGTTAGGAAAAGAGTTGGAATTATTCCATTTTTCCCAAAAAGTAGGTCAAGGTCTTCCGTTATGGTTACCTAAAGGAGCTGCTTTACGTGACCGATTGGAGCAATTCTTAAAAAAAGCACAGAAAAAAGCTGGATATGAACAAGTAGTGACCCCTCATATTGGTCAGAAAGAACTTTATGTGACGTCCGGACACTACGCTAAATACGGAGCTGACAGTTTTCAGCCGATTCACACACCGGCCGAAGGAGAAGAATTTTTATTAAAACCGATGAACTGTCCGCATCACTGCGAAATCTACAACGCAAAACCTTGGAGTTATAAAGACCTTCCAAAACGTTATGCAGAATTCGGAACTGTTTACCGTTATGAGCAAAGTGGTGAATTACACGGATTAACTCGTGTTAGAGGATTTACTCAGGATGATGCTCACATTTTCTGTACTCCTGAACAATTGGATGCCGAGTTTAAAAACGTTATTGACCTAGTACTATATGTATTCGGATCCTTAGGTTTTGAAAACTTTACAGCTCAGATTTCATTACGTGATCCGGAAAAACCGGAAAAATATATCGGTTCTGATGACAACTGGGAAAAAGCTGAAAGCGCCATTATTAATGCTGCAAGAGAAAAAGGACTGAATACAACTGTAGAATATGGTGAAGCCGCTTTCTATGGTCCGAAACTGGACTTTATGGTTAAAGATGCATTAGGCAGAAGTTGGCAATTGGGTACGATTCAGGTAGATTACAACCTACCGGAACGTTTCGAACTAACTTATAAAGGATCTGACAACGAGCTACATAGACCTGTAATGATTCACCGTGCGCCTTTCGGTTCTATGGAGCGATTCATTGCAATTCTTTTAGAACATACTGGTGGGAATTTCCCGTTATGGCTAATGCCGGAGCAGGCTATTATACTGTCTTTGAGCGAGAAATATGAAAATTATGCCAAAAAAGTTTTAGATTTGCTAGAAAATCACGAAATTCGCGCCCTAATTGATAATCGTAACGAAACGATCGGTAAAAAAATCAGGGAAGCAGAAGTTCAGAAATTACCGTTCATGCTGATTGTTGGAGAAGAGGAAGAGAAAAACGGTACAATTTCAGTGCGTCGTCACGGTGATGCCGGTAAGTCTAATCAGACCATGACAATTGAAGAGTTTGCTTCTTTGGTAAAAGAAGAAATCAATAAGACATTAAAATCATTCTAAGTTTAACTTAAATTTTTAGAGCCATAGCAATTAGAAACAACAGGGGCTTTCAGCCCAGAGTAGAAAAAAAGGATCCGCACAGAACAAACAATGCTATCCGTGTTCCTGAAGTTCGCCTTGTAGGAGAGAACATTGAGCCAGGTGTTTACAAAACATCTTTGGCCTTACAAATGGCAGAAGAGCAAGAATTGGATTTGGTTGAAATTTCACCCAATGCAGCTCCTCCTGTTTGTAAAATAATGGATTACAAAAAATTCCTTTATGAGCAGAAGAAACGAGACAAGATGTTAAAAGCTAAGTCTTCGCAGATTGTTGTAAAGGAAATACGCTTTGGTCCTCAGACAGATGAGCACGATTATGAATTTAAGAAAAAGAATGCAGAGAAATTCCTTAAGGAAGGATCAAAATTAAAAGCATTCGTATTCTTTAAAGGACGATCAATCATCTATAAAGAACAAGGGCAAATTTTGTTATTACGCCTTGCTCAGGATCTTGAAGAATTCGGAAAAGTAGAAGCTTTACCAGTTCTTGAAGGTAAGCGTATGATCATGTTCATCGCACCAAAAAAGAAAAAGCAATAATAAAATAAGCTGATTCTTTCCATTTTAATCAACGGACTTTTTAAGTCCCTGATATAATATTGCAGTTTGTTTTTCAAATTGTAATCAAAATAATAAGTAAGATAAATCTAATACCTAGGAAGAAAATGCCTAAAATGAAAACTAAATCTAGTGCTAAGAAACGTTTTAAAGTTACTGGCTCTGGAAAAATCAAGAGAAAGCACGCTTTTAAAAGTCACATTTTGACTAAAAAATCTAAAAAGCGTAAATTAGCTTTAACTCACGCAGCTTTGGTTCACCCATCTGACGTTAAGAGTGTAAAAGAACAATTAAGAATTATCTAATCGTTCTTTCGGTTAAAACAATTTAATAACCCTGGAGCAGTGCCAAGAATAATATTCAAAAGAACCTGAAAAGGACGCCTGCTACAAAAACAATTTAAGAATTATGCCAAGATCAGTAAATTCAGTTGCTTCAAGAGCTAGAAGAAAAAGAGTATTGAAGCAAGCCAAAGGATTCTTTGGAAGACGTAAAAACGTTTGGACAGTAGCGAAAAACGCGGTAGAAAAAGCAATGCAATATGCTTACCGTGGAAGAAAGCAAAAAAAGAGAAATTTCCGTGCATTATGGATTATGCGTATTAACGCAGGAGCTCGTTTACACGGAATGAGTTATTCTCAATTTATGGGTAAAATCAAAGCTAACAACATCGAATTGAACCGTAAAGTTCTTGCCGATTTAGCAATGAACCACCCTGAAGCTTTCGCAGCTATCGTAACTAAAATTAAATAAAACGTTTGTTAAACATATTTATCTTACTTATTACAAAGCCCATTCTTTTGAATGGGTTTTTTGTTTACCGCTAATACAAGACGGAAACTTTTCCTTTCCTGATAATTGTAGTACCTTTGTATCCTATTTTAGAAAAATGAAAAAAAGCACTCCTTCCGGTACTACGAAAACCTTACATCCCCGAAATAAACATAACAGTCGTTACGATTTTGATTTTCTGATTACTACCTATCCGGAGCTGGAAGCTTATATCATTACAACTCCCGTTGGCGATAAAAGCATTGATTTTGCTAATCCGGACGCGATAAGAATACTCAATAAAAGTCTTTTAAAGGCCTATTACAACATCAATTACTGGGAATTACCCAAAACAAATCTTTGTCCGCCTATACCCGGTCGTGCTGATTATATTCATCATATTGCCGACGTTTTAGCTGAATACAACAACGGAAAAATCCCAACCGGCCATACTATTCGCCTTTTGGACATCGGAACCGGAGCCAACTGTATCTATCCGATTATTGGACATCAGGAATACGGATGGTCATTTATTGGCACTGAGTTGGACAAACCGGCAAAAATTACAGCTGAGACAATTATTTCAAATAATGAAACGCTTCAAAACGAAATAGTCGTAAGATTACAGGAAAGCAAACGCCATATTTTTAAAAATATAATCAACGATAAGGACATTTTTGATTTTACCCTTTGTAATCCTCCTTTTCACGATTCACGCGAAGCGGCTACAAAAGGTACCCAACGCAAACTAAAAAATCTTGGAAAAGCAACTTCAGATAAACCGATACTCAACTTTGGTGGTCAGAATAATGAACTTTGGTGCGAAGGCGGAGAACGTGCCTTTATTACCAATATGATTTATGAAAGTGTGCATTTTCAATCCCAATGTCTTTGGTTTTCTACATTGGTTTCCAAAAATGATAATTTAAAAGCCTTCTACTCGATTTTAAAAAAGATTAAAGTTCCGACAGTTAAGACAATTACAATGGAACAGGGAAATAAAGTATCCCGAATTTTAGTCTGGTCTTTTCAAAATGAAGAACAAATACGAAACTGGAGCAAACAGCGATTCCAATAATGGGTTGTTTACAGGATTTTATTGTCAGCCATCGGATTTAAAAGATCGACATTCCAGTTTTGGTTGTCAATAATTCCAGAGCATTCATGCCTAATTCGGAGTTTCCTTTTTCATTTAATCTCGGACTCCAGGTTGTGACTGTGAAATTTTTAGGATATAAAGCTGCAATTCCGCCGCCTATTCCACTTTTCCCCGGTAATCCGACCTTATAGGTAAACTCACCCGATTCATCATAAAAACCACACATCTGCATCAACGCATTTAATCGTTTCGCCTGACTTTGGGTTAAAACCGGATCTCCGTTTTTGGTTACTCCTCCATTAGCAAAGAAGAAAAATGAATGTGCCAGTTCTTTACAAGTCATTTCAATTGAACATTGGAAGAAGTAAAAATCCAGAACGGCATCGACATCGTTTTCAATATTTCCGAACGATTTAATAAAATTAGCTAATGCGACATTCCGGAAACCGGTAAGTTTTTCCGATTCCGCTACTTGTAGGTTGAAGTTTATTTCCGGACTTCCTGCCAGTGCGCGCACAAAATTCAGGAAATCGTTTTTAGGATCTTTTAATTGCGACAATAGCATATCAGCTACAACAATAGCGCCCGCATTGATAAACGGATTACGAGGTATTCCTTTTTCATATTCCAATTGAACTAAGGAATTAAACGGATTTCCGGATGGTTCTACACCTACTCTTTCCCACATACGCTCACCTAAAAGCGAAAAAGCCATCGCTACAGATAATGTTTTAGAAATACTTTGTATGGAAAATTTTTCTTCGCTGTTTCCGACTCCGAAATCATCACCATTGATAGTTGTCAGGTGCATTCCAAATTTCTGCGGATCGATTTTAGCTAATTCCGGTATCGTTGTGGCTACGTTTCCGGTAACCGGTAGTCTTTTTATTTGTTGGTATATTTCCTGAAGTATTGTCGTATAATTCATTTAGTCACTCTAATTGAACCACAAAATTATACTTTTTCAGAAAATTTGCTGTTATTGGAACGATAAACTATCCAGAGAGATAATTTTATTCTGAATGGCATAAACCACAAGTCCTGCCACATTTTTAGAATCTGTCTTCAGTAACAGATTATTACGATGTCCTTCGACGGTTCGCGGACTGATAAACAATTTGTCTGCGATTTCATTTGTACTCATCTGACTGCAAATCAATCTAAGAATTTCGATTTCACGGTTTGTCAGATAATCTTCATCCAGGTTTGTCTTCGATTTTTTCTGTTCCAGAATCATGTTTTCGTTAACAACCTGCATTACATTATCATTGTAATAAAATCCCTTATCCATTACTTCGTTAATCGTAAACAACATTTCTTTTGGCGTAGCATTTTTAACCATATACGATGCCGCACCAACCTGAACCATATTGGCGATAAACGGTTTTGAATCGTAACTTGTAAGGGCAATAATTTTGATTTGCGGATATCTCCTATGAATAAATTTTGTTGCTTCTACCCCATTTACCGTTGGCATTTTCAAGTCCATTAAAATAATCTCAGGTAAATTTTGTTCGTTTAAGTTCAGGTAATCGATCAGTTCCGCCCCGTTAGAAGCTTCAAAAAGTATTTCGAAGTTTTTCTCCCGTTGCAGGATAAAAGCAATTCCTTTCCGGAATAATGCTTCATCATCCGCTAAAATTATTTTGATAAGATCCGCCATAATTTGCAATTAAAATTTTATCGTCACTTGAATTCCTTTATTGATTTCACTTTCTACCTTCAATGTACCATGTAACATTGCTACCCTACTTTCGATATTTTTCATACCGAGACCTGCCAGTTTTTTAATTTCTTTTGTATCAAATCCTTTTCCGTTATCAGAATAATGACAATGTGTTTCGTTTTTATCTATATCAAAATTGATTGTAATACGTGTTGCTTTACCATGTCGCAACGAATTATTGATCAATTCCTGTAAAATTCTGAAAATATGCAGGTGTTGTTCGTTAGGAATTGTTTCAAAAATCCGTTGTTTATAACCGTTTTTATAATCGATCCTGATATCGCCTCCGCTACATTGCTGACACAATTCTTCGATCGCAGCATGCAAACCGAATTTATCCAATATCGGCGGCAATAAATTATGGGCTATTGTACGGGAACTTTCCAGAACTACAGCAGTAGTCGTAACAATATTATCTGTTATTTCTTTTACTTCAACCGGTGATAAATCAGCGGAAGCCAATAAGTGACTATTAAGCGAAATGATATTAAGCTTCGAACTAATATCATCATGCAAATCCTGTGCAATCCGCTCCCTTTCTTTTTCCTGAGTCAGGATAGTTGCTTGTAACAGTTTTTTCTGATAATCGATTTCAAGATCTTTCTTCTCCAGTTCTTTTTGAATGATTTTTTTCCGGGAATAATACACAAAAAACAGCACGGCAATAATCATAAGAACAAACGCAATGAACGTGTAGATCACCGCGCTGATTATTTCCATGTCTTTTGGATTCAGGTTATTCATTATTTCTTTTGTTTTCCAGCGAACGTTTACGCCATTCGATAAAGATAAAGATCTGATAGATTACAACCAACCAGGCATTTAGCAACCAGACTATATTTCGGAATTCGAGTTGTAATGTATTGATCAAATTCCCTGAAAGAAATAGCACCGTGCTTCCGAACAGATACATCAGCACACCGGTATTACAATAATAATAGCGTTTTTCTTTATTTAACAGGTTGTAAAAATGAAACATCGAATAGATGATAATCAGATACGATGTGATAAAAATTTCGAACAGATTAAAACGGAAAAACTGTTCTTTATCGGTTAAATATTGCATTCCTAAAACAACCAGGCATCCGATTAAACAGCTTCGGACAATGCGCCGTTGCATTTTTGTTTCCAGTATTTCCAGATAAAAAAAGCTTAAAAACACCATTTGAAGTATAAAATAAAAATGGGAAAGGAACAGATTATGGATTCCTTTATTTTTAAGTAAGCTGGTAAAAAACTGGATAATTGCGATAACCAGTAAATAAAGGGTAAATATTTTAAAGGCTTTTTCTTCTCTCCTGTAGCTTTTTAAATACAACAACAGATTGATTCCCGAAAACAGATACCCTAAATAAACGATATAATTAATCAAAAGCTACGTTTTTATTCTCCCGCATTAATAAATGGCGGTTTTTTGTTACACGTACTTGGGCATGGTTCTGAGAAATCGAAAATATAAAGCCCTTTATCAGCGTCGATCATATCATTCCCATCGGCGTCAACACCTACGATCATTAATTTTTCTTTATGATTTTCGTCTACACCAAGATAAGCTCTTACATTAACAACTCCCGGTTCACTCATCGCCTGAGTAACATCTACTCCCGGAATTAAAAATGCTTTTAGCTTATGATGTCCTTCATATAAACCCTTTTTTTTGTTCCAACGTTCCGCCCATTCCCGAGCTGTGTCTAAAGTAATGGTATTTTTTGCCATATAATAGTGATTAAGTTCAGTGTAAAAATAATACTATTAATTTTATTTTCAATACTCAGCTTAAAAATAATCGCATTTTGTCACTATTTGTTACACAATAGTGATCAAATCATCAAAAACAGGTAAACAAGCCTTCAGCCGCTATAAAAATGTTATATAAATTATATAAAAAAGGCCGGTATAAAACCGACCTTATATTATATTGTACAAACAAAAACTAAGTTTTCAATTTTTTCTTTCTTGCAGCAGGAAATAGCACGTTATTTAAAATTAAACGATAACCCGGTGAATTAGGATGCAAATCCAGAACGGTTGGTGCATCACCTACACGATGTTCATAATCTTCCGGATCATGACCTCCATAAAAAGTGAACATTCCTTTTCCTCGTGTTCCATGAATATATCGCGCCTCTCCATTACTTTTATTTTCCCCCATAATCAGTACGCTCGATTTGATCCGGTCACTGTCAAAAGCTGTTGTCTGTCCCATAAAACCTTTAATCAACTGTGTATGATTCTGACACAGCATACTTGGAATCGGATCCCATTTTGCTGAATATTCCATCAATGAAAAATAATCGTTTTCCGGAATTACTTTTCGTTTGCGGGACATATCAATATCGGAAAACTCATAAACCATCGGATTTCTTTCCAATATAAAATCTTTAAAGGCAAAACTCTTGTTGTAATCAATTCTCGATTGGTAATTTGCATCACTATCATCACCATCAAACATCGGTTCACAAATATCAACCCCTTCGGCAGACAATGCAATATCAAAACTATCCGTTGCCGAACACATCGCAAACATAAAACCGCCACCGATTACAAAATCTCTTATTTTATTGGCTACTGCCAGTTTTTCTTCAGACACTTTACGGAATCCTAATTTAGTAGCCAGTGCTTCTGCTTCTCTTTTCTGTTCAATATACCACGGTGCATTGCGATAAGCTCCGAAAAATTTCCCATACTGACCGGTAAAATCTTCGTGGTGTAAGTGCAACCAATCGTATAATAACAAGGCGTCACTTAAAACTTCTTCGTCATATATAGCTTTAAATGGAATCTCCGCATAAGTCAACACCAAAGTAACGGCATCATCCCAGGGTTGTTTTCCTTTTGGTGTATATACTGCAATTTTGGGCGCTTTTTCCAATACAACGGTTTCCATATTTTGTGATGGCGAACTGATTTCATCGAGTATACTATTAGCCTTTCCGTCTGAAAGGACTTCAAATGTAACGCCGCGAATCTGGCATTCTTTACGGATTTCCGGTGCATCCGGTAACAAAAATGAACCGCCTCTATAATTGAGTAACCAACTTACTTTGTATTGTTTATCCAAAGCCCAATAGGTAATCCCATAAGCTTTCAAATGGTTTTGTTGTCCTTCTGCTTCCATCGGTAACAGAATAAAAGCGGCTTTTGCCGACAGCGAGAACAACAGTAATAAAGTGATATAGAGGGTTAATTTAAGACGCATTCTGTATTTTTATTTTCAAATATACGTTATTTCAAAAACAAAGCACATAAAAAAGGTCCGCCACCGGCAGACCTTGTATTATTTTTTAAAACGGAACATCGCTGTCATCGTCAAAATTATTCATATTACTTCCGAAAGCTTCATTAGCAGAAGGAAGATTTTTGGTTATAAATGCAGTATCATCGGCATTCATTCGCGAAGGTAATTCATCGAATGGTGAGCTAAAATCATCTAAATTGTCAAATTTACCGAGATTTCCGATAAACTTCAGACGGATATTATCCAATCCCCCGTTACGGTGTTTTGCAACGATAAATTCAGCCTGACCTTGTGTTGGCGAACGTTCTTCATCATCCCATTCATCAATTTTATAGTATTCCGGACGATAGATAAACGATACGATATCGGCATCCTGCTCAATCGCTCCGGACTCCCTTAAGTCGGAAAGTAACGGTCGTTTACTGGCTCCACGGGTTTCTACGGCACGCGATAACTGCGACAGAGCAATTACCGGAACATTTAACTCTTTTGCCAGTGCTTTTAAGTTTCGGGAAATGGTCGAGATTTCCTGCTCACGGTTTCCGCCTCCTTTACCACCTCCACCGGCAGTCATTAACTGAAGGTAATCGATTACGATCATTTTAATTCCATATTGTGAGGCCAGACGTCTGGCTTTGGCACGTAAGTCAAAAATGGAAAGCGAAGGTGTATCATCGATATACAACGGTGCTTTTTCAAGGTTTTTTACTTTAATTGAAAGCTGTTCCCATTCGTGTTTTTCCAATTTTCCGGTACGCAGTTTTTCGGAAGATAAACCAGTTTCGGAAGAGATTAAACGCGTGATCAACTGTACGGATGACATCTCCAGTGAGAATAAAGCTACCGGTGCACCGGCATCGATTGCCATATTTCGCGCCATCGAAAGTACGAATGCGGTTTTACCCATACCCGGACGTGCCGCAATAATAATTAAATCCGAAGGCTGCCAACCGGAGGTTAGTTTATCCAGATCGTGGAAACCGGTCGGAATACCACTCAATCCTTCTTTATTCGAAATTTCTTCAATTCGTTTTTTAGCCTGAATTACTAAACTCTGTGCCGTTTCGGAACTTCTTTTAATATTTCCCTGCGTTACTTCATACAGTTTCGATTCTGCTTTATCCAACAAGTCGAAAACATCGGTTGTTTCGTCGTAACTTTCCTCAATAATCTCATTTGAAATCTTAATCAGACTTCGCTGAATGTATTTTTGCAGGATAATACGCGAGTGAAACTCGATGTGTGCGGAAGATGAAATTTTCTGGGTGAGCTGAATCAGATAGAAATCGCCACCGGACAATTCCAGCTTACCGTTTTTCTTTAATTGAGCCGATACCGTTAATAAGTCAATTGGTTGCGTATCATTGAAAAGTTCAACAATTGCTTCGAAAATGTATTTGTGTGCGTCTTTATAAAAGGCATCGGGTTGTAAGATATCAATTACCTCGTCCACACCTTTTTTATCGATCATCATCGCACCCAAAACTGCTTCTTCTAGGTCTAGTGCCTGAGGTGGCAATTTCCCTTTTTCCAGGTTAATGATAGTAGTTTTATCTACTCGAATGGGGTTTATGTTTTTGAGGTTTTCCATATTGCTAAGGTAGCCATTTTTTGGGTAAAAATATTTTGATTTGTCAGCATATAAATGTTTATAACCGACCTGTTAATGTTGATAAGTAAAAAAAAATCCGAAGTTGTAAGACTTCGGATGATTGTATTTGTAAGTTAATTGTTTTTATTCTTTGAACTCACCCATTTTGCTGTATTTATCCATACGCTGTTCCACCAATTCTTCTGTTGATAAGTCTTTTAACTCATTATATCCTTTCATGATATACTGTTCAACTGTTTTAAAAGTGGTTTCTCTGTCGTAATGGGCACCACCAAGCGGTTCCGGGATAATATCATCGATCAGTTTTTGCTTTTTCATGTCGTATGATGTCAGTTTCAATGCTTCGGCAGCCTGCTCTTTATATTCCCAGCTTCTCCATAAGATCGAAGAACACGATTCCGGAGAAATTACCGAATACCAGGTGTTTTCTAACATATATACTTTATCACCAACACCAATTCCTAATGCTCCACCTGAAGCACCTTCACCCACAATAACAGTGATGATCGGCACTTTTAAACGAATCATTTCGAAAATATTTCTGGCAATCGCTTCACCTTGTCCTCTTTCTTCCGCTTCCAATCCCGGATATGCACCCGGAGTATCTACTAAAGTAACTACAGGAATTCCGAATTTTTCGGCCATTTTCATTAAACGAAGTGCTTTACGATATCCTTCCGGATTTGCCATACCGAAGTTACGGTACTGTCTTGTTTTAGTATTGTATCCTTTTTGCTGACCAACGATCATAAAGGACTGACCTCCGATTTTACCTAAACCACCGATCATTGCTTTGTCGTCCTTAACTCCTCTGTCTCCAAAAAGTTCAAGGAAAGTATCTCCGCAAAGCGCTCTAACGTGATCCATTGTATAGGGTCTGCTTGGATGTCTTGATAACTGTACACGTTGCCAAGCCGTTAGATTTTTATAGATATTTCTTTTCGTTTCTTCTAATTTCTTCTCGATTTGTTTGCAAGTATTTGATACGTCTACATCCGATTCAAGACCTATGATCTGACATTTATCCAATTGATCTTCAAGCTCTTTAATAGGAAGTTCAAAATCTAAATATTCCATTTTCTTATACCTTTTTGGGTTTAGTTGCGCTACAAAGATAAATTATCATTTTATATTGTAGTAACAATTTATTAATTTGTTTTTATTTTTTTATAGTTCTTAGCCACTCCGTTCAGTATAACCGTGAGCAGTATTATCGCTGCTCCCATATAAAACGACGAGCTCATTTTTTCCTTTTCCTTAAAGACTAAAACAGCTAAAATAATTCCGTAAATAGGCTCCAGGTTGATGGTTAGCATAACGGTATACGGACTTAGATACTTCATTACTTTTACCGATGCCAGAAACGCATAGGCCGTACAAATCGAGCCTAATACCAGCAACCAAATGCAATCCGACATGGATAGTATAAAGAAGTCTTTAGTAAAATAGCCTGAGAACAACATATAAAGCGTAAGAAAGCCTACACCGCCCAGCAATTCATAAAACGTAATTACCGAAGCCTCGTGCTTTTGTGCAAATTTTCCATTGATCACTGAAAATAATGCCGATAAAAAAGCCGAAATCAGAGCCAGAACAATTCCTTCCACATAGTTTCCTTCCACCTTAAAAATGATTCCCAATCCGATAACGACGATAACACCGAACAATACTTCGTACCAGATCATTTTCCGCCCGTAAAAAATCGGTTCCAGAAAGGATGCAAAAAAGGCACCGGTAGAAAGACAAGCCAATGTAACTGATATATTGGAGACCTTAATTGCCATAAAAAAGGTTAGCCAATGTAGGGCAATAACGAGTCCGCCGAGTAAAAAGCCGGTCGCTACTTTACCCGAAACCGCAACCGGTCGTTTACGGAATAAAAGAAAAAGGAAAATCAATGATAAAGCAATCATCATTCGATACCATACCAACGGCAATGCTTGTAATGTGATCAATCCGCCTAAAACAGCAGTAAACCCCCATATAAAAACGATTAAATGGAGGTGTACATAACTTTTAATATTATCGTTTTGCATTTCTAAGGAGATATACGGCTAAAATTCCGAAAACAAAATTGGAAAACCATACGGCAACCAATGGCGGAATACTGGATTTTTCGGCCAGTGTAGCAAAGATCTTATCGAAAAAGATAAAAGTAAAGGCAATTGCAATTCCCAATGCCAGATTCACTCCCATTCCTCCTCTTCGTTTCATTGAAGATACTGAAACGGCTATAATAGTCAGAATAAAGGCCGAAACCGGAATACTGTATTTTTTATATTTTACAACCAGATAGGTATTGATATTGGGTGAACCTCGCTGTTTTTCTTTTTCAATAAAACGGTTTAATTCTCCTAATGTCATCGTTTCGGCAACATATACTACCGGAGTTAAATCCTCCAGATCAAAATCCATGTCTACTTTTTTCTGATCTCTTCTTTCAATAACATCGTCCAGTTTACCAATGGTACGCTTACTGTAATTAAATAAAGTATACGTACTATCAGCCGGATTCCATTTGATTCGACTTGCATTGATCTTATATTCTAACTGATCCCCTTTAAATTTTTCATAAGTAAAGTTGAACGCAATCTTTGATTCATAATTAAAATTACTCACATAGATAAATTCATCTTTACTAATTTGCCGGTAGACATCCTGATTTTCCCTGACGGTAGGATTACTGGAGAGATAATTGTACCGGAAATCATTAAATCCCTGACTTGCTTTCGGTACGAGAAAAAATCCCATTACCAAAGAAAACAACGACACCAGTGTTGCACCGATAATGTAAGGCCGCAAAAAGCGACTAAACGAAATTCCGGAACTTAAAATGGCAATAATTTCAGTATTATTAGCCAGTTTTGAGGTAAACCAGATTACCGATAAAAACAGGAATATCGGAAAAAGCAGGTTGGCAAAATATATTGTAAAGTCGTAATAGTATTTTAAAATCGCTGTTAGCGGCACTTTATTAGCCAGCATCTTATTGATTTTTTCGGAAACGTCAATTACAATCCCAATCGGGATGAACATCAATAACATTACCGAAAAGGTTCCCAGATAACGTTTTAAAATATATTTATCAATTATTTTCATCCGGAGTTTCGAAAATTAATAGTTGGCGTTCAATTATAAACGCTGGCTCATTTGTTTCACCATTTTTTGCTTCCATTCATAAAAATCACCGGCAAGAATATGTTGTCTGGCTTCGCGAACCAACCACATATAAAAGCCCAGATTGTGAATTGTAGCAATCTGTTTTCCTAAGTATTCATTTGCTGCAAACAAGTGACGTAAATAGGCTTTTGAATATTCAGTATCTACAAAGGTAATTCCCATTTCATCGATCGGAGAGAAATCGGCTTCCCATTTCTTATTTTTGATATTGATACTTCCGTTAGCCGTAAACAACATTCCGTTACGCGCATTACGGGTTGGCATTACGCAATCAAACATATCAATTCCCAATGCGATATTTTCAAGAATATTGATTGGTGTTCCCACTCCCATCAGGTAACGCGGTTTATCTTCCGGTAAAATGGCCGTAACCACTTCCGTCATTGCATACATTTCTTCAGCCGGTTCCCCAACTGAAAGTCCGCCAATTGCATTACCCTGCGCTCCGACACTCGCTATATATTCTGCCGATTGTTGACGCAAATCTTTATAAGTACTTCCCTGAACAATCGGGAAAAAAGTTTGTTCATAACCGTATTTAAAAGGTAATTTTTCAAGATGCGTGATACAACGATCCAACCAACGGTGTGTCATATGCATCGAACGTTTCGCATAACGATAATCACAAGGATACGGTGTACATTCATCGAAAGCCATGATAATATCCGCTCCGATTGTACGTTGGATTTCCATTACGTTTTCCGGTGAAAAAAAGTGATATGAACCATCAATATGGGATTTAAATTTCACTCCTTCTTCTTTGATTTTCCGATTAGAAGAAAGTGAATACACCTGATAACCGCCACTATCCGTTAATATATTACGATCCCAGTTCATGAACTTGTGTAATCCTCCGGCTTTCTCCAGAATTTCGGTTTGCGGACGCAGGTATAAATGATAGGTATTCCCTAAAATAATATCCGGGTTAATATCATTTTTTAATTCACGCTGGTGTACTCCTTTTACAGAAGCCACCGTTCCTACTGGCATAAATATCGGTGTTTCAATGACACCGTGATCGGTAGTTATACTTCCCGCTCTTGCTTTAGATAGCGGATCTTTGTGTAATAAATCGAACTTCATAATTACTTTTTACAATCGGCAAAGATAATCGAATTCGACAATTGAACAGGACGATACTTAGAAAATATTAACGATAAATCATTTATTTCCTACGGCATTCGGGTCGTAAGCCCAAAAGGCTATTCCATTTTTTTCATTACAAAATAAAATCCTATAGCCGTTATTATTGTTAGCACACCTGTTACAATCCAAAGTACATCAAAACCATAAAACGAAGCGATTCGGGTTCCGCAATACGGCGAAACAATATGCGCTACTGCATAAGCCAAAGCACCGAATCCCATATAAGCGCCGCGATTTGTCACTCCCGAACGCTGAACGGTTACAGTGGCTACAAATGGCATCACCAGTATTTCGGAAATACACAAAAAGAACATGGAGCTATACAGCAATAAAAATTTACCCGGTAAAATCAGCATGGAAAAGGACAAACCGCAAAGAAGGGTTCCGATAATAATTACTTGTCCCGAAGTCATTTTTCGTTCGGCAATATGAACCAACAGCATTTCCAACGCAAATACCACGATACCGCTATACGCTAACAACATCCCTATATCCGCTTCAGATAATTTATGCATCTCTTTATAAAACAACGGCAATGTGCTCAACAATTGAAAAAAACAAATCGCATATAATGCCGTCAATATATTAAAGAGAATAAACTGTTTATCTTTATAGGGTGAAATTTCCTTTTGCGAATCCGCTTCATGCGCTTCTTTTGTCAGTACTGCTTCATTTCCTTTTCGGTTGCGGAAGTAAAAGAAAAACATACTACCGGCTAACACAGCACCGATAGCGTTCCCGTAGAAAAGCCAATCGTATGAAATAAGTGCTAACAAACCACCCAAAGCCGGACCTATCGAAAATCCGAGGTTAATCGCCATCCGATTTAAGGAAAACGCGCGGGTAATATTTTCCGGTTTAGCATAATAAGCTACCGAAACCGAATTGGCCGGACGAAACGAATCGGTGATCACACTTAAAATAAAGATTCCGATTGCTAATGTTGTAACACTTTTAAAAAACGGAAGCACACAGAACATCGGTACAGATAAAAACAAACTGGCCGTCTGAACTTTAAAATGTCCTACTTTATCCGTTAGCCACCCGCCTAACCAGGATCCGGTTACCGCTCCCAATCCGAAACAACTTAAAACCGTTCCGGCTTCTTTTAAAGAGAAATGCAACGCTTGAGTCATATAAATACCCAGAAAAGGCAGTACCATAGCACCACTTCTGTTAATAAAAATAACCAAAGCCAGCATCCAGGCCGGGCGCGACAATCCCCGGTACGAATCCAGATAGATCGTTAAAAATCGTTTCATTTTGTTTATCGGAAATAGAATGTTATAAAAAGTCATTAAAAGTACTATAATTTAAGCAGATCTAACAGGACAATTCCGCATTTATTATACCCATAACATTCATAAAAGAGAAAAAGAGTTGGTACATCTTTAAAATAAAACTATTTTTGCCCTAGTTTAACTTTTACATAAAAAATGAAGCCTAACACTCAACAATTAAACGACTTAACAATTCAGGTTAGAAGAGATATCCTTCGTATGGTTCATGCTGTAAATTCAGGACACCCGGGTGGTTCTCTCGGATGTACAGAATTCCTGGTAGCTTTATACCAAAACGTAATGAACCGCAAAGAAGGTTTTGATATGAACGGTATTGGAGAAGACCTGTTTTTCCTTTCCAACGGACATATCTCACCGGTATTTTATAGCGTATTAGCCCGAAGCGGTTATTTCCCGGTATCGGAATTAGCTACTTTCCGTTTGATCAATTCTCGTTTACAAGGACATCCAACTACACATGAAGGACTTCCGGGTATTCGTGTAGCATCAGGATCATTAGGACAAGGAATGTCGGTAGCCATCGGTGCTGCTTTAACCAAAAAATTAAACGGAGACAATCATATCGTATACAGCTTACACGGTGACGGAGAGTTACAGGAAGGCCAGATATGGGAAGCTGCCATGTATGCTTCTGCTAAAAAAGTTGACAACTACATTGCTACAGTTGACCTTAACGGAAAACAAATTGACGGTACAACTGAGGAAGTTTTATCGCTTGGTGACCTAAATGCTAAATTCACAGCTTTCGGATGGGATGTTTTGGAAATCAAAGAAGGAAACAATCTTGAAGCAATTATTGCCGGAATGACCGAAGCGAAATCAAGAACCGGAAAAGGAAAACCGGTTTGTGTATTATTACATACCGAAATGGGTAACGGAGTTGATTTTATGATGCATACGCACGCTTGGCACGGAAAAGCACCTAACGATGCACAATTAGAGAGTGCTCTGGCGCAAAACCCTGAAACATTAGGCGACTATTAATTCGCTTATCCCGTTTAAAACCTTTTAATTTTAAAGTCAACAATGAAAAAATACACCAATACAGGAAATAAAGATACCCGTTCCGGATTCGGAGCAGGATTAACCGAATTAGGACAAAAGAATGAAAATGTAGTCGCTTTATGTGCCGACCTTATCGGTTCATTAAAAATGGATGACTTCAAGAAAAATCATCCGGAGCGTTTTTTCCAGATCGGTATTGCCGAAGCAAATATGATCGGTATTGCAGCCGGAATGACAATTGGCGGAAAAATTCCTTTTACCGGAACTTTTGCTAACTTCTCAACCGGAAGAGTTTATGATCAGATTCGTCAATCAGTTGCTTATTCGGATAAAAACGTGAAAATTTGTGCTTCTCACGCCGGTTTAACTTTAGGAGAAGACGGTGCAACGCACCAAATCCTTGAAGATATCGGTTTAATGAAAATGCTACCGGGAATGACTGTAATCAATACTTGCGATTACAATCAAACTAAAGCAGCTACTTTAGCTATCGCTGATCATCACGGACCGGTTTACTTACGTTTCGGGCGTCCTTCCGTTCCAAACTTTACACCGGAAAACGGAACATTTGAAATCGGTAAAGCCGTTTTATTAAATGAAGGTACTGATGTAACGATTATCGCTACCGGACATTTAGTATGGGAAGCGCTTGTTGCTGCGGAAGCATTAGAGGCTAAAGGAATCAGTGCTGAAGTAATCAACATTCATACAATTAAACCACTGGACGAAGAAGCAATTCTTAAATCGGTTGCTAAAACAGGATGTGTGGTAACTGCTGAAGAGCACAACATGCTTGGCGGTTTAGGAGAAAGTGTAGCAAGAACATTATCATTACACAATCCGGCTCCACAAGAATATGTTGCCGTTCAGGATAGTTTCGGAGAAAGCGGAACACCGGATCAGTTAATGGAAAAATACAAACTGAACCACCAGGCTATCGAAGCAGCAGCTGAGAAAGTTTTAAAACGTAAATAATTTACCGTAGCTTATAAAAAAAGCGGTTCCGAAATCGGAACCGCTTTTTTATTTCTTATAATTCTATTTTATTAGTGACAACTCGGATCAAGATGTTTCTTCTTTCCGTTACCGCCTTCACAAGTCGGAATCTGGTCATAAGAATATTGTGCGCCTGTAGTTGAGCCCGGTATACGAATCTCATCTTTTGTCAACACACCGTCATTATCATCATCAATATCAAAAATATCAGCTACACCATCACCATCCGTATCAATTAAGACACCGTTTGCATCAAATCCATATTCATAACGCGATAAAACACCATCACCATCCTGATCTAAAAACTGGATGTCGAATAATTTAAATGTAAATACTAATGGCGAATACTCCGGAATACTTCCAACATAACTTGCATAGTATCCTAATCCTGAAGGTAGGAATACCACACCGGCACCATAATCCTCATGACGTAATGTACCATCCGGCACACCTTCACCGTTTGTATTTTCAACTGTCACCCCTCTTTTAAATTCCGGGAAAATATATTCCCATCCTTTAATCGCTCCTATAAGACTAATTTCAGTTGCGTTTGGTGCATAATCAAACTGACCGTCGTTTAACAACAATCCGCGGTAAGACGTAAATACTTTATCAACTCCACAAGGCGCATCACCTGTACCTTCGGCAATCTTCAGGTAATACATTTTATACTCTATATTATGCAATTTTACAATTTTCGATTGCAACGGATAGGTCGTCTGATTCCAAATCGAGACCTGAGAACCGCCGTCCGGAATTGCTTTTATGTTCATTTCATCAACATCGCCATGTGCATTATGAGTCACCTCAATATAATGTGTTTTCAAATAAGCCTCAATAGCTACATTATCAGCAGCAAATTGTTGAGCGTAATCACGGACTTCAACAGTAGCAGCACCTTTATCATCACAGGCAAAAAGAGTTGCCATTAATAAGGCGCTTCCAACTATCTTATATATTCTATTCATTATTAATAAAATTTAACGGTGCAAGATACAATTTTCCTTTATTTTTGTTTTAATATTAACATCGAATTTTGAATTTTCATATGAGAGTGGATAAATATTTGTGGTGCGTCCGATACTACAAAACAAGAAACATCGCCACAGAGGCTTGTAAAAAAGGACATATCACTGTAAATGGGCAGGCTGCCAAACCATCGCGAGAGGTTTTTCCAACCGATAAAATCACATTACGAAAAGACCAAATCAACTATATTCTAACTGTTTTAGACGTTCCGGACAACCGTGTCGGTGCCAAACTGGTCGATATTTACCGTAAAGATGAAACACCGGCAGAAGCATTTGAACATCTGGAGCTACTTCGCTTGTCTAAAGAACATTATCGTGCCAAAGGAACCGGAAGACCAACCAAAAAAGATCGTCGTGACATTGACGATTATACTGATGATAACATAGATTTTGAAGATGATGCCGTTTAACAAAGAATACTGGGAAAACCGTTACTTAAACGATGAAGCGCCCTGGGATACCGGTTCTATTACCGCACCCTTAAAAGAATATATTGATCAAATTATAGATAAAACGCTTAAAATCCTGATTCCGGGTGCCGGTAACGCACATGAACTGGATTATCTTTTTTCACAGGGTTTCCATAATGTTTTTATTATTGACCTGGCTCCCACTCCTTTAGAAAACATAAAATCACGAAATCCGAATTTCCCGGATTCTCAATTACTATTGGGTGATTTTTTTGATCTGAATGATACGTTTGATTTGATTTTAGAGCAAACCTTTTTTTGCGCCCTGTCACCGGAATTACGTCCGCAATATGCTGTAAAGATGCACGAAATCCTAAAACCCGGCGGAAAGATAGCCGGATTGTTATTTGATTTTCCGCTTACGGAAGCCGGCCCTCCGTTTGGCGGTAGCGAAACCGAATACCGAGGCCTTTTTGCAGACACTTTTACTATCAAAAAACTAGAAAGAGCACATAACTCGATTAAACCGAGACAGGATCGGGAACTGTTTTTTATCTTTGAAAAAAAAATAACAACACAACAACTATGAAGAATATCATTCTGACACAACAGGAAATCAATCATAAAACCAAGCGAATTGCTTATCAGATTTATGAAACTTTTGCTGATGAGAAGGAGGTCGTTTTAGCCGGTATTGCGGCCAACGGCTATATTTTCGCCCAAAAAATTGCAAGGGAACTGGAACAGATTTCCGATTTAAAAGTCGTTTTATGCGAAGTAAAAATCAACAAAACACAACCACAGGAAGCGATACAAACCTCTTTAACACCGGAAGAATACAAGAATAAATGTCTGGTATTGATTGACGATGTTTTAAACTCCGGTACCACGTTGATTTACGGTGTAAAACACTTTTTAGATGTTCCGTTAAAGAAATTCAAAACTGCGGTACTTGTTGATCGTAATCATAAAAAATACCCGGTAAAAGCGGATTTTAAAGGCTTATCATTATCGACTTCCCTGTTGGAACACATACAGGTTGTTTTTGAAGATACAGATGAATATGCATATTTAAGCTAAACTGCTTCATTTTTTACAATCAAGAGAACATTCTTCTTTTATCAAAAAGACTTAAAAATTTACACCCGACTTCAACAAGTCGGGTATTTTTTTTATCATTCTGCAAAGTCTATCCTAAAATACATTTTTCCGCTAAAAACCGGAAGTCGGTTGAGCCTTCCGTAAAATAAGCCTTCCGATTTTGTGTACTGCACGGGAAAACGTTTATATACTGGCCAAATACATATTACTCAATATTCTACTGGTAAACCTATTTACTGCAAAGACCGATTTCACGCGCTAATAAACGTCTTTTTTTTCTCTTTTTATATGATTTTTGGGCTTTAATTCTATGCTAAATGAATCATGTACAAATACACTAAAACATTTTCTTCCCGTGTCACAGATGCCGACAAGGAGGAGGATCCCGGCTATAATCCGGAAAAAAAAGAGAAATTTGAGATTACCGATGAGGACTCCGACATTCTATTGGAAAAAGGAGATACTATCGCTCTAACCTACCAACCGTTTAGAAATCAAGCATTCCGAAAAGTAGCAACGGGACAATCGGTCATCAAACTTCATCACAAGGGACCGCATGTACTGAAGCTAAAAAAAGCTTTTAATACTCTAAAATACAATATACAGGAGAAAGACATGCTTTTTTGGGAAGATCTTCAATTGGCCGTTATAGCCTTTCAGAAAGAGCACGACATCAAACCTACCGGTATCGTTGATGCTACTACCTTATTACAACTAAACAAGGCACTGGAAACACCTGAGCAAAATAACGAAGTGATGCCGGGAAAAACTTCCGGATCAGAATTTTCAGAAACATCAGACGGAACCCCTTACAACTTATACCACATTAACGGAGAATATTACATATCTGTAAAAGTAGAACTTCCGCAACCTATAGAAAAAGATAAAGATGAAACCATTGCTACTATTTATTATTACCAATCTGTATTTGGTTATAGCGAACAGCAAGCTAATGTAATGATAGCACAACTGAGGCGTAATTTTAGACTTTACAGAAAATACGAAAACTCGGCGAACTACACAGTAGACCTGAAAGCTTACATAGCCGATCTTTATTTCTGGCAAGACGTTGGTAGTGAAGAAATCAATGAAATTATAACCAGAATCATAAGTAAAGCTAATATCGTAGAAGGTGACGGCGGAACCAAGGAAGTCACTGACACGACCAATTTTAACAAGATTATAGACAAGGCACACAAAGAGGTTGAAACTGAAAAAATCATCCTGACCAAATATATCGCCAACATTGAGCAACTCGACCCGGCTTTATTAAAAAGCTATCTTAAAGGATATAAAGAGGACGAGTTCAAAAAAGAGCTGCAATTTAAAGGGCTTAGCGAAAAATACATTGAAGAATTCTTATATGTATTTCAAAAGGCTATTAAAAACAAAGCACTGGAAATGCTGAAACAGAACGAAATGGAGCTGACAAAAATCCAGATGTTTTATAAAAATGACGAAAAACTTGATGAACTTGTCGAAATTATAGAAGGTTCATCTAAACCTATACGTAACGCCATACGTAAATATGCTCAATCCGCAGGAAAATTCATCCAAATAGTAACCCCGGAAAATGTAGTACCGTTAACTCCACCTATAAAAGCAGAATATAAAAAACTGATAGAAATTTACGGTGGTGAAGAATTTGATAGCTTCTTGGTTACTCTATTCATGTCGTTTGGCCCGGATTCTCTAACTAAAAAATTACTCGAAAAGGACAATACCCGTTTTATTCTTAATACGCCCGCATTTTGTGCCAGCTATCTGAACCTGATTGCAGCACATATGCATGAATTGCCTGAGGAATTTATCTTAAAGAATAAAACAATCATATCGATGATGAGAGAAACACTTTATAAAGGTGAGTTTAACGGCGCAGATTATCTTAACAGTTACCATCAGGATATAGTCGCTCCGGTTCGGGAATACCAAAACACTTTAAACAGTTTACAAAAACCGGAGAAAGCTAAAGATCATCTGGTATTACAAGACCTGAGTTTAAACTTTGTTTCATTGGCTCATATAAAATCCAGCAGTGACTTAAAAAAAGAACTAAAAAATATAATCTATTCGGAAAAACCACAAAATATTATTTCCGTAAGAGAGGAAATAGAAGATGATCCTGATTTCCTATGGTCGTTCAGTCCGGTTATCGGAAAAGTAATGAATGACTACGGTATCATCAACGGCTCGAACACCAGTAATGCGATCAATGATAAGATCTCCGAAGTAGCTTTCAACGATAGCCTGATCAGCCTGCTTATTGCAGGATTGAGTTTGGTACTTGCCATTGCAGGTTTCTTTACCGGTGGACTTACAACCATATTGGGAGGAGCATTAGTTGCAGGTAGTGTCGGACTTGGCGTTACCGATCTGGTTATAGAATACAACAGATATAAAATCAATACGGCCGCTTCCAACACCTCGTTTGACGGAAACAAAGAACTCGCCAATTTAGATCAGTCTTTACTTCCTGTTATTCTCTCTGCTGTCGGATTGGGAATCGATCTTTTCGATGCCGTCAAGGCTATAAAAGCGGTCAATCAGGCTGTAAAATTAGGTAAGAGTGTTGAAAAAAGTGCTGTTTTACTGTTAACCGAATTAAAAGGTCAAGGCAAGCTGCTTAATGTAACCGAAAAAGCCTTTTTGGAGAACCTGAATCAGTATACTACTTTCTCTCAAAAACTAAAGTTGGTAACCGACAAAAAATTCCTGCGTTTTCTGGAGGCTTTGGGCGAAGAACAATCCGGTCTGGTAAAAGTAGGTTTATATCATTTACAAAAGGACAGTCCTGAATTATTTAAACTACTGTCAGAGGCTAAAAACCTTGACGTGGTAATGTTTTCAAGATTAGGTTCGCAAATGGCTGTCAATCCGAGTCTTGCCAAAGGCATTAACGGCGTATTTGAATTGACAGGAAAAGACATGCAACAATGGACCAAAGTAATGACGCACTTTAGCGGTCCGGGCGGTAAATACATAGATGATCTACCAGAGTTCGTAAGTCTTATTCAACGCTCACCAGCTGCGAAACACCCTGAACTTACTGAGATACTACTTGGTGACTATCGCTATCTGAATACCGTATTGAACGGTTCTGAAGATGCATTGGATGTGTTGAAAAAAATTACAAAAAAATGGGAAGCCTATATAAAAGGATCCCAAGATGTAGACTTCTCGGTATACTTAAATTACGGTAATCAATATGCTAAAGGTATTGATATAAAAAACAGCAAGACTTTCACAAAAACCATTGCAGAGTATTTCGAAGGTCAAACCGAGGTACTGGGATGGTTCGCTTCATCGTCCAATCATTCCAAGAAAAACCTCAAGCTTTGGGAAATTACGGAACAAAAACTGGTTACAGCTTACACCAACAATACCCTGCCGCCCAATGTTAAAAAAGCAATCGACAAGTTAATCAACACCGATCTTCTAGGCAGCATCGGACTTAACAGTGGTATAGCCAATGCCCGTGGTAAAGTCGTAGCAGCTATGAACAAAGCCATTGGTGAAAGTAGTACAATTGCCGACATCCGTAAACTCGATGAATTGAAACTGGTAGACCAACAGGCCTCCCGAGGTAGTATCTTTGAGGAATGGCTACGCGCTAACCACAAAAGCGGAAAACTTGGCGCAAATGACTGGAACAAACTGGAAGGAAAACTTTCTTTCTCTGCCGAAGAGCTGGAATCATTAGGAATAAAAAAAGCCATTACCGGTGATGCGCATTATACCAAAAATGGCATTGTATTACTTGAATTTAAGAATACTACCGGCAAATTTGGTAATGAACAGCTAAATCAAATGCTCGATTATAAAAAATTGCTTGACGCCGGAAAAATTCATGAAGTTGAATATGTTTTTAGTAATTTAGAGGCTGCCAATAAAAACAAAAACTCAATATTAGAGGTTTTTAAACGACGTGGTTACGTTAAAATTTCTTATATTGATAATGCTGGTAAAAAAATAAATTTAGAACTCCCTTAAACCTATAATTATATTCCCTAATGAAAGAGAATTATATTTTTTTTGATACAAAAGAAGCCTTAACAGATGAGGAAATATTGTTTATATTAAATCTTTGTGAAGAATTACTTTCTCCTCCAACTATCGCTTATATTAACCAAACAAAAGAGGTGATAGAACGACCTGTAACTTCTTATCTCGACAAAGAAACCTTAAAGGCATTTAGTCGTAACAAATACGGTATAGAATATCAATCAGAAGCAGAAAAACCGAGTATCAGGATTACAAAATCAGCCGGAAGTGGCTTAATCTGTATTCCTTTAGTAGAAAAAGACAAATATCATCTAACTAAAAAAATGGCCTTAAAATTAGTAGAAGGAATTAATTTAAAAGGCTTAAGTGTCTCTCCGGTAGATTTTTATTCATATCGAGATAGATATAGGATAAATAGCCGCACTTATGATTTTCCGGGGTTATACTGGCTGCAATATTATGATGCGGAAGAGTTTAAAAAGCAAGGCGGAAAAGCCATTTTAGACAATCCTTATATCGATGCACAGCTGATAAAAGACGGCATTTTTATTCAAGTAGGCGAAACCCCTTATGACTTTCAGACACCAGAAGGTGAAGATCGCATGACAAAAGCCAATGCTGCGATGCCACCGGTGGTAAACGAATAATAACGTATACGCGTCTCCTGCTGTTGATCCGATCTTAAACAAAATAGAATTCGTTTGATTTTTATTTGATTTGATCAACAGTAATGACTGCGTTATCCTTTCTTTATCATCATTTACAAATTAAAGCTCATCAAGATTGGTAGTTATCAGACTGTTTTAAGGATTTCACTACGATAAATAGTTAAACGAAAAAAGCGCACTAAATAGTGCGCTTTTCTGTTTGTGACCCGGCTGGGATTCGAACCCAGGACCCCATCATTAAAAGTGATGTGCTCTACCAGCTGAGCTACCGAGTCTATAAATATAATGTCTGTTTTGTTTCGCTATTTCAGACTTTAATCAATGAACCTAATGATAAAAAATTCAAATCAACTGTTCAATGATTTTAAAACTTTCTGCTTAAATTATCACCGCTTAATTAGCGACTAAGCTGTTGTTTTTAACGGGTGCAAAGAAAGGAAATTTTACTTTACTGTGCTAGTTTTTTTTACTTTTTTTATCGGTGAATCTTTAAAAAATTCATAAGTAACTTACTATAAGAAGTATATAAATTAAAAAAATGTCACTTTAGAACTGAAATAGATTCGAAATAATCATTTTTCATCATTATTACTGTTTTATCCATAAAGGAAAGATATCCGCAAATCATATTATATACTTTCATTTCAAAAACGATCGTATTATCCGATTATACAGTATCCGTTTTACCTTCCAGTTTTCCTCAAAAGACCTGAAATCAAAACAATAGAATATGCAAACATTAACCAGGAAGCAAAAGTTTTACTATACGCTTCAGGCATATTAGGAAATAATTCTCCGAAAAACTGTACGCATAGTGTATCCAGTAGCATACCCGGTAAAACCATAATGGCTGCCGATTTTATACTTTCTAGTTTATCCAATTTAAACTTATTAAAGACCATCGTTGCAATAAAACCCAATGCCGGTATCAGAATAATATATAAAGCCACCATTACGAATACATTGTCGACAATAAAAAAATGTTGTCCTGCAACCCGAAACAAAACAGTGGCTAACAACCAGACCAAAAAGCCAACAATAAAACTAACAAGCGGGTAATTCTCTTTATGTGTTTTCATTTACTAAATCTTTTATTATCGCATAAACAATTCGCTGCATTTTTTAATCGGATTCCTCCCAATCTTTCGAGTATAAAAATAAGTATTTTCTAACAAAAAAGCCATTAAAAGTGGATTCTACCGGATTTGAATTGCAATAATGATCAGTAATACATAATTCATTCCCTCATAAGCACCTTATTATTCTTCCTTAATATCCTCAAGAAACCGCTGTACCATTTTTTTATCTTTATTTTTCTCAATAAAACCTTTTATAAGATCCGTATTTTCATAATCGGCTTTATAGGCAAGGTATAATGTATCTTCCTGAATATGTTCATCTTCAAAAGACAATAAAAGCTCATAAAAGCTGAAATCTTCTTCATAATAATCACTATCCCTAAACACGGACAATATTTTATATAAAACATAAATATAAGTATCACCTAACTTTTCATATTCTTTGTTTTTTATATAAGCCACTAACCTATCCCAGAATCTGAAAACAGCAATAGCATTCATTATTTTAATGCTATTAATTACTGTATCGCTATCGTCACTTTTAAGTCCGTTTAATAAAATCGTATCCTCTATATATTGATAATAGCTTTTATCAAGCATAGCTAAACCGTCAAATAAATATTTTGCTTTAATTCCAAGAATATAATTTTTATCATTTAGTTTCAATTCCTCCGCCTCGGGATTTAAATCCAATATCAAATGTGCCGTAAAATCTCTGACAATATATTCTTCATCAAAAAGTAACATATAAGATCGCTTTAACAAATCGTGTTTGTAGGCATAAACCCGGTTTCTAAATTTATCTTCTTCGTATAAACATTGTATTATTTGAGTTTTCACTTCCCACTCTTTCCCCGCATATAAAAAACAAATACCTAACAAGGGTACGTTCTCAAAACATTGCTTTTCAATGATATAATTTATCAAGCGCTCATTATCCCGGCCTTTGTAATAATTTTCAACTGTAAGCACCTTTTTAAATAATTGCAATAACTCCTCACTAATAATCGGCCGCTGTATATTGATCGTATTAGTCGCAATATGCTTTTGTATTATTTTAGTTTCATCGTCTAAATCCAAATTAAGATTTAGCTCCATTACTACATTACTTTTTTCTTTTTCTATATCCAAACACAGTCCATCGATAATACAACCTACAATTTGTAACTGATTTGCGTTTAGAATAATCTTTGTTCCACGTAAATCACAGAAGAAAAAGGAATGATTCTCCTTTAACGCTATTGTTTGATTACTTATGATCTTACCTACTACTTCTTTCATAATTCTATCTTATTTAAATGAATCAGAAATTTTTTACAAATATAATTAGAAAGAAATATTAATGATTCTGAATCTGTGAGAAATACAATTGTTGAATTTTATCCGTCAAAAATGTTTATTTTTTCTAATTTAGGACGCTATAATCTTATTTTTCGATTGAAGAAATAGATTTTCAGATCCGGGTTAATCTTATCTGAACACCTGGACATCATTAAATACGAAATTGACACCAAAAAAATGATAAAAAAAACAGCAATAGCACTTTTATTCTTTCAGGTATTCCTTTCTTGCAACGGACAAGAAAATAAAATTACCGAAACTACTTACACACAGAAATTAGAATCAGAACTCAAAGGAGCTGTAAAAGAAGTAATCTCCTACACATACAAAGTAGAAAACGGAAAAATACCACTCAAAAACGCCAACTACACAGGGAAAGTTACTATGACGTTCGACAGCATAGGTAATGTCATTACAATTAATAAACTATGGGATTTTGGTACAACGGGTAAATCAGCGTTTTTAAGCCGTTATTCCGGCAAAGGAAAAGCAATATCCTTCATTGAAACAGGACGATTTGATGACGGCGATTTAAAAAAAATCAACTTCAAACACGTTTGGTCAGACGATTACAATTACGCAATACGCTCTCCGGAAGACAGTACTTTTATAACCTTTATTACCTTAGATAAAAATTACAGCTTGCTCAAAAGTGTTTATAAGCATAAAGAGACTGTCCTATTCATGGAAGAATACAAAACGACCTACAAAGACGATAAAATACTGGAAACCACAATTAAGACAACTAACAACTTTGATGGAAAAATGGTGGTGTCATATCAAATACAAGTCGTTCAAGAATATGACAACCATGGAAATCCAACTTTTATTTACGAATACAATAACAGTAGTAAGCAAAAAATGGAAAATGTTCTTTACAAAGAATATACTTACTATTAAATTTTGAGACTTTATGCTCCGAAGTTACAAACTTCGGAGAGCTGATCGTTCAGAAATATAACAGCTCTGAAAATCCAACCTTTATTTGTGAATACAAAAACAGTAGTAAGCAAAAAATAGAATATGTTCTTTACAAAGAATACACCTACTATTAAATTTTGAGATTCACCGGCAACCAAAAGAAAGATATTGGGTTCGGTTCCCGTTAAAAAGTAATGTTTAACAGTTCAGCTTTTCGAACCATCCGGATAAATAAAGTTTTGATTTTCACCTTGTTGATCAACAAAGAATTAAAGAATAAAAAAATGGTATAAATGCAGTAGATTTACATTTGTACCATTTGGTGACCACAATGGGACTCGAACCCATACGTCTTGCGACACCACCCCCTCAAGATGGCGAGTCTACCAATTCCTCCACGTGGCCATAAAAGAAAAAAGTCAAACTTGCGTTCGACTTTTTTTGTGACCCGGCTGGGATTCGAACCCAGGACCCCATCATTAAAAGTGATGTGCTCTACCAGCTGAGCTACCGAGTCTGTGCTTTCAAGAAATAAATTTAAGTCATTTAGTGACCCGGCTGGGATTCGAACCCAGGACCCCATCATTAAAAGTGATGTGCTCTACCAGCTGAGCTACCGAGTCTGAAATCATTTCCTGATTGCGGGTGCAAATATAAGGCCTATTTTTTATTATCCAAGACTTTTTTGGTTTAAATTTGTGTTTTTTTGTAACTATTTTTTTAAGTTTCTGTAAGCGAGGTATTTATTATTATGAGTAAAATTGTTCTTGTTGGATATATGGGGTCGGGAAAGTCCACCATTGGTGAATTGTTATCGGAAATGACGGGAATCCCCGCTTTCGATTTAGATAAAATTATTGAAAAAGATACACAAAAAACGATCCCGGAACTTTTTTCGGAATTCGGTGAGATTAAATTCCGGAAACTGGAACATGAAAAACTGAAATCTTTTATCGCCGAAAACGAGCATTATATACTGAGTCTTGGCGGTGGCGCTCCCTGCTATGCCAATAATCACGAATTTCTGAAATTAGACGGAATTGTATCGGTTTACCTGAAAGCGTCTATTAAAGAGCTTATAAAGCGTTTGGAGAACGAACGAGCCAACCGACCGCTATTATCCGGATTAAAAGAAGCGGAAGTCGAAGAGTTTATCGCCAAACATTTATTCGATCGAAGTTATTTTTATCATCAGGCCAAACACGTAGTGTCGGTTGACGGTAAAAATCCGGATGTTATCGCCACCGAAATAACCGGCTTATTATAAAAACAACTCTATTCTTTAATGGGGTACTTCCATTTTAAAATCGGACTACGCTTAGCCGAGCCGAAAAAAATACAGTATCCCATTAAAATAAAGACAAAATCCACCTCCTCCATAATGTCCTGTTTTTTTTTAAATTCTTTTCACCTCATCGGACGTTATTTTTTTCGGACACACACTACTCCTACTCATTATTTATTTTTATTTCAAAGATTCAGTCGCAACTCAATACGCTTTAGACAATAAAAACGACACTTCAATACTTTTTACACTTTTTGTGTTTGTTTAATCTTTCTATTTGTACGTAAAACTCGGAATCAGCAATATGGCTATTACTCTTCCTGACGGATAATACGAAACATGTTCAATGATAAAGCCTATATTTATACCTGAATTTATCGGAAGCAAACAATTATGATGATCAATGAAATAAACCAATATCTTGTCAGAAGATGGAAACGTGTACTTTATACACTTCTTTCCCTTTTACTGTATTATATCATTTCATTTTTGCTCCATCCGGGTGCTTATTACTGGAAAATTTTATTTACCCAACCGATAACCGTTATATTTTGCGATATCGGCTTATCGTTGCTGTTCTGTATTTTAATTTCTCGGTTTAGTATTTTCCTGAACAAAACACTCAATAAAAAGTTACCGTGGACTGAAAAAACTTTACAACGCGCCTTAACCCAGATCCTTTTACAAATCGCCGGAGTTATCGTAATCGTTCTGTTTCAGATTGCATTAAGTATGCTTTTTTATGATGAGGAATGCGCAGATGATCCTTTATGTGATTTTGAAGATCTCTGGATGTGGGCCATTGGTAGTATAATCATCGGGCTTATTATCGGTAGCATCAATACCGGAAGTTATCTGATTGATAACTGGAAAAAAACAGCACTTGAAGCCGCTGATCAAAGACTAAAGGCCGCCGATATGAAAAGAGCCGTAACCGAAGCTGAACTCAATGCTTTAAAACTCCAAATCGATCCGCATTTTGTCTTTAATAATCTTAGTGTCCTTTCTGAACTTATCTTAAAAGATCAGAAATTAGGGTATGAATTTTCGGAGAATTTTTCAAAGGTGTACCGCTATTTATTGGTCAACTCAAGAAAAGACCTGATAGCGCTTTCCGAAGAATTAAAATTTGTAGAATCGTATATCTTTTTATTACAAAACAGAATCGGTCAGGGTGTAAACTTTAAAATTAATATCGACAAAGCTTCTTTCGGATTATTCCTGCCACCGCTTACATTACAGCTATTAATCGAAAATGCCTTAAAGCACAATCAGACAACCAAAACAAATCCTTTACAGGTTTCTGTATATAGCCAAAGTGATACCGAGTTAGTTGTCGAAAATACGATAATTCCCATACAAGGTAGTGTCAGTTCTTCCGGAACGGGTTTAAAAAACATTATAGGACGATACGATCTGCTTGGCTTAACCGCACCGACAATCATTCAAAATGAAAATTCATTTAAAGTAATAATCAACTTAAAGTCATAAAAATGAGAATTGTAATAGTTGAAGATGAAAAACCGAATTCCGATCGGTTAACCCGACTTATCATGGCATTAAAACCGAATGCGCATATTCTTATTGTTCTGGAAAGTATAACCGACAGCATTGCCTGGTTCAGTACAAACCCTACTCCTGATTTAGTTATGATGGATGTCCGCCTGAGTGACGGACTTAGTTTTGAGATTTTATCAAAGATAAAAATCAGCTGCCCGATAATCTTTACAACTGCCTATGATGAATATGCCGTAAGAGCTTTCAAATTCAACAGTGTCGATTACCTGCTTAAACCGGTGGTTCCGGAAGAATTAGCCGCCGCTTTTTCCAAACTGGATACCTTAGTAAAAGATGAATTGAATACAAAACTGGAAAACCTTCTTAATTTCGTTTCCGCAAAAGAATATCGCAGTCGTTTTCTACTTCCCTATCGCGACGGATTTAAAACACTTTTGGTATCCGATATCAAATATTTCTTTTTAGAACTTAAAATCATAAAAGCTAAACTTCACAATGGTACTGAAGAAGTTATCCCTTTAAAAATGGATGAACTCGAAAGCCAGCTTGATCCTAAATTATTTTTTAGAGCAAACCGTCAGTATATCATTCATATTGATGCAATCGATCAGATCTACAATCATTTTAATTCCAAACTGGTAGTGCTTATTAAAAATAATCCCGGTCTTGAAATCATTGTAAGTCGGGAAAAAGCAGGTCTTTTAAAAACCTGGATTGACTATTAATACTACAAAAAACGAAGCACTGCCTATTTTTTAAATCCTCCTAATTACCGCTTCAATTATTAAAAAATACACTTCGGTTAAATATTCAAATTTTCTGTTTTGATACACTGTTATTTTGCCTCATAAATCTTTAATCAAAAAATAACAATGAAATTTATCCAAAGCTATCGCAATAGTAACCTGGTAATTCTTTTACTGGTTGCAGCCACATTATTCTCATGCGGGCAAAAAGAAGCTGATCTTTCACAACAAATACCAAAACCCGAAGTTGACTTTTTAACGGTAGAATCCGGTACGGGTGCTATCAATAAAAAATATCCGGGGATGATCGAAGGAAGTGTCAATGTTGCCATAAAAGCACAGGTTTCCGGTTATCTTGAGGCTATTTTTGTAAAAGAAGGCGACTACGTTCAAAAAGGACAGGCACTATTTAAAATTAAGGGTGATGTTTATGAAGAACAAGTCAATAACAGTAGTGCTGCGTACAAAAATGCTGAGGCAAATCTGGCCAATGCCAAACTGGAAGTGGAAAAAATAAGACCTTTAGTCGAAGGAAAAGTATATGCTCCGATACAGTTAAAAACCGCCGAAGCTAACTATGAAGCTGCGAAAGCGCAACTTGCCCAGGCAAAAGCAACGTTGGGTTCTTCCCGTATTAACGCCGATTTCTCTTTGATCAAAGCACCGGTAAGCGGATATATCAGTCGTATTCCAAATCGTATCGGGAACCTTGTCACTCCGGGTGATACTGAACCACTTACCACTTTATCAGATATTAATACGGTATTTGTTTACTTTTCCTTAAGTGAAGCCGATTATCTGGCTTTTCTTAAAGATACTGCCGACAATAAAGGGGTACAACTTATTTTGGCCGATGGCAGCACCTACGAACATAAAGGCACTGTAGAAATTGCCAGCGGGAATATCGACAGAACAACCGGAAGTATCGCCTTAAAAGCCATCTTCCCGAATCCGAAAAAATATCTGCGCTCCGGCGGTTCAGCCAGAGTAATCTTAAACAGCAATCTATCGGCAGTTACCAGCGTACCGATGGCCAGCGTAAAAGACATACAGGATAAGTTCTTTGTATTCATCTTAAAAGGAAATAAAGTTGCGATGACACCTATTGAAATTGCCGGAAGTACTGATAGCAATTACTTTGTAAGCAAGGGCATCAAATCAGGCGACAAGGTGGCACTAAACAACATCGATGCGTTGTCCGACGGGTTGGAAATTACTCCCAAAGTAAGCGCATCAACACAGGAAAAAAAATAAGTTCCGTTTCACAAAAATCATTCAAATGTTAAAAAATATAATCGACAGGCCGGTTTTGGCCACAGTCATCTCTATTGTCCTTGTCATACTGGGAATCCTCGGTCTGACAAGATTATCGGTTACACGATTTCCCGATATTTCTCCACCCACGGTAACGGTAACCGGTTCCTATCCGGGCGGTAACAGTGAAACGGTAATTCGTTCGGTTGTAACGCCTTTAGAAGAACAGATCAACGGTGTGGAAAACATGCAGTATATCAAATCAACCGCCAGTAATGACGGTACCTTTTCGATTAACGTTATCTTTAAACAGGGAGTTGATCCGGATCAGGCTGCGGTAAATGTACAGAACCGAGTGCAACAGGCGACGCCCAAACTACCGCAGGAGGTTATCCGAATGGGATTAACCACATCGAAACAACAGAACAGTATGATCGTTATCTTCAACCTTTATACGGAAGACAACGAAAAATACGATGAGCTGTTTTTACAGAACTACGCGAATATTAACCTTGTTCCTCAAATTAAACGGGTTCCCGGTGTCGGACAAGCCCAGATTTTCGGACAAAAGGATTATTCAATGCGTGTATGGTTGGATCCGAGAAAAATGGCCAATGCCGGACTGGTTCCTTCCGATGTAACCAATGCTATCGCTGACCAAAGTCTTGAGTCGGCTCCCGGAAAATTAGGAGAAGAATCACAATCGGCTTTGGAATATGTTATCCGCTATAAAGGGAAGAAAAACAAACCCGAACAATATGCTGATATCGTCGTTAAAAATACCGGTGGTAATTTATTGCGTCTTAAAGATATTGCCCGCATTGAGTTTGGCTCAATTTCTTATAGCGGTGATAATAAATCCGACGGTAAAAATGCCGTTACAATTGCGATTCTGCAAACTTCAGGTTCCAATGCGAATGACATCGAAATTGGTGTTAATCGTGAAATTGAACGATTGTCAAAATCATTCCCTCCCGGTATAAAATACGTAAACGTAATGAGTACGAAAGAGCGTCTTGATGAGGCTACCGGACAGGTTAAATCGACACTGATTGAAGCTTTCCTTTTGGTATTTATTGTGGTTTTTCTATTTCTTCAGGACTGGCGCTCGACTATTATTCCGGCTATCGCGGTACCCGTAGCGATTGTAGGTACGTTTTTCTTCCTGTTGATTCTCGGATTTACGATAAATATATTGACCCTTTTTGCCTTAGTACTGGCAATTGGTATTGTGGTCGATGATGCTATCGTAGTCGTCGAAGCAGTTCACAGTAAAATGGAAGAAGATGCCGGTTTGAGTCCCAGAGAAGCCACTCACAATGCAATGTCTGAAATTACAGGAGCGGTTATTTCAATTACCTTAGTTATGTCGGCTGTATTTATCCCTATCGGATTTATGACCGGTTCATCGGGTATATTTTATAAACAGTTTGCTTATACGCTTGCTATAGCTATTATTATTTCGGCGGTTAATGCACTAACGCTAACTCCTGCCCTATGTGCCATTTTATTAAAGAATAATCACGATCACCACGGTAAATCCGGTTTTAAACAACGCTTTTTTACCGGTTTTAATACTTCTTTTAACAACCTGACCGGAAGATACATCAGAGGTATCCGTTTTTTAATCGGTAGAAAATGGATTGCCACCGGATTTGTGACGGCTATAATCGCATTGGCGGTATACAGTATGATGTCGACTCCAAAAAGTTTTGTTCCCCTGGAAGATGACGGTTTTATGATTTACAGTCTTACCATGCCACCCGGAACGGCATTGGACAGAACTACAGCCACAGTTGAAAAAATACAGGCACAACTGGACAATGTAGAAGCTATTGAAAACAACACCAGTATTACCGGTTTTAATATTTTAAGTAATAGTGCCAGCCCGGCTTATGCGATGGGTTTTATCAAACTCAAGCCTAAAAAAGAACGGGGAACGGTTAAAGACATTGATGAAATAATGAGCATCGTTAGCGGTAAACTCGCCGGCATAAAAGAAGGTTCAGTAATGGTTTTCAGAAGTCCGCCGGTAGAAGGTTTCGGTGTTACCAGCGGTGCAGAAATTGTATTACAGGACAGAATGGCTAAAGATCCCGCAGTACTAAAAGCGATGGCCGATAACGTAATCGGACAGATCATGCAGCAACCGGGTGTACAATATGCTTATACCACTTTCAGAGCCGATTATCCGCAACTGGAACTCGAAGTTGATGAAGATAAAGCGAAACAAATGGGCGTAAGCGTACGGGAATTACTCAACAATATTCAGACGTATTTTTCCGGTGATCAATCATCCGATTTTACCCGTTTCGGTAAGTTTTACAGAGTTAATGTAAAGGCTGACGGTATTTTCAGAACAGACGAAGAAGCGTTTAATGAGATCTTCGTACGAAATGCCGATATGCAAATGGTTCCTGTAAAATCATTGGTTACGCTTAAAAAAGTATATGGTCCTGAATCGGTAAACCGTTATAATTTGTACAATTCCGTAAGTATAACGGCTGTAGGATTACCGGGTTTTAGCAATGGTGATATCATGCAAAATATTGAATCGGTAATGGATAAACTGCCATCGGATTATAGTTATGAATGGACCGGTTTAAGCCTTGAGGAGAAAGCGGCCGGAAATCAAACCATCGCCATTTTTCGACTTTGTCTTTTGTTCGTTTTCTTCCTTTTAGCTGCGCAATATGAAAGTTATCTGTTACCGTTAGCCGTCATGCTTTCTATTCCGACCGGAGTTTTGGGTGCCTTTTTAGGAATTAAAGCTGTAGGATTGGATAACAATATTTACGTTCAGGTGGGACTTATCATGCTTGTCGGTTTACTAGCCAAAAATGCTATTCTAATTGTAGAATTTGCCGTTCAGAGAAGACAATCAGGACTTTCCATTATAGAGTCGGCTATAGAAGGTGCACGCTCGAGAATACGACCTATCATTATGACGTCACTGGCTTTTATTGTAGGTATGATACCGCTTATGTTCGCTTCAGGCGGAACCGCTGTCGGTAACCGATCGATCAGTGTTAGTGCCTCCATCGGAATGCTTAGCGGTGTAGTATTGGGCTTATTTGTGATTCCTTTACTCTACATACTCTTCCAATACTTACAGGAAAAAATTTTCGGAGTGAATAAGAAGATTAATTCAACTATCAAGAAATAATGAAAAGAATACAGTATATAACCATAACAGCCCTTGCATCGGTAGTCCTTTCCTCCTGTGTGGTGGGTCAAAAATACCAGCGTACGGAACTGAATTCGCCTACAGCTTATCGGGAAGCATTTCTACTTACCGGTGATACCATTGCGATGCCCTGGAAAGCGTTTTACAAAGATCCGATGCTACAGGAACTGATCGATAAGGCATTGACCAAAAATTTTGAAATTGCTACTGCTCTCAAAACGATGGAACAGGTTGACCTGAACTACAAACAGGTTAAACTGGCATTACTGCCCACTTTGGATCTGAATGTAACAGCCAACAGATCGTATTTATCGAAAACTTCCCTAAACGGTTCTTTAAGCGAACAGTTTACCGGGCAAAAGTATCTTGACGATTATAACGCTAATCTGGCATTATCGTGGGAAGCGGATATTTGGGGGAAGGCCGCCTTGCAAAAACGAGATGCCAGAGCTAGCTATTTTGCACAAAAAGAGAATCTATCGGCATTAAAAACAAGAATAATTGTTCAGGTAGCACAAGCTTACTATTCGCTTTTAGGTTTGGACGAGCAGCTAAAAATAGCCGAAAAGAATATTGATATAACGGATGTTACTTTAAAGATGATGCGCCTTCAGTATAACTCCGGCGTTATAAGTTCGCTTGCTGTTAATCAAACGGAAGCCCAGAAAAAAACAGCCGAACTTCTGATTCCCCAGGCAAAAACAGCGATTGCGGTACAGGAAAATGCATTACAACTTTTATGCGGTTCATTTCCTGATAAAATTATCCGTTCCGGAAGTTTTGACAACAGTACAATTGAAGCCAAATTTCCAGCCGGAATACCGGCTTCTTTGTTAAGCAGACGTCCGGATGTTAAGGCTTCCGAATATATGGTAATGTCGGCCGCAGCAAAATCAGGACTTGCAAAAGCGGCTATGTATCCGTCGCTTACATTAACACCGCAAATAGGCGCTAATTCATTTGAATTCGAAAAATGGTTTGACTTTCCGGGTTCCATAACCAAAACAATTGCTGTCGGATTAGTACAACCTTTATTCCGAAAAAAAGAGCTGAGTACTGCTTATAAAGTTGCCAAACTGGAACAGGAGAAAGCCGTAATTTCGTTTAAACAATCCTATACGACTGCGATAGGTGAAGTCTCGGATGCAATGGCTAAACTGAAATATGCTGAAGAACGATCAACATTAATTGATCATAAGTCCTTAGCAATGGAAAAAGCAGTAAAAGATGCTACGTTGCTATACGGAAATGGGATGGTTAACTACCTCGAAGTCATAACTGCGCAAAACAATGCGTTACAAAATGATCTGGAAGCAATAGCCATAAAATTGGAACGGATTAATTCCGCTATTGATCTGTATCGTGCTTTAGGCGGTGGTGTAGAATAATATAAATTCCCATTTCCGGATATTTTCGGGAATGGGAATTTTACTTTTATTCGCTTCTTTTAAAGATCCGTAAACGGATCAATCGATTGCTTTATATCTTATTCAACCTTAAGATAAATAAGGAAAAACTGTGGAATCTTATATTTAGCATACCAGGATTTGACGTCAATATTTCCTTTTGACACTTCACAATAGCCTAAATTTCCGATAGCCGGATTTTCATTAGGCGGCGTTATCAAAGCAATCTGAATATTTTTATCTGTTTCAAAATCTATTTTCCCGGTATCACCGGTAACATCTCTCAAATCAAATGTTCCGTCCTCAAAAATTTTGTTGGTCGGATACATTTTTTTATTTATGAAATTTTTAAAAAAGAATCCCAACTTAAGTTTACCGTTACATTGCTGTGAGTAAATATAAAATGAGAATTCCTTATCAATTTTAGGCAGTCCTTCTTTTTTGGTGTTAAGAACGACCTCATCACGGGACAGTTTTCCGTTCGTATATTCCTGTAAAATAATCTGATAACTCTTTCCTAAAAGCAATGTCGGATCTTCAAAATGAAACTTTAATTTCGTAATCCCATCGAATAAATCATCATAAAATTGTTCATCCGCTTTATATTCATAATTTTTAGAAACAAGTTGTATCTTCTCTGTTTGGGCATTTAAATTTAGAGCCGCTATCAGTAACATTCCGGTAAATAGTATTTTTTTCATCTGTAAAATCAGTGCTGTATAAAGATTATAGTGTATTAATAAATTGTTCGTACCCGCTTTTTTCGAGTACTTCTTTCGCTGTCAAATTATAAATATCCTTCCATGATTTTTCTCCGTGCTTCTCAACATATTTCGAAATAATCCGAAAGCCCAGCCAATAGTTCAACGTTTTAGGAGCATCAGGAAACAGTTTTAACTTATCGTTTCGCAACAACGGATTATTCCCTGATTTATCTGAAAAGTACGGTTTTACTTTTGTATAAATTTCCTTTTCATGTTGTAAAAACCAATTCCAATTCGCTTTAGTCATATTTTCAACCGCTTCATATTCCGTAATCTTCTTATCAAAAAACAAATAGGTGAAATAACAGGCAAAACCTTCATCTATCGTCTGACTTAACGCAGTACCGCTATCCGGATCCTCATCTCTGAATTTTTCATAGACCAGATGATTTAATTCATGTGGCAATCCTTTTTCAACAGTATAAGCGACATCAAGGGTCTTATTGTTTAATTCCAAAGCAAACTGTTCCGCTTCGCAACCTCCAAAACCAATTCCTGTAATCGGAGTAAAAAGAATACTGATTTTTGCTTTGGGTATATAAGGAACAAGCTTTTCAAATTTCAATAAATTGTTTTTTATCATTTTTTCCAGATCCACTTTTAATAGTTCTGAAACACGTTGATCAAAAAATATTTTATTCTCCTTATACAATTTTTTGTTCCATTCCATCATTCCTTCAGGCGTATTGAATTTCGGAGCATTTTCTTCTCCGAATATCATCCCGTAACAATTAGCCCATAATTCTTTATGCGGCTTATAGACTTTCTCAACAATTCTCAGACTGTCATATTCTGGTGTTTCATGAGCTAAAATCTGATGTTTAAACAGATTAAGAACCGTTATCTCTCCAACTTTTATACTGTCCGGAACATTTTTTATTTTTTGATAAAAATCAGGTTCTTTATTAGTAGCGGAATTCTTATTAGAAGCACACGAAGCCAGTACTGCGGCGATACCTAATAAAGCTATATATTTTTTCATTTGGTTTTAGAATAATTATCGATAACGCATCAACAAAATAAATACGTATCATAACAAGATTCGGAAGTCAATTTATTTCGCAAATTAGCGAATTAATGCATTCCTCACAAGTTATAAAAAAGACTGTAACACATTCGGTTGCTGCATTTTCAAATTGATCAAAATAAATTCTATCTTCGTATGATCAATCTAAAATCCGATGGAACTCTATATTCATACTACTAAATCACAACATCTTCCGTATGAAGAAATCCGGGAGGCTTTTGCGAAATTTCAGTTTACAGAAGACCTATATGAAGGTAAAGGAAGTTGTATACGACAACACACCGGGCGTAGTCGATATGGCGTAATTCATATCGTTATGCAAAGAGACTTCGGTAGATTTATCTGGGATGTTTCGGAAGAGAAAATTCCGTCTGTGTATATAGATGCCGTTTTATCGACAATAAAAAATATCATCAATATTCCGAAAGGACTTTCTCCGTTTAGCAGCTTCAGTTTCAATTACAAAGTTATTGACGGTGCCTATCATCCTGTTGATTCGGATAATGTAAGCTATGAAATTGCAACCTTTCTGGCAATTGCAGCTATTATCGGATTTGATCATGAAACTTTGAATATATACCGAAAAAACAAACTATAAACATTCTTCAAAATTGAAATCCGTTTATACGTTTTAGTTTCGGATCGCTTTTGCCGTTAGTAATTCGACATAAATCAGAACGCCTATAATTAGTATTTCAAGAGTAAAATAGATCTTTCCGAGTACTGTAACTTCCCGATGATAATACATCAGAAATCCGAATGTCAGTAAACAATAAAACAGATTCAGGATTCCGTTCAGTATAATAAAGTTTTTCCGTTTCTTTTTTACCGCAAAACTGCTAACAAATGAATAACAGGAAATCAAAAGGCTGATAACTAATAAGCCAACCAATACTACATCTGGTAAACCTGTATTTAACATCGGTATTTTTAGAAATACAAAAAGCAGCGCACTTGTAATTAATGCTCCTGTTCCATCAACTATAAACAACTTTCCCGGATTATCGGAAAACAGGCTTATCATTTTATTCATCTGTTTGACGTATGGATTTCAACTATTTCGGAATTAAAGTTACTATAATCCGGGTAATCTGACATTATCATATCCTACATTCTAATTTGTGTCGGTATGGAATTGTCCAAATCAGATCGACAGCCAGATAATGCACTCCGGATTTCGCTGCTCGATAACCTTTGATCCGATTATTAACATATCCGATATCCATAGAAAGTGGCGTTTTCGGAATTTGAAATAAATAATACAATCCCAAACGGGTTTCTTTATAACCGAATTTTGATTCTTTTTCGTTTGTATTATACTTACTTATTGCAAAAAGCCCTTCTGCACTTAAAGCCAGCGCCTGTTTATTTTTGGATGGAAAATGGTAAACCAATTGGGTTTTTAAACGGGTTCTAAACTGGAAATTTTCATCTGCCGGACGAAAGTCAGCCGTATAAAACTTCCGGAATTCCTGACGTATAGTGTTTTTCCATTTCCACTGATTAGCCAAATCTAGCGTATAGCTATAACGCCCATATACCCGAAATTCCTGTTCCACACCTTCCGAACGATATGGTGATTGGCTTTCATAATTATTTTGTCTGCGATAACTTACCGCATAACTATATTGCTGATTGAGTTTAAAATTGTGGTATCGCTCATGATTTAGCACCAGAATAGCCTGATCATCGAACGCATTATAATTATCCGGATCACTTTTTTGTCCTAATCCGAAATACGTCATAGTTTCTTTCTTTCCTAATGAATCTAATTTTTGTTTGATTCCGAAAGCGGACCAAAAAGCGCTTCTTGCTTTACCTAATCCCGGCGGACTTAATTGTGCATGTGTATTTTCAAAAGATAAAAAGGAGAATAAAACAAATAAAATGAGGGTTTTAGTCGTTGATAACATAATGCCATTTAAGATTTTAAATTGTAATTTGAAACTTGAGAGTGACAATACTACAATTCAAAACTGGAGTCATTCTGGAATAGCATCTTCCAGAACTCCTACTCAATACAATTTATTTATTCTTAATGTTAAGAATCCGGTTGTTACCTTTTAATATCCTGCAAAAAAAAATCAGAAGACACAAATAAGTATCTTCTGATTATACAGTGTAATCTATGTTTTACTTTAAACTATTTAAAGTTGTAATTTAGCGCTAATCCGGCTTTATTCTCAAGGTAAGCCGGGCAAAAACTCACCCTACTATCTTTTTTGATTTCAAAAGTAAGCGGATTAAAATAGTAAGTCAAAACTGCTGTAGTCATTCCAATACCGGCACCGGTCGTTATATCACTCAACCAGTGGCGATTGTTTAATATTCTGAAAGTTCCTGTAGTTGTTGCTATTAAAAAACCACTACTGGCAAACCAGATATTACTGTTTTTATACTCTAAAAAATGCAAGGTCGCACAAGTAAACGCTGCCGCAGTATGCCCGGATGGGAATGCATTATTTCCTGAGTTATCCGGTCTTAAATCCCCTATATTATTTTTTAACGGTAAAGCTATTGCTGTGAGCAACAATTTTGAAACCAGCATATTCGAAGCCATTTGGGTATTACTATGCTCCGATTTAAATCCCATATAGTTCCCTCCAAACGTTAACAAAACCGTACTGTATTGAAAATAGTCATCGAATGAGGATTTAAAATTTCCAAAATTGTGATCCCGGAATTCCTTTACGTCATTATTAATAGCTGAATGTCTCAAAAGCGCTCCTCCGGCAATCAGCGCAGAAGGTATAATTAGTTGCTTATACGAAAAGTGGCTTTTATGAATTATAGTATCGGTTTCCGTGTTCGAAAAAACCAGCGTAGGCAGGCATAATGTTAGTGCAATGCAACGTAGTAAAGTAGCGATTTGATTCATTTAGAATGTTAATTTAAGGCCTAAAGTCTGAAAGTCTCGAAGGTAGTTTCCGGTAACCCGGATGTCATATTTTTTTTGAAGATTAGCCTGACCGGTTTTTCGGTCGATAAATCGGTTTCGGGCTATATTTTTACCACTGAAGTAACCGATAAGTAGAGCCAGAGGATAATCTGAAATCCAATGTACTTCACTTTGCACCATTTGAAAAGACAAAAGTCCAATAGCGGAATAGCCCACCGGTTTCAACCATTTCACTTCCGGATAATTGGTGGTTATTACTGTAAAAGCCGACATTATAGTTGCCAGATGTCCGGATGGAAAAGCATCGTAAGTTGGTGTATTTTCACCATAGGCTGTAAAAGATGGAAACGGATTCCAATCACCGCCCGGATTTCCGTTTTCTCTGGCGATAAAAGGGCTTTCTCTACCTGTAGTCCTTTTAAGCACTTGTATATAGAAACCGGAAAGTGCCATACTTTCTAACATACCGGAAGCAGTAGCATAAGCACGGTAATCATTTGTAAAAACAGCATGAGTCATAAAACCGGCCGTTAGTAATAATACCGTTGTTCCGTTACCGGTCAGATAGAATGCAGCACCAAGATTCTGAGGTATATTGCTCAATGGCCCTAAAGTCCCGTATTTATTATCTGCTGACAATCCTATACTTTCGGCAAACCTTCTGGATTCATCGACGATATCCTGATCTAACGGAATCATCACAGCTGTTGCAGCTAACGCACCTCCTAAATACCAGGCATGATCATCCGCTACAAAATCCTTATTGGTATCTTTAAAATCCTGCCAAAGATTGGTAATCGGTTCATGCCATTTGGGTTGATAATAAATTCTCTCCGTTTCGGAATCTATCGTATATGTTTGCGTTTTTCGGTCTTGAAAACGCTTGTTTAATACTGACAGTGAATCCGATTGTGAAAAAACAGAACCTGCTAATAATAAGAGTAAAGGTGTAAACCTATTCATGGGTGTTTGTAAAATTGTGCCAAAAATAGAGTATTATATTCTACATCAAAATTTTACTACAAAATAATACTTTATGAATTTGTTAAATTTTCTTATAAAAATTCATTTTCTACTATTATTTTAAAATTGTGTTATCTTTTTATTGTTATTTTAAAAAATTTTACACGCATATGTGAATTTTTTAAGCACCCGCAAACAAAAACTGCCAATTATTCTCTCTTCTTTACTCCTATTTTTCGACTGGAACACACTTAAAAACAAAACAGATGCGTTATTCTCCTCTCTGAAATTCTATTGCACTATTTAACCTGCGGAATGCATTCTTCCTCCATTACCAACTTCATTTAGATATTCCAGTCCGTTTTTAATGCTACACCATGCTCTATGGCAACTACCTCCAAAATCTTTTAACCAGTCACCTCCGTTAATTTGCCTTAATTCTTGTTTTGATATTATACTAAAACCATTCATAATTTTTTTCTTTTAAACCTGTAGTAATGCTAAACCAAAAAACACCAGATTATACAATCCATGATATACTATAACACTCAAAAATCGCCTGGAATACAACCGAATACCTGTTAATATAATTCCTGCAAGAACCTGCGGAAAAAACTGTAATACTAACGCATAAACCGGAAGTCCATTAAGAGCAACTGAATCGTAATTCGAAATATGGATAAGGGTAAAAACAAATACACTGGCTATCAAAACCATTTGAGGAACTACTTTTCTGTCTGAAAAACAAAAAAAGCCAAATGACAATACATTTAATATAATTATAGCTCCTTTAAAATAGTCACTAAAATTAGTTACCAGTATAAAAACAACGCTAAAAATAGTACCCCAATAAAAATATTTACTTTTTACTAAACCATATCTAAAAATTATTTCCTCAATGACAGGTGCAAAAACAACCGCCGAAAATAATAATTTCAACGGATTATTTAAATCATTATGCTGCTTGGATTTTGCAACATCAATATTACAATGGGATACAATTAACTCAAATACTATAATAGCCAATATATGTATAAAAAAAACTGCCGCTAATATCCTTGTTTTTTTATTTACAATCACATTCAACTTCATTCCAACCTTCTATAAACCGATCAGCTATATCGACTAATTCAATAAGTTTAACGCCTCTATCTATCCATTCATATAATTTACGCCAGGGTATTCGTCCGCCTCTTATACCCTTCATTTCATATAATTCTAACGCAACGGAATTAAATTGTTCTATTCTCATTTTCTATACTTTTCCATATAGTATAAAAGTAAACAACAGAATTCAATCCACTAAATTTCAACATCGTACAAAAAAAGTCACATTAAAGACTCTTCAGACATCTACTTCATAAACTATAATCATAACGTGTTCTAATTTTACCTGTATCCTTTTCCGTATTTGATAATTTGTTACTTTTAAAACGACAAACTGCTACCTGATAATGGCTATGAACGAGGATTTCCGATATCAATTTATTCCGCCGATACATTTGTTATCCGACTTTGTAGAAAGCATCGGTATGTTTTATAATCCATCGGATCATGCAAAGGAAGTTATGATTGTTCCCGATGGGCGAATTGATCTGTTTTTCTCTCAATCGGCATCTGAACCTTTTCATATTACACTGGTCGGATTAGAAACCTTTCCCGAACAAAGAAGTATTCTTCCTCATACTCATACTTTTGTAATTAGTTTTAAACCGTTGGCGGTTGAGTATATTCTGCGCACTTCTATTACCAATTTATTGAACACCGCTACGCTTCTCCCGAATGATTTCTGGAATTTTACGCCAGATGATTTCAGTGATTTTGATCATTTTCAGACAAAAGCAACCCAAAAGATAACCGAGCTTTTACCGAAAGTAATTGATGACCGAAAACGCCTTCTTTTTGAACTAATTTATCAGTCAAATGGGGAAATGAGCATTAAAGAACTTTCAGAGAAAGTAGCCTGGAGCTGTCGGCAAATTAATCGTTATTTCAATCAGCAATTCGGATTATCATTAAAAGCCTTCTGCACTATATTACGGTTCAGAGCTTCATTAGAACATATTGCACAGGGAAAACTTTTCCCTGAACTCAACTTTACAGATCAAAATCACTTTATAAAGGAAATTAAAAAATTTTCCGGTGTGGCTCCGGGAGAATTATCTAAAAATCAAAACGACCGATTTATACTATTATCCGTTTTAAAACAGCAATAGTTTTGTACTGTAAATAAACTTTAATGGTATGAAATTAAATAACAAGCAAATCGCTATTGTGGGCGGTGGTCCGGGTGGTTTAACATTAGCGCGGCTTTTACAGCAAAAAGGAGTAAATGTAAAAGTATATGAACGCGATTACAATAAAGAAGCCCGTATACAAGGTGCTCCGCTTGATATGCATGATGAATCGGGATTGGCCGCAATACGTCAGGCCGGTTTATTAGCTGTTTTCAAAAAGAATTTCCGTCCCGGTGCCGATAAAAAGCTTATCGTAAACCAAAATGCTGCCATTTTTTATAGTGATCATGATGCGAAACAGGAAGAAAATTTTGGCAGTGCTCATTTTCGTCCTGAAATCGATCGCGGTCCGTTACGAAATATGTTACTGGAATCATTGCACCCTGAAACCGTAGTATGGGACAGTCATTTTTTGCAAATGGAACCACAAAACGACGGCTGGCAATTGTACTTTAAAAACGGTTCGTCTGCTTACGCCGATATTGTTATTGCCGCAGATGGCGCCAACTCTAAAATCCGCCCATATCTTACGGATATCAAAGCTTTTTATTCCGGGATCACTATGCTGGAGGTAAACGTTACCGATGCCGAAAAAGCAGCTCCTCACATTCATTCTATGTTGGATGGCGGAAAAATTATGGCTTTCGGAAATTCGAAATGTTTACTAATGGGAATGAAAGGTAATGGTGACTTAACTTTTTATGCGAGTTATAAAACCGATGAGAACAATCCGACAGTAACTATTCCGGACAACTCCGATACCGATCAATTACTACAGTGGTTCCAAACTGAATATCCGCAATGGGGAACTATTTGGTATGAACTTTTTAAAAATGCAACAATACCGGCCATCCCCCGTCCGATTTACTGTATGCCTTTGGATCAAACCTGGAAAAGTCGTTCCAATTTAACATTGCTGGGTGATGCTGCACATGTTATGCCTCCGTTTGCCGGAGAAGGTGCCAATATGGCCATGCTGGATGCCTTGGAACTAAGTGAACACCTAACTTCTGATCAATATGATACAATACAGGAAGCCATAACAGCTTACGAAGTCAATATGCGCCAAAGAGCAGCCAAAGCCGCTCGGGAATCACTGGAAAACGGAGAACGTATGCATTCTGAAAAAGCCTTGGAAACGATGTTGGCATTTTTTAGTGAGCATTAATTTCTGAAAAATGAATTAAGTATAAAGGCCAATTCAACAAGTTGAATTGGCCTTTATACTTAATTTTCTATCTTATAAATTTAGATTATTTGAACATTTTATCATATATCACTTTTAGATAGCGCTTCAATTATTTCCTGTGAATAATCTTTTAGCATCGATTCTTCTATAATTTTGATATTTGGTATTTTATGTAAAATACTCAACGCACTTTCATAGTTTTTAAAAAGAGAATGGTCTATAGGCTCACCAACAATTAAATTGCACTTGTAATCCGTTTCACTTACTTCACTTTTAAAATCTGTAAATTCACCTAAATTATTTCTTGCTTTTTGTATGATTCCTTCAGGAGTTTTTAAGTCAAACCCAACTGGCTTTACCAGATTCCAAACACCATTCTTCCATGCGAAATCAAAATGAAAATTACCCGTATTTGTTTGGATGTTGAAGTCCTTTTTATATCTGTTTTTGAACGCAACATTCTCTAATCCGTACTTTTTTAATTCAGTATATAGATGAGAAATTATTTTAGGTTCTTGTTGTTGATTTAAATTCCCTTTAATATCATCAATAAATTCTTTTTCAAGTATTATTTTCTCAATTAATTCCTCATTCAAACCTCTTGTTGGTTCTGTTTTAAAATTACAAAACTGAATTACCGTACTATCGTCAGGTAAAATATTGGCCGATATAAATGATTTCAAATTTAAACCTTCCGAAGAATTGAAAATAGTATCTTCACTCCTATATCCATCCAGATATTTTGAGATTTGCCTGATATATTCCTTTATTGTTTTTTCAGGAACGTCACAATAAATACTTTTAATCCGGTTTAAGGCTTTAGAATATTTAAAAACAAATTTTTTACTTTCTTCAAAATAGATAAGCACACCTATATTTATACTCTCGTCTAAATAAGGCGAATGCTTGTATTTTAATATACAATATGTGTAAAAATCCGTTTTCATTGAATCATTCCTTTTAAGTACCGTTCAAAAATAGTGACATTCTGTTTAGCCCACATGAAATAATTAATAAATTTTTCTCGTTCATAATGAGGTATTTGCAGCCGTTCTAACCCATCAAAAGTACTATTTAGACTGCTCAAATTCAATACTTTTAACATTTCCAAAAACTCATCGAACAAATGCTTTTTTTGTCTCGAGGACTTTAAATACTTTATCAAAATGTGATGTTGGTAGGGGTAATTTCTTAAATAAGACTCGTAATCAACTTTTTTATCTGAATCAATAAAAGAGAAAGTGAGTTCGTGGTCAATCAATATTAAATCTGAGTCATTAATTAATAAATTTGGTTTTTTACGTACACCTCCTCTATCAATATTATAAACAAAAAAATCAAACGCAAAAATATTTGCATAATCATAATCGTTCAAAAAGCTTTTTGTCACCAAGGGAGTAAAAATAACACTTTGCCCTATGAATTTACTACAAAATTTATAACCTTCATCAAGTGAATACAACCTTTCTTTTCCGTAGAGATTATTGATTTCTGAATGTTCAAAATTTATAACTCCATAATCAGGACAGATCAGATTAAATTGTTTCGCCAGCTCCGAGCTTATTATTTCTTTTGCTACTGATATACCTTGTAAAATCTGTTTCTTAGTAAACAACTTCAGTATATATTTACACGGGGTTCCATTCTCATTTAATGCAATAATATTGACTGGTTTTGTAGTACCTCCTATAAGTACATCTCCAACTGACACTAATTGCAATTCCTGCATAACTCCTTTGTTTACAATTGTAATATACTAAATTTATTTCAAAAATCAGTATATTCCAGCTCCCGATATTGTATTTTCAACAAGTAATAAAATCGTGTAAATATTAATCTTAAATAGGTTCCTTTTTATTATAAATACTTTTTCAATTATATAATTTTGTACAATTCAGATAGTGTAAATTAAAATTCAAACAACATGAATAACACCAAAGTCTACACAATGTCGTTTGCTAGTGTTTATCCGCATTATATCCAAAAGGCAACAAAAAAAGGGCGTACTAAAGAGGAAGTTGATACTATCATTTTCTGGCTGACGGGTTATGATGAATCTTCTTTTCAGGATCATATTGCCAACAAAACCGATTTTGAAAATTTCTTTGCTCAGGCACCTCAACTTAATCCGAATGCCTCGAAAATTACGGGTGTGATCTGCGGTTACCGTGTAGAAGCTATTGAAGATCCGCTTATGCAGAAGATCCGTTATCTGGACAAATTAATTGATGAATTGGCAAAGGGAAAGACAATGGATAAAATCTTACGTAAATAATAACAAGCAAGATGCGAATAGCAATAATTGGAGCCCATCGGGTTGGTAAAACAACATTAGCCGAGAAACTATGCGAGCATTTACCCGGTTATAAATTGTATCGGGAACCCTATTACGAACTGGAAGATACCGGCTATCTATTTTCAGAATCACCCGATATTGACGATTTTATTACACAATTCGATTTTTCTGTAAAGCAAATTCCGGAAAGTGAGGATGATGTTATTTTTGATCGGTGTCCGATTGACCTTTTAGCCTATATCCACGCTATGGATAAAAATAAAAACATTCAGCATTATTATAAAAAAGTACAGGAATTAAGCTCTGAAATAGACCTTCTTGTTTTTGTTCCTATTGAGAATCCGGATCGAATAGGTTGTGAGAAATCCGATCTGCCAAAACTTCGTTATAAGGTTAATGAAATACTCAGCGAATGGATTTGGGATTTTGATATCATGACAATAGAAGTTAACGGAACCTTACCATCACGAATTCGTCAGCTACTTAGTAAAACGGTTTAAAAGGATAACGGTAAAAAACTAAATACTATTTTTTACCAGCTGCCCCAATAGTTTCAGATCATTTTCAACCCGGTCGGTCCACTCCATTGCATAATTCAGACGCATACAATTATTATACTGATTGTATTGTGAAAACATCCTTCCCGGTGCAAAGTTCACTTTTTGTTTTATGGCCTGATCATATAAATCTTCCGTACAGATTCGTTTGTCGAGTTCTAACCAGAGCATAAAACCGCCTTTGGGCTGTGATACTTTAGTATTGTCCGGAAAATAGGCTTCTACAGCACGTTGAATCTGTAAGTAATTAGCATACATTTTATGACGAAACGTACGCAAATGATGATCATATCTACCGTATTCCAGAAAGTGGGCAACCACATCCGAAAATAAGGATGGGGAACAAACCGTTTGTCCGATCTTCTGCCGAATGATTTTGTCTTTAAATTGTCCCGGTGCAATCCATCCGACCCGATAACCCGGAGCCATTGTTTTCGAAACCGATCCGCACCACATTACCAATCCGGCTTCATCATAATATTTACAGGGTTTAGGACGTTCAGCACCAAAAAATAAGTTTCCGTATAAATCATCTTCAATCAGCGGTACATTATAATGTGTAATCAGCCGAACCAATTCTTTTTTATTTTCATCCGGCATTTGAAATCCCATCGGATTATTAAAATTAGTCACAAAACAACAGGCCGCTACCTCCGGTAGTATTTTTTTTAATGCATCAAGATCGACGCCCAAAACCGGATGTGTCGGTACTTCGATTATTCGTAATCCCAAAAGTTGAATCGCCTGTAACACTCCGAAATAAGCCGGTGTTTCAACTGCAACGGCATCTCCCGGTTTAGTTACAGCCATTAATCCGTTGTAAATCGCATTGATCGCTCCGGAAGTAATAACCAGATCATCTTCTGTAATTTTTCCTTCCAACACCATCGCCCATTTGGCAATTTCACGACGCAAATGTTCGTTTCCCTGAACCGGTTCGTAGGACGTTCCGCTATCATTTCTATCTTTTACAGCTTTTACAATTGCTTTATTTAGCTTCGCCAACGGAAGAAAGTTTTTCCCCGGAATCCCCAGAGCAAATTGGGTCACATCTTCTTTGGCTATCGTTCCGAAAACCTTATCGATCAAATCCTGCGGTGTTTCTTCTTTCGCCGATGTTGTAATCCGGGTTATAGTCGGTAAAGCCCGTTTCCGTTGCGCTGTCTGACTCACAAAATAACCTGATTTAGGTCGTGGCTCAATTAAAGAATGACTTTCCAGTTCGAGATAAGCTAGTTTTACCGTATTAAGACTTACATTATATAGTTTTTGGGCACTACGAATAGAGGGCAATTTATCACCCTGCTGCAAAGTATCGTTTTGGATTTGTTCCGTAATGGTTCGCGCTATTTTCTGATATAATGCTTCTTTAGTCTTCATAGGAACTGTTTTCACAAATGTACATTTTTTGTTTTGCTCTGTTTAATTATAACTGTGATTCAACCAATTTAACAATCGCATGATTCCTTTTTGAAAAGCATCTTTATCTTTAAAAAAAGTCAGTTGTTTTTCACGGAAAACATTATCTACTTTTTCTTTCCATTGTTGATCATCTTTATCATTAGTCAGGTTCTTCGGATATAAAACATAGTCGGCTTTATCATTTTCATCTAGTATCAAACTAGCAAAACCGATTAACTTTTCTTCTTCTTTTATTTGTAAAAAAGGGATTCCGAAAGTTTCATTTACCGGCATTTCCTGTGATTGATCCTGCAATACATTAAAGAAAGATTTTAATTGCGTCATATCGGAAGCATATACTTCCTGAATATGCAAGATCGCTTTGTCTGACTGGGTTTGCTTCATAATTCTGTTCTTTAAAACAATACAAAGCTATAGCGTCACAACCTATAGTTACAGATACAGAAAATCTTATTTTTATGGATACAGAAAAAATAACCGGATTGGCTCTTTATAAGATTCCTTTAGATTGTTCAGCAATTACCGCTCCGAAATACGAATACAATTCCGAAGGGATCGCATGTCCCATACCTTCCATCAGTAGCAATTTAGCATGTGGAATTAAACGGGCCAGATCCACGGCACAATCAGGATGAAAAATCGGGTCATCCGTTCCATGGATGATCACAACCGGTACCGTAATTTGTTTTGCTTTTGTTTCATCAAACACCATAGTTCCCATCGCCAACAACTGTCGTAGCGTACCGTTTTCAGATCGAGAACGTTTCAATTCATTTTCAATCAATTCGATCTCCCTGTTTTCATCTAATGGGTATTTTGTTCCGCCAATTCGTCGGGCAAAAGCCAAAGCATCCTTTATATAACCTTGTTTGTCTGCAATCGGATTAACCGGTTTCCGAGTCATCATTGCCATAACATCCGGAGCTACGGGTGGCAAAACCGGATTCAGAGAAGTCGACATAATAATGGTTAGTGACAAAACACGGTTCGGAAAATCTGCTCCGATTAATTGCGCTATAATCCCTCCCATAGAACGACCTACGATATGAGCCTTATCAATATGCAAGTGATCCATCAAAGCAATTACATCTGTAGCCATATCATAAAGCGAATACGGAGCACCTTTTGCTTTTACCTTTTCAAAAGCTTTTTCAATGTCATTTCCATATTCTTCTTTTTGTTTCGAAAGAAAAACGGAACAACCGGAATCCCGATTATCAAACCGGATTACTCGAAAACCTTTTTGTACTAATACAGCACAGAAATCAGCATCCCAACGAATCATCTGGCTTCCTAAGCCGGAAATCAATATCAGGTTTTGTTTATTATTTTCGCCTAAAACCTCATAACATAATTCGACATTATCTTGTTTTATCGTTTGCATCCTATCTTATAAATCCGTTAATAAAATATCTTCAAGCGGTAATAAACGGGAATCTTCAATAGCCGCTTTACGATGTCCGGCAATTTTCATATAGGCTTCGTTTTGTTCAAAGCTAAAAAAGTCGCCAACACTTTTCTGGCGGATGAGCATCGCAATGTCCCAACGCTCAGAATCCGGACCTATCAGGAAATGATCGCCTTTTCCGATATACAGAATTTCTCCGCCTGCTGCTGTTAGAAACGGTTCTGTTTTCCGGATATAGTTTAAAAAAGCTTCCCGACCGGTTATCTCATTTTCCGGTTTTAAATCCGGATTCTCCGAATAGTCTGCTATTTCTTTTAACCGGATCAGATTCAGGTTTACAATCGAACCCGATATGTTTTTCTGAAACAATCTTTTACCTGCTTCATATTCAGGGTATAAATATTTTGTTGTTGTCATTATTTTCATTTCTTATCGATAAACATTATTGGATGTTTCCGCCGAGATCAGCCAAAAGTTCCAACATCATCCGAAGTGATTTTCCTTTTTTAGCCGGCAGAATTTCTTTAGCAATTATTTCAGCCGTTACCTTCGCTTCTTCAAATATTTTTTCTCCGTTTGCTGTGATTACTACATAACTAACTCTGGCATCCCGCTGATTAGCCTCTCTTCCTACTAATCCGATTTTTTCCATCGGAGCCAGTAAACGAGTTACACCGGAAGCCGTTAATCCGATCTTATCTGCCAAATCAATTCTACGCATCTTATGTTCCGGCGCCGTATTGAGTAAATACAATATCATAAAATCACTAAATCCGATTCCATGTACACTAAGCGCATCGAATCTTCTCGCCACAACCGATTGAACTTTGGCCATGTTAATCAGAAAAATTAAATCTTTATTTATCATTGATATATATTTGAGTGATCAAGTATTTATTTATCGCAAATGTATTATTTTTTCTTTATCAGTCAATACTAATTTGCAATGTTTCATCATATTTTTTCAGGCGCTGTAAAAAGTCGGGAATATTTTTAATGATCTGATGCGAATGTTTGACACCAAATAAAGCAGGATTATCATTTAAGTATAAAGCCGTTTCTATAGCACAATATGCCGTGACTTTCCCTTCTCCATAGCCGGTTAGACTACAACTATAGCGCATGCCTTTCGAATTGACAACTTCCGCTTTCACTCCAAATACATCACTCCCGATACCCAATTTTTTAAATATCGGAATTAAACTATTCTGTATCATTTTGAAGCGGAATAGCCGAGTTAGACCTGTCTTTCGTAATATTGCCATACCGCGCGTTATCCATTCCGAATCGAATGCCATTCGCGTTACCACTTGTTTTAGTTGTGTTGTTTTTGACAAAGTGTGCTGATCCGAAAAATTAAACGAATAAAACCGGCGATTTCCCAGCAATGTTGTTTTTTCAGGAATCGAAAAACTTTTAACGGTTACCGGTTTATCATTTTGCATCAGTATATAAGAAGAATGTATATTGTCGAAAGTCCATCGATATGCGGCATCACCATGCTTCTCCCCTAAACCTAATACCATCGAGATAGAAGCCGAAATACTTTCGGGTAGTTGGTTTATCCCTTGTTGTACCAGTAAATTAGTAATTCCCGGAGCCAGACCAACACTCAGAATAACACTTACCTCATTCTTTTTAGCTTTATCGTCCAGCAATTCAATTTCGGTTATCAGTTTTTGATTTGCTGTAATGTCAATGTAATGTATTCCTCTTTCGATACATTGTGCTACAAAACGGGCATTATCCTGATCAATACACATGATCACTAAACTTGTATTAGCAGGTAAAACAATATTTTCCGGATCTGATATATCCAATTGATACGGGAGCACTTTATGTTCTAATTTCTTTGCCAATTGTTCCGCTTTATCCCAACTCCTTCCGGCAACAATAACTTTTCCCGGAAAATAATGGGCCAAATTACGACTGATGACACCACCAACAGCACCATAACCACCGATCACTACTATATTATCTTTCATTTGTCTGAATTTAAATTTTGATTACTCAAAAGTAGGTCAGACTTCAACCCTATACCGTTATAAAATTTCAACGATTTCTTATAAGATTTCTATAGTTACAGAAGATTTATTGCTCTTCCAAAAATAAAATAGTTGTAGATCCAAAAGTTATAACAAGCTACAAATTAAAGATCCTGCAATATTATGTCACAAAAAAGTGAAATTTTAAAAATCCGACAAAAATTAACAATTCAGATTTGGTATGCTAATTTTGTTGCTTAGAATTTAGAAAAAAAATCTTATAATTTTCTACTCAATTTTACGCAACACAAAACACAAAACAATAACAATCAATATCTTACATATTATTTTTTATTTATTCTAAATTAATTTGGCTATTAAAACACTGGAATTTAATTTTGCATAAAGTTTAATAAATCTAAATAAAACAATACGATGAACAGACAAATCCTTGTGTTACTATTGAGTTTTTTCTCGATCGTAACATTTGCACAAAACAAAGGAACGATAAAAGGAGTTGTTCAAAATGAATCCGGTGTTGCGCTGCCCAATGCCAGTATTACAATATTAAAAACTTCATTCGGTACGGCATCAAATTATGATGGTCAGTACACACTTTCCAATCTGAATTATGGTACATATACACTCCGTATAACCATGGTAGGATACAAAAGAACAGAAACAAAAGTTACTGTCAACACAGCAGAAACCGTAGTTCCGAACATCATTTTAAAAGAAGCCGTTAATGAGCTTGACGATGTCGTGATCAACGAGAAAAAAACCAACAAATTTACCCGAAGAACCAGCACAACGGTTTCCAAAATGCCGTTAAAAGATATCGAAAACCCACAGGTTTATGTATCGGTTCCGGCTGAATTGTTAAAAGAACAGGTAGTAACCAATTTTAATGATGCCCTTAAAAATGCTACCGGAGTAACCCGTTTATGGGAATCGACCGGACGTGGCGGTGACGGTGCCGAGTATTTTTCAATGCGCGGTTTCTCTGTACAACCCACGATGTTAAATGGCTTACCGTATATCAATAACGGTAAAATTGATTTTTCAAATATCGAAAGTATTGAAGTAATCAAAGGTCCGTCCGGAACCTTATACGGAAGTAGCCTGATCTCTTATGGTGGTTTGATCAATGTTGTGACTAAAAAACCATATGAAACTTTCGGAGGAGAATTGTCTTATTTAGCCGGAACTTACGGTGTAAACCGAGTAACAGCAGATGTTAACACGCCGCTTGGTAAAAATAATGATGTGTTTTTACGTGTAAATGCCGCTTTTCAAAACGGTGACAGCTTTCAGGATGCGGGTTATAACAAATCTTTTTTTGTAGCACCGTCCTTAACGTATAAAGCTTCCGATCGTTTAACCTTTATGATCAATACAGAATTCTTAAGTTCAGAAGGTTCCTATGCTCCAATGCTGTTCTTAAACCGAAATTCGCCATTGCCGTTTAACAGCATCGAACTATTCGATAAAAACTATAAAAATTCATTTACTTCAAACGCCTTTTCTATCAGCAATCCAAGTTTTAGCTTACAGGCGCAGATGTTATACAAACTATCCGATTCATGGACTTCCCAAACGGCAATTTCCAGAAGTACGGCAAAATCTGACGGATATTATTCTTATTTATACAGTACCGGAACTGATGATTCTTTTGATCGTTATATTACAAAAGCAAACGCTCAGACGTATAGTACTGATATTCAACAAAACTTTATCGGAGATTTTAAAATTGCCGGTTTACGTAACCGTATGGTAGTTGGTTTAGACTATTATAACGGTATCCAAAAAGATAACGGTTCCGGATGGACAGGACTGGGTAAAGTAACTTTATCTACCGGTGCCGATACCGGAAACCTGACACAATTAGCTGCCGATACAGCATTGGCTACAACAACTTTTACCCGATCTAATGCTGAAACGGAAACCTATGCTGCTTATATTTCAGATGTAATTAATATTACACCTACTTTATCAGCTATGGGGAGTTTACGTGTTGATCATTTTATCGGACAAGTGGAAGATGAAAAGAAAGGACAAACTGCTTTTTCTCCTAAATTCGGTTTATTATACCAACCGATTCAGGACAAATTATCTGTTTTTGCTAATTATATGAACGGATTTAAAAACGTATTACCACAAGCTATCACCAACCAAACTACTATGGAAAGAGAAGGCTTCCGTACCTTCGATCCTGAAAAAGCCAATCAGTTGGAATTTGGAGTGAAATCAAATTTCTTCAACAATAAATTAAGTGCTACAGTAAGTTATTACGACATTAAAGTAAGCAATATTGTAATGAATGTAGGAAACGGACCGGCTACTTATACACAAGGCGGAGAGATCCGAAGCAAAGGTATTGAGGTAAGCGTAGTAGCAAATCCGGTAGCAGGATTAAACATTATTGCCGGTTTCAGTAATAATAATGCAGAAGTAACCAAAGACCTGGAAACTTCCGGTTATTTAGGACTTCGTCCCGAAAGTGCCGGACCGGAAACTCTGGTTAATCTTTGGGCTAATTATACTTTTACTGAAGGAAGTATTAAAGGTTTCGGTTTTGGTTTCGGAGGAAATTATGCCAGTGAGCAAAAAACACTGAACCGTTCAAATATCGGTACGTTCTCCCTACCAAGTTATACGGTAATCAATACAGCATTATCCTATACGGGTGATAAATTCAACATTATCCTGAAAATGAACAATATTTCAAATGAGAAATATTATTCAGGATGGTCAACAGTTAGTCCGCAGGCATTACGTTCTATCACGGCCGGATTAACTTATAAATTTTAATTTATTTCGTTAGTTATAAAACTCCCCTGATGGGGAGTTTTTGTCTTAATCCTTAAAATATAATCACTATGAGAAATTTGTTTTTATTTGTTGCCCTTTTTGTAATGGGAATTTCAAAAAGTTTTGCCCATTTTATGTGGATTGAAACCAATTCAAAAGGAAAAATCAATACGCCACAGGAAGTAAAAGTTTACTTCGGTGAATACGGACACGGTGTACGTGAGAAAGTCGGCAGTGATACTTTTAATAAAATGCAGCATTTTACCCTTTGGGCTATTGCACCGAACGGAGACAAAACAAAACTGGACGTTACCCCTTCCGATTTATTTTACAAAGCATCATTCACTCCAAAAACAAACGGAACCTACACTTTTATTTTGGATAACGATAAAATTGAGGTGATCGATTTTACCAAATATAACTTCGGGATTTTTAAAACCCATTATCACGCTACCGCTAAAACAACCGTAGGTACTAATTCTACTGATTCCGTTTCTCAAAATCCATCCGGTTTGTCAATCGCTGACATTTCCAAAAAAACGGGAGAAGTAACTTTAAAAATTACCTATAAAAACGAACCGTTTGCCGAAAAAGAAATCGATTTATTTATTCCGGATCAATGGTCCAGAAAAATCAAAACCGATAAAAACGGGACGCTTACTTTTAAAACACCGTATGCGACACAATATGTAGTTGAAGCGACAAATAAAGAAGAAACACCCGGAAATTACAACGGTAAAGACTATCAGTTTATCTGGCATAGTGCTGTTTATACGCTTCCGAACTAATTATTCTTAAAACTGTTTTCCATAATGACCAAAAAGAAAAACAAAACTTTTAAACAATGGATCGGAAAAATCCATTTATGGCTGGGATTGGCTTCCGGTATTATTGTACTGTTTCTTTCCGTAACCGGTTGTATCTTTGTTTTTAACGAAGAGATTACAACATGGCTTCGCAGGGACGCTATTTACGTAACCGAAAAAGCCGAAAAAACAATTCCTGTCAGTCAATTATGGGAAAGTACACAACAGCAACTGGGAGAGCGTATAAAAAGTGCTTCCATCGGTGTTTATAATGATCCGGATAAAACCTGGACATTTCGTAGTTTTAAAAGAAGTGACAAACCCGATTCAATCTTTTATTTCGGGAATATTGACTATTACCAGACCATTTATGTAAATCCCTATACCGGAAAGATTCAGGGTATTTATGATGAAACCACCGATTTTTTCAATATTGTAAAATTTCTACACTGGAGTTTGTTATTAGAAACCGAAATCGGACAACCGATTATCGGTTGGGGCACTTTTACGTTTGTGATCATGTTGATCACCGGTATTATTTTGTGGTGGCCCAAAAACAAAGCAGCTCGAAAACAAAGAGTATGGTTCCAATGGAAACCAACGACACAATGGAAGCGTAAAAATTATGATCTGCACAATATTCTCGGTTTTTATATCGCTTCTATTGCAGTAATCATTGCATTTACCGGTATGGTATGGGCTTTTACATGGTTTCAGGCTATTGTATATGTAGCCGGAGCAGGAACGACTACACCTCCGGATGTTAAAACTGAAAAATCTGTTATTGCAAAACCGGGTACTGTTTCCGCTTTGGATACCACTCTGGCGGTTAGCCGTGAAAAATATCCTGATGCGAGTGCTTATAGCTATGGAAAACCGGCAAGTGAAACAGATGTGATCAATGTCTATGTACAACAAGTATCAGGAGCCTATTATATTAGTCACAATTTACAATTTGATCAATATAGCGGTAAGCTTTTACTGGAACGTGATCATAGCGAAAAAAATTTCGGAGAGAAACTGATTACGGCCAATTACGATATTCATGTCGGAGCCATATTAGGAATTCCCGGTAAAATTATTGCTTTTATCGCGTGTTTTATTTGCGGAATGCTTCCGGTTACCGGCTTTTTAATCTGGTACGGAAGAAACTTCAAGAAGAAATAAAAAAAAGCCCTGACGGGCTTTTTTTTTATGGTTTAACCATTAACTGTTGTAACGGTTTAAGTTGTTCCATATCGATATTACCTTTTTTCAGTAAGCCCAAAAGAGACATTACATGATTCGGATTCATATTCTCTCCCAGGATACGAACTACAGCAAATCCGTTTTCTTTTTTACTTCCATAAAGAACAAACTCACTAACATGATCGGTATCTCCGACAAAATAGATAGCTCCGCCTTCTTTTCCGTTTCCTACTTTAATCAGTTCCTGATACTCTTCATCTTTAAGAATCTCTTTTACTTTTGTTCGTTCAGCTTCAAACTCTTTTTCATTTTTAGCATCTGCTTTAAATGCCAATACATTCATTTTTTTAAAGGATTCTAAAGCTTCTTTTTCTTCAGCCGACAATGTTACTTTATCCGTATTAAGAATACTAGGCGAGACATCAACAGCTATAAATTCTTTCTTTTCCGAATTTTCTACAAAATACTTTTGTAAACTCGGTTTACTTTCACAACCGGCCAGCGATAACGAAAGTGCAGCTAACAGGATTCCTATTTTTTTCATATATCTGATATTTATGTTAAAAAAACCTGCCCTTTTGGAAAGAGCAGGAATTCTGTTTTTATATTATTTCTGTGATGCTTTTTTTAAAGACTCACCACCCGGAAGTTTCATTTTTTCTGTTAAGGCTGCAATCTCATCCAGATCAAAGTTACCGGTTAATGACATTAGCACGGTTTCATTTCCTTTACCGCTTCCTCCTTCGATATACATCAGCAACTCTTTAATCTGACTGCTTGTAGCTCCTGATTTTACATAAATTTTTACGTTTTTACCGTTATCGTTTACACGCATTAATTCTTCCAAAGGGTTTGCTTTTAAATAAGCCGCCACACTGCTTTTCATTTCCGAAGCGGGTTTGGCACTGTTAGTCGTATACACTTTAAGGTTATCCAGTTTTTTTAACAAACTGATATAAACCTGAGTTTGTTTGTCCGATGTATCCATCTTCACCTTACTCATCATTTCGAACATTTTCTTATTTACTACTACAGATGTTACATCATCCTGGTCGGCAAATTTTTCAAAAGGCGATTGTGCAAAAACCATACTTGGCATTATTATTAAGGCAATTGCTACTACTATTTTCTTTACTATCGTTTTCATATTCTTGTTAGTTTTTACTTTTTGTTTTACTTAAAAATTGTTTTGGTTGTTTTTTCATATTCTTTCATGTATCCCATACCTTTAACTCCGATGTTCACATTTTCCGACACCATTTCAAGCGCTTTCTGGGTTTCCATATAAGCTGTTTCCGGGTTGTCAAATGTTCCAAGATCCTGCTGATCCTGTTGTTTCGGATTCAGGTACGTGATAAGGCCAAACAAAAGAGCGACGCTCGCAGCAACAGAAATCCATGCTACATAACTACGTTTTCTGGGTTTTAGTGGAACTGTTTTTGTAAACTGCTCGTCTTTTGCCTGTCCGAAGTAACCAAACATTGCACGATATTGCTCTAGATGTGGCGCCACATCCGGCTGCGAGAAGTAGTTTTTCAACTCTTTCTCTTCGGCAATACTGGTTTCTCCTGAAAAGTATTTTTCGATTAACTTATCCATTGAATTGAATTCCATAATTGTGTTTTTTAACCAATTGTTCTCTTATTATTTTTCTTGCTCTCGATAACGCCACTCGCACTGCCGTTTCATTCATGTCCATAATTTTAGCTATCTCGGAGAATTCATATTCTTCCACTTCCCTTAACTGAAGAATCAAACGTTGTTGTTCGGGTAAATCCTGCATTATTTTTTCTACCCAATTCCAACTATCCCGGTCTTCCAGTTGTTTCTGAACACTTGCCGTTCCGTCGGAATAATTATTATGTACAATCTGCAAATTGGATGCCCTTTTTGATTTTAACTGATCCAGACAATAATTTTTAGTCATTGTCATTGCAAAAGCTTCTACACTATTATATTTAGACAGCACTTCGTTGTTTTTCCATAATTTCACCAAAACTTCCTGAGTGGCATCTTCAGCCTCTTCAGTACTCACTAGCAAACGTTTCGCCATCCGGAACAGTTTGTCTTTAAAAGGAGAAATTAACTTGATAAACTCCTGTTGATTCATAATTTGGGGTTGGTTAGTTTTGGTTTATATAATGAAGACGAACAGCTGTATACTTTGTTACAACCATTTTTAAATTTTATTAAAAATAATAAAAAAAGCAGGAGAAAAAGTTTATTTCCCTCCTGCTATACGATATAAAAAATAAGTATGTCTATTTAATAATCAGCTTTTTAACTTCTTTTTTAGCTTCGGCTTCCAAAGTAATTAAATAAGTTCCTGATGTTAGATCGGATACTGAAATTTGTTTATGATTCCCTTTTGCAACTGTTTTAACCTGACGTCCGTATAAATCGTAGATTACGATACTTGCCTCTTTTTCTGAGTTGATATAAACGATATCACGAGCCGGATTCGGGTAGATACTGAATTCTTCGGTTACAAAATCTTTTGTTCCTAAAACAGCCTGATTGATCACTCCAACTGCATCAAGATCGAAACCTCCTGATCCGAAAGGTGTCGGATACGGATCATTTACGATATTTCCGAAACTATCACGTGAAGCATACTGCGGATCGATAGTACCGATAACGTCAATCACTTTAACATGAGTTATCCGATCTTTATTCAATAAAGGACTATCCGGAATATCTGACAAGTCGAACGGCGTACCAAAACTTGCTTTATATTTTCCTGCCAGATTATTAATATAACGACAGTCTACACTACCGAAACCGCCAACTTGTGTTGCAGTTTGTGTTTCACTATGTGCCGGGAAACGGAAAAAATTCACGCCATCGGAACTTACTTCTACAAAGGCCAATTCCAAAAAGGTATCAGAAAAACCGTTTTCAAAAACAGCGAAATCAAATCCGGGTCCGTTTGCGATCGGTGTGGCAAATGTTAATACCGCACTTCCGCCATCTCCAAGACTTACAATTCCGCTACCATCAGCAGCTCCGGTTGCATACTCAGGTGAACCTGCATTCGCCAATGCTCCTGTAGGATTAATAATATCTTGCGGTCCGCGTACAACTGTAGCCGCTGTTGCCCATCCTACAAATTGTGAGCTACTCGCCGCAATTGCCGTAGATCCTTCTACTCCTGCCGGCGGTGCATAAGATTGTGCTTGTATAATTGTTGTTAGTCCTAAAGAGGCAATAAGTAGTATTCGCTTCATGTGTTGTTTTTATTTCTATTTATAAATTATCTTTATTTACAGCAATTGTCAATTGTGTATTTTAAATGGTAAAAAATAAGCTACCTGTTGTAAGATAGCCTATTTAATATTTCTTTGTTTTAATTATTGAGATAGAAACCATTTGTTCCTATACCTGTCTCTTTTTGTACTAAAACCATTCCGGAATTCGTATAAACCGTAACTGAGCTTCGGCTCACAAAACCTTTAGCGTCCGAAACATAGATACGTCCGTTAATCGCAGCGAAACCATAAAATGTTGAAAAATCATTATCCGCTACTGTAAAAACCGGTGTTTCGTTAATTACTGTGTTATTGCTATTCATACGATATACACCGTTACCTTTGGTAAAATAAATTACATCACCATCGATATCCATGTTACGGGCATTTGACAAAGAAGCCGGAAATGTTTTGGTTGCTGCAATCTGGTTATTTGCCGTATTAATAGTGTACAATACGCTCTCGTTCTGGTTTCCGCATAATACATAAAGTTGTGTTCCTTTAACTTCCATTGAATTCACACCATCCGTTAATGTTAACGGCGTTACCGTATTCGTATTGACATCAATTACAGAAATTGTATTACCGCTACCAAATGCCGCATTCTGAACATAAACCTTACCGCTTACAGCTACAATTTTTTCTACTGTTACGCCTAATGAAATCGTACTGATTTTACTAAACGTTTCGGCATCATATACCGTTACAGCTTTAGAAACCGCATTCGTTACATAGAGTTTACCGTTTAACACCGCACTATAACGGGGTTGACTTAATCCATCCGTAATCGTTCCCAATGATGCAAACGTATGACGGTTAACAACCTCAATTTTATTAGAGTTATTGATTAGAATAAAAGCTTTATCACCGTAAAGTGTCATACTCTGAGCAACATCTCCTAATGTTTTTCCGGGATTTACTGCTGAAAAAATACTAGCCTGAAAATCCTGAAAGTCATTCGAAAGGAAAGAAACAGAAGCATTCGGAGTCATAAAGTTACCTTCGTTCAGCATAAAAATACCATTATCATATGCTTCTAAAGGTGTTTCCACCACTAATTCTTCACTTTTACTACAAGAAGCAAAAGTCAGAGACAAAAGGAGCAGTATAATTACGCTGCTCCATTTCATTTTATTCCATTTCATATTTTTTTCTATTAATTGTTAAAATAGAATCCGTTTGGCATTACACCAACCGTGTATGTTTTTTGTAATGTACCCGCTGTATCGTAAACGGTTACTTTACCATTATCAGTATAATTGATTGCATCACCAACATAGAATTTATTGTTTAATGCTGCAAATCCGTAAACTGTAGTTGCAGTTGCGCTAAAAACCGGAGTGGTTGGTAACGTTGCAGCTGCAGGATCTTTTTTAAATACATCTTTACCTTTCATATAATAGATATTTCCGTTTTCAATATCCATATATCCGGGGTGTTCTCCGGCAGCAAAACTCAATGATTGCGCTAAAGCATTAGTTGCAAGATTCACTTTTACCAGTTTTGCTGTTGTTTCCGTTCCTGACCAAGCCGGTTTTCCGGAACATAAAACATACAATTCGTTATTACTTACTTCCATTGAAGACGGTACATCTCCTACAGTAATTGTAGTCTGAACAACATCAGAACTATTAATTACTGAAATTTTATCGTTAAAGCTATACCCTCCTTTATGTGCTACATATAAGGTGTTATTATACGCAATGATTTGTTCCGGTCCTTCTACTACGCCAATGTTACCTGTAATCTGGTTTGTAGTTAGGTTTAATACCGCTACATAGTCATCAGTAGCTACACCCGCATCACCCCAGTTGGTTACATATCCTTTACCGTTTGCAAAAGCAATATATCTTGGATTTTGTAATCCGGTTTGAATTGTTGTTACACTTTCGAATGTATAACGGTTTACCACTTCAATTTTATTGCTTCCGTTTAAAACGATATACGCCAGGTCACCGTTAAAACCAATACTCTGAGCTGTATTTCCTAATACTTTTGTAGGGTTAACAGCATTAAAAATCGTATTTTGAAATAATGAAGGGAATTCTGAAGAGATATAACTTACTTCAGCATTCGGAGCTCCGAAGTTACCTTCATTCAGTACCAGGATTCCTTTTTCATAAGCACCTTTCGATACCGCTGCCGGTCCTTCTTTGTAAACGATTTCCTCATCGGTACATGACGCAAAGAACAAAGCTGATAAAAGGCCTAAACCAAGTAATTTGTTGATTTTCATTTGTTTTAAAAAATTAAAGTTAGGGTTACATTATAGTTTCTGCCTGGCATCAAACGGCTGGCAACACTTTCATATTTTTCATTCGTCAGGTTCCGCACCTGAGCGCCCAGACGATACGTATTTTTTTTCCCGATACGGTAATCGATTCCAAAGTTGGAAACCAGATAATCTTTTACCATATATTTCGGATCATTGTCGGATAAAGTAAATACTTCACCATTATAAAGTGCCTGATAATAAGCAGCAAAATTTTTAAAACTATAAGACAAAGATCCGGTTGTTTTATGATACGGCACATAAATCAGTTGTTTTCCGGTATTTTCATCTTCCGATACGGTATAAGCATAAGTCCCTTTTATTCCCAACTCGTGACTTCCGAATTTACGGGTATAATCCAGTAACAACTCAGCACCGTATGATTGTACTTTATCCGTATTTACCGGCGCCCAATATCCTTCACTCGTAGGAAGCCAGCGCAACATATCTTTTATCTTCATATAATAAGCCGTAGCGGTCAACTGGAATCCTCCGAAGGTAAACTCCTGTCCGAAATCAGCTTGATAAGCACCTTCCGGTCGGAGATTCAGATTCCCTCCCGGTTTCCAGTATAAGTCATTAAAGGTCGGTATACGGAAATTATGAGACCCGTTTACTTTTAATTTATACCAGTTTGTAATTCCGTACGTCGCTCCGGCTGAAAACAAAAACGGACTTTGATAAGCATCGGTAATTTCTTTTCTTCCGCTTACTTCATAGGTAAAAGCATTCGATACTTTGTGTTTAAACAATACGACTCCGGAACCGATCTTTCGTTTGGCTTCGCCTATTCCTTCTCCTTCACCGTCATTAATTGTATAATCGAAAATTGCGTTCAGCTTCATATTTTCCGAAATCGCATATACCAGATCGTATTTGGCAATAAACGTTTGTACTGCTCCAAACGAAAAATTATCATTTTCAATATTGTCATAATACTGGTAACGCTCTTTTAAGAAAGCTGCTTTGACATTCGAGGTAAAAGCTCCGGCGTTATTTGTCCAAACCAATAAATTCCGACTGTTTATATTGCGGTATTTTGTTCGTATCGCATTTTCGGAAGTAATTGAAAAATGGCGTTCATCTTCATAAAACTGACTGTATATTTTCAATACGTTTTTAGCATTGATCTTATATCCGATATTAGCATTGACAGTTGAATTATAATAAGCACCGTTCGTATTTTTTTCATCTGTTCCGATAAACGGATAATCGTTATCCGAACTGTTTCGGCTAAAACTAATCTGGGTATTCCACTTTTTATTCCCTGTATTTAAGCGATATTGTGTATTAATCGTATTAAAACTTCCGTATCCCAGGTACAATTCGTTTTGAAAAGCTTCCCGGAACTGAAACTCGGTATTCAAATGGACGGTCCCGCCAATGGCTCCGCTACCGTAGATCACACTTCCGCCACCTGATTTTACTGAAATGGAATTAAAATCACGTGTGGTCACCGTATTAAAATCCGTTTGTCCTAAAAGTTGTGAATTTATATTAATCCCGTTCCACAAAACAGCAGTTTGTTGCGCTGTCGTTCCGCGGAAAGAGGCAGACGAAACCATTCCGTATCCGTTTTCTTTAAAATAGATAACCGAATTATAGTTTAAAAGTGATGTTAAAGCCGGTTGGTTTTGCTGAATAATCGAATCGTTCAGTTTTAATACCGTTTGCGTAACAGTATTGTCCCGTAACTGCACGTCAGAAACGACTACTTCATTTAAACGAATAGTATCATTCTGGGCCAATAGTAACTGGCTCAGAAACAGAAAAGCAAAAAGTATTTTTAATCTCATAGTTTTAATAAGCCTTTTTTCCCGAAAGCTTTTAACAGTTTTTACTATGGCAGGTCTCCTGGCTTGCGTCCTGTGGTTCACCTTCCCGCAACAACAAATGTTACAGTGGTCGAAGCATAACTACAGGCATTCCGCGGTAACCCGCAGGAACAAAGCTTACAGTTGCGGGTACAGCTCAAGATTAAATCGTTTTAAAATCCGACAGGCACTTGATTCCCTTTTAATATACTTAGCGAACCGCTTAAGTATAACCATAATACGTTGCAAAGATAGTCGTAAGATTGAAATTATCTAATCCTAATTCCTTTTTTTTACACATATCACAAAAATAGAACGAAAATAAATTTATTTTTGCAGAAACCGCAACTGCTCTATCATGAAAAAAATCGTGCTATTTGCCCTACTTTCTTTAGGATTATTAACCGCAACAACCGGCTGTAAAAAAGAACAGTCAACTACCGAAAAAACTGTTGTTGCCGGAACAAACAATATTCATTATGCCAAAGGACTTTCCATTTTTAGTTATGACGGATACAGTGTCGTAAAAGTGACGAATCCATGGCCGGAAGCAAAAGACGGTTTTACTTATATCTTACAGGAAAAAGGAGGAATTATCCCGGATAGTCTTCAAAAATATACGACCATTTCAGTACCGGTACAATCGATCGTAGTTACCTCAACCACTCATATTCCGGCATTGGAATTATTAGGCGCTGAAAACAAACTGGTTGGTTTCCCGAACACGGATTATATTTCTTCTGAAAAAACCCGCGCCCGGATTGCTGCCAAAAAAGTCGCTGAAGTAGGCAAAAACGAAAGCCTGAACACCGAAGTTATGATTGATCTGGATCCCGAAGTGGTTGTAGGTTTTAGCATTGACAGTAACAATAAAACATATGCTGCACTTGAAAAAGCCGGTTTAAAAGTGGTTTACAACGGTGATTGGACCGAGCAAACGCCACTGGGCAAAGCCGAATGGATCAAATTATTCGGGGCCTTACTGGGTAAAAATAAAGAAGCGGAAACGATTTTCAATACGATCCGAAAAGATTATAATGACGCGCAGGCTATTGCCAAAAATGCGACAACACATCCGACGGTTTTTAGCGGAGCGATGTATCAGGATACCTGGTATTTACCGCAAGGTGATAGTTGGGCCGCTGTTTTCCTGAAAGATGCTAATGCCAACTATTTATGGAAGGATTCTAAAGGAACCGGAAGTGCCTCCTTATCGTTTGAAGCGGTTTTTGACAAAGCTCAAAATGCTGATTTCTGGATTGCTCCCGGTGATTATTCTTCTATTAAAGATTTAATGGATGCCAACCCGCATTACGGACAATTTAATGCCATGAAAAAGAAACAGGTTTATTCCTTTGCTTTAAAAAGAGGACCAAAAGGCGGTTTTATGTATTTTGAATTGGCTCCTACCCGTCCTGACTTGGTATTAAAAGATATGATCCGTATTGTACATCCGGAATTATTACCGGATTATCAATTGTATTTTTTCCAAAAACTGAATTAATTTGACACCTGCCAACCGAAATAAACTACTCTTCGGATTGTTAAGCATCAGTCTTATCGGGCTTTTTCTGATCAATATCGGAACAGGATCTGTTGCCATACCGCTAAAAGAAATTCTGAACAGCCTTATCGGTAATGAAGTCTCAAAAAAATCATGGGAATATATTATTCTCAACTACCGTTTACCGAAAGCGATTACTGCTATTTTAGCCGGAATGGGATTATCAATCAGCGGTTTATTAATGCAAACTTTGTTTCGTAATCCGCTTGCCGGGCCTTATGTTTTGGGTTTAAGTTCCGGAGCCAGTCTGGGCGTTGCTTTTATCATATTAGGCGCCGGATTGCTACCTACATTCTTACGGGAATTGGTCGTATCGTCTTATGGTATTGTGATCGCTTCTACTTTGGGTAGCTTTTCAGTATTGTTGGCCGTTCTGTTTGTATCGCGTCAACTAAGAGATACCATGGCCATACTGATTGTCGGGTTAATGTTCGGTAACTTTACTTCTGCGATCGTGGGCGTACTTACCTATTTCAGTACAGCTGAACAACTACAAAAATTTACATTCTGGTCATTGGGAAGCCTCGGCAATCTTTCCTGGACCGCTATCATTATACTTTTCTCAACGGTTCTTATCGGACTAATATTAAGTCTGATCAGCATTAAACCGTTAAATGCGCTGCTTTTAGGTGAAAATTATGCCCGAAGTCTGGGTATTAATTTCGGTAAAGTTCGTTTTATCATTATTATCGCGACCAGTTTACTTGCCGGTAGTATTACCGCTTTTGCCGGTCCGATCGCTTTTGTAGGTCTCGCAGTTCCGCATATGGCCAAACTGGTATTTCAAACCAGTAATCACGCTGTTTTATTTTGGGGTACTTTATTACTCGGTGCTGCAATTATGCTCTTATGCGACTGCCTTTCACAATTGCCGGGTAGTGAGATGACATTACCGATCAATGCTATCACATCGTTAATCGGTGCGCCGGTAGTAATTTGGTTATTGCTTCGAAAACGTAAAATGATGAACTAATGGAAGTGCCAAAAAACAACATATTAGTGACATCCGACTTAAGTATCGGTTATAAATCCAAAAAGGCCGCAACGGTTATCGCCGAGCAGTTACATCTGGAATTTCCGTTAGGAAAACTGATCACATTAATCGGTAGTAACGGAATTGGTAAATCGACCTTATTGCGAACCATTACCGGAATACAAAAACCGCTAAAAGGTAACGTTTTACTGAATCAGAAGAACATTAACAGCTATGAACCGGTTGAACTGGCACAACATTTAAGTGTTGTACTGACTGAAAAATTACCTCCGAGCAATCTTACCGTCTTTGAATTAGTTGCACTCGGTCGACAGCCTTATACCAACTGGTTGGGCACCTTATCCGATCTCGATACGATTAAAGTAAAAGAAGCATTGGAACTAAGCCAAATTACCCATTTGGCAGATAAAAGACATTATGAAATCAGTGACGGACAATTACAAAAAGTATTAGTTGCCCGCGCATTGGCTCAGGATACACCGCTTATCATTCTGGATGAACCTACAACCCATCTGGACTTGTTACACAAAGTAACTTTATATCAATTATTAAAACGACTGGCGCATGAAACCGGTAAGTGCATTTTGTTTTCCTCTCACGATATTGATTTAGCAATTCAATTAAGCGATGAAATGATTGTAATGTTACCCGGTGAAGTATTACAGGATACGCCTTGCAATTTTATCGCCAATCATACTTTCGATCGCTTATTCAAAGATGAAAATATTGTTTTTGACAGTGAAAAAGGGAAGTTCATCATTCGTTAATCCGGTTGGGTTTTGTAATTTTAGCTAACCTAAACGAATTGTTATGAACTGGAAAAAACCTACCACAGCTCTGATATTGATCGTAACCGGCATCACTGCTCAGGCGCAATTAAAAACAATCGACTATTCTGACGGGAAGCAACCCTTACAAGGTTTTCTCGCAAGTCCAAAAAAAGCAAAGGCTAATAAACCGGGTGTCTTGGTTTTACCTGCCTGGATGGGAATTGATGCCAATGCAAAAGAAAGCGCACAGGATTTAGAAAAACTTGGTTATTATGCTTTTGTAGCGGATATATATGGTGTTGGCAACAAACCGGAAAACACCAAACAAGCGGGTGAACGCGCCGGATATTATAAAAAGAACCCGATCGAATATCAAAAAAGAATCCGACTGGCACTAGACGAATTGATCAAGCAAGGTGCCAATCCTAAAGAACTAGCCGTAATCGGTTATTGTTTCGGAGGAACCGGTGCTATTGAAGCGGCCCGGGCTAATTTACCGGTTAAAGGTGTTGTTTCATTTCACGGCGGACTTGCAAAAGAACCCGGCGAAAAAACAAATCTCATCCAACCTAAAGTTTTGGTTCTTCACGGTGCAGATGATCCTTATGTTCCGGAAAACGATATTAAAAATTTCCAACAAGAAATGCGGGATGCCAAAGCCGACTGGCAAATGGTTTATTATGCTAATTCCGTTCACGGTTTTACCCATAAAGATGCCGGAACTGACAACAGCAAAGGTGTAGCTTATAACGAAAAAGCAGCCAAACGTTCCTGGAAAGCTATGCTGGACTTTTTTGACGAGATTTTTTAAACAAGTACCTGTCAGGTTTTAGAAACCTGACAGGCTTTTTTATATTACTCTTGCTGTCCGTAATCGTAGTTGACCATCCAGTTAATTCCGAATTTATCGGTAAACATTCCGAATAACGCACCCCAGAACGTTTTTTCCAAAGGCATGGTTACTTTTCCTCCGGCTGATAATCCTTCGAAAATACGTTTTGCTTCATCTTCTGAATCCGTGTTTATCGAAACTGAGATATTATCACCAACTGTAACTGCGTGACCGCCACAACCTTCACCGGAATCACTTCCCATTAATACTGCTCCGCCGATTGGCAAGCTCACGTGCATGATTTTTTCTTTTAAAGAATCTGCTATCGGTTCTTCCGAAGGCATATCTTTAAATTTCCCTTTGTACTGAAACTCGCCGCCAAATACCGACTGATAGAAATCAAAGGCTGCCTCACAGGTGCCGTTGAATGTTAAATAAGGATTTACTGTTGCCATAATTTGTGTTTTTTGTTTGCTTCGTTTAGAACATCAAATGTAGACAATATTCAGAATGGAAAGGTAAACGGAATATCATTTTTAAAGAGATAATTCCGGATGAGAGTACTTTTTATACCTGTTCCGGCAAATCAAAATGATCTACTTCCCGAACCGTTCCGGCGTTAAGATTTTGCAAGGATAAATTTCCTACCCGAACCCGTACTAATCGCAACGTAGGAAATCCCACTGCGGCTGTCATTTTACGCACCTGACGGTATTTCCCTTCGGTTAAAGTGATCGAAACCCAACTGGTTGGCCCATGTCGTTCATCGCGAATTCTCCTACCCGGACCAATAAAATCCGGAAGTTCCGTTATTATTTCCGCTAAACAAGGCCGGGTTGTATATCGGGTTCCTTTTACCCCTATTTCCACGCCTTTTTGTAGTGCAGTAACCGCTTCAGGTCTGATCATTCCGTCGACCTGAGCATAGTATTCTTTAGCGACTTTTTTACTTCGCACTTTTTCACTCATCACACCATCTGTAGTGAGTAACAACAAGCCTTCCGAATCTTCATCCAATCGTCCGATAGCCATAGTTCCTTCCGGAAAAGAATATAGTTCACCCAGTAGTTTTTTATGTCTTTTCTTTTCATAAATAAACTGGCTTAGGTAGCCGTGCGGTTTATGGATCAGGAAATGGCGGTGTGACATGCGTTGGTTATTTTTCCGCAAAAGTACACTTTTTACCCTAACCGTTTATTCCGACAAAACCTGTTGTTCTTTCTTTTGCCGGGCTAATACCGAAGTATAATAACTGCATAACAGATCATACAGAATCATTTCACATTGTCGGTTATTAGAATCAAACAACCGGTTCATCGTCATATGAATATAGCTTCCTAACAGGGTGTTTATTGTAACCGGATCCGATAATTGCTCCCGGATATTATCTGCCTGTTCTGTAATATTGCTATTTCGTTTATCCAATATCGCTTTAAGATCATTGGTTTGTGAAGTCAATTTCATAAAACGTTCGATCTCATTTTTATGGTTCCGGTATTTGGTACTTAGCTCTTTTTTCGTTCCTGTACCGACTTTAAACTCTTTGAAAAAGGAGGTTCTAAGTTGTTCCATCAAAGCTCTTTTTGCTTCAAAATCATAACGAAAAACATCTAAAAAAGTATCAATTGCGGCCATACCCGTTATCCATTTTTCATTTTCATCATCAGTTGTTTCCAATACCGAAAGCAAATTAACGATACATTCACTATCATAGAAAAATAGCGTTTCCGCTTGTTCTATCAGCTCATGCCCATATCGATCCAGTTCCCTTTCATAGGTATCCGTTTGAATTTTCCACACACTATGCTGATCTGTCAGACGGCGAAAAACATGTTGAAAAGCCAGAATTACCGTTCCGATATGTTCCGGTTTTATCAGATGTAAACGCAAGCGCAGATGATGTTCCGGATCGGTATAACGGATAAAAAACCACTTATCAATCAATCCGTCACGCAGTAAACCGGTAATTATAGGGTACAACTGATTATACAGAATTGCATCTGTTGTCGCAAATCCGGTGTATATTTTATAATATAACCATTCTTCTCCTAAAATAAAAGATGTTTTGGTATTTGTCTTCATACTCACACTATTTGGGCATTGTTTTAAAAAAGGAAAAAATAAACTCGTTAGCAAAATGATCCGATCCTTTTCCGCTTACGATTGTTTCATCGCCACAAAGAAATTCTTCAAGTTCAAACACGTTTCTTTTCGCTACAGCCGAAACCAACATACGGAACGATGTAATATTTTCCAGATTTAACAGTAATTTATTGTCGCCTTCGACCAAAACCACATGATCCGGAATTTGTCTTTTTTCCCTCCATTTTTTAATTTCCGGCAATCCCGAAACCGTATCAATTGTGTTGATTTCTTCCATTTCTTTTGCCGTGATTTTCCATTTTGCTTTCGACAGAATAATGCCGTCGTATTCTACTCTGGGCAGGAAGTCGCATTCATCACGATGTACGCCCCAGTTAAAATACAAACCGCCACGTTTTCCCTGCGTTTGCAAGTCACATAAAAAATGATATACCGGTAAAGCATTATAGGAATAATTATGTGCATTGGTCAAACGAGGTAGTATTTCCTTATTGTGTTTTCGGGAACGAAGTACAATTTTACCTGATTTTACCGACACCAATAAATCGTTAATCAGCAGTTGATTTTCAGTCGGTTTTGCCGAAGCTCCCAAATACGGGATTTCAAATTGTCTGAAATCCGGTCGCATTAATACATTTCCGACTCTGTTTTCCGGTAAGTGAATAATTTCCGATACTAATTTATCCGGATTTAATTGTTCTTCCGCCCGGATAATTTTTCGCGCATGCTGATCAATTCCGGCATCACCCAGACAAAAGCGTCCCATCAGATTCGCAGCTCCGGATCCTCCAACCGATCGAATTACAAACTGTTGCTGTTCCGATCCGTTTATCATTTCAGTAGTTACCGAAAAAGTATCCGGCAAATCGTCCCAACTTGCTTCCAAACCTTTTACATCTTCATCTGTCATCCGAATGACCTCACTTTTATTTTCGCGAGCCTCCTGCATCTTCCGATATAAAATACTGTCAATCGCCGCCCAACGGACTTCTTTCGGCCTTTGTCTTCCTACACCCGGTAAATTAATATTATTGAGTAACGAATTCATTCCTCCTTTATAATTATTTACCGGATAACCGATACCTAATTCGTTATCCAGAACCAAAGCAAGCGGCACTTCCCGGTCTTCATAGCGCTGTCGGAATTTTTCAGTAAACTTTTGTAATTGCGGGTTATCGTTTTTCGGTGTAATCTTATTTAGAAATACAATTGCTTTTTGTAGCGGAAGCGTCGTTTCCGGAGCCAATACATTTCGGTCGGCATTCAGAATCATATCCGTCTGAAAAATATACTTCTCATCAAACGGGATTTCAAAACGCCGAAGTGTTTCAATCAATTCCGTATACACTTCCGGATCGTTCCCCATAGTACGATCCAGTTCTGCTATTTTTACAGCAGTTTCCTCCAGCAAATCAACAAGAGTATCGACTCCCTTTAATTTTTTTAAAATTTTGAGTGTTTGACCGATAAATTCTTCTCCCGAAACGGAAAGTTCCATTTCACTAACCAACAACTGATTATCGATCAATTCATCAATAAAATCCGTTGCTTCCTCTTTTGTAATTTCATCTGAGATCAACTGCTCAATCAATACGCCTTTTGAGATACCCTGCCGCGCTTTTTCAACGCAATCCCGAATATAATCGGATGTTTCAATTTCAACCAGATGATGTATCCGATTTCCGTTTTTATACAAACATTCAACATATCTAATTTGATCACCAATAAAATACAAACTGGTATTCGGATAATAGCGTAATTGTTCCCGGATATTGGCATCGCTTGTAAACAATTGATTTAAAGCGCCTACAAAATTCATATCCAATCGGGTATGTCGCTTATTTCGGGTATAATCGGTATTTCGAATATTATTTTCATCCGAAAATGATCCTAATCCACAACCAGCAAAAAGACCAAAAGGTGTCGGTCGCGAAGCCATTCGGGTCAGATATTTCAGGAAAGAGAGTTTAATCTTCTCCGCTTCTTTATCTTCTTTTATTTTTCCTTCCGTCCATTTTACAATTTCGCGATACAAAACCGGTGAAGCCAGAAAAACCGCTTCTTTCACGACCGGGTTTTCAAATTGCAATTTCAGTTTTTCATTATCCACACTACTTTCCGCCATCAATTTCGAAAAGAAACCAACCGGCATTAAAGGTGTTCTCAGTATATAATTATCAAAACTAGTATAGGGCATTTTGTTCCATTCCATAAACTATTGTGTTGTATTATTAGAACCTGATAAATACGGCTTTATCAATTAAAGGTGTTCCGGCAGTTGAAAGTACCGAAAGATAAGACGCTGCTACTCCCGCAAGTCCTTCCAGTAAGGTCGGATCCGTTTCATTCCTGATGCTTCCATCATACAACGAATAAGCCACCTGATCGTTTTTTTCTAATTTATAGTCATACGTTTTCTGTAGCCAGTACTCAGATGCTTCCCGAAAAGCGCCTTCACCGGTTTGATCATACGCGTTTTTAAAAAGCAGTACCAAACCACAGGTTCCGTGGCAAAATCCGGCATCGTTATACATCACTTCCTCTTCAGTTCTCCTTCCTGCTACCTGTATAAGATGTTGAATTGTTTTCGTTTTTAACAACTCATCCTGTAACGCATCTGCTACTAATAAATGCGTAAACAATATCCCCAGATCGCCATAACACCAGGCTACTCTTGAAATTTCCGGTTTTGTTTTCCCGGTCAGATAGTCGTCTTCTACCCATATTGTCGGATAATAGGATTTCACCAGATTTACATCCTGTATCGTATGCTGATAAAAGGCCAGGCTTTCGTTTAACATTTTCGTACAGGTATCGGTTTTGATTCCCTTCTTCAGGCATTTTCCTAAAAAAAACTGGATTCCAGCATTACCGTGTGCGAGTCCGAAATCGATTCGGTATTTTTGCGTTTTATAATAATCGAATGTTCGCCAATAGCAACGATTTCCCTCTCTTATAGCACTTTGATCTAACCTGTCAATTATTTTTTCTGCATATTCGTACTGCTCTTTATCGATAAGATATAAAGCCATTCCAATAGCTCCGTGTAAAATATCCAGATGATCACCTTCCAAATCATTCTCCAGATGTTCAATTATGATTTCATCGATTTCCGCAATGACTTCATGATAATCCGATCCATCGATATAGTGTTCTGCTGCCAATTGTTGTAATAAAAAGGCATATCCGGCCAATCCGCCGCTAAAAGACGGGTAACACACTTCACTCTCGGCCAATATTGCGTAGGCTCTTTCAATATATTTTCCGAATATCTCCGGATTAATCAGTTCCGGAAATTCTTTTCGGATATCAGCCAATGCCAGTATAACACCCGATAATCCATTATGTAATCCAATCTGAGCCGCTTTTTTGTCGTCGAAAAGTACGGCTTCATTTTGGAGTTGTGCAGCTATTGCACTCAGTTCCTTATAGCTATCCAATTTCATAAATGAAATAAAATTTATGATCGTTTTAAAATGCAAAACCGTTGGAGATTTCTATTCTCCAACGGTTTAAAACAGCTTACTTTACTTTTTGTTTTTTGACAAAAGGCTGTAAATGCTATTTTATTTTGCGAAAGTCCTCTTACATTTCCTCAAGGGTAGTCGTAGGGCAAACCAAATGTGTAACACATTCGATTTTCACACTAACGCAATCAATTCTTGTCAATTTAATACCACATGGCTCTTTAGTCCATTGAATTTCGGTATTAAAGCTAGCGCAAGTCTCGTTAGTTCCTCCACCCTGGATGTTTGCTTTTTCTTTATCCGTTAATACGGATACCACTTTCTTTTTTAAATTTAAGCGTTTCATATATAATAGATTTGTTTGGTTGCACTTCTTAAAAATTGAGCTTCTGAATCATTCGTATCGGTAATCTTTTTGACACCTTATATTGACTTTTCCACCAATAAAAAACAATACATTTTGAACCATATTAAAAACAAATAAGTCGCATTTAAAAACAATTCAAAATCCTATTTTTTCAAATTTAAGGACTAAAAAAACAGATCCTTATTCGTTTTAAGGGTAATTCTACCCGTTTTTTATAGGATAATATTTATTTTTCCTATTTTTAGGACATTAAAAAAAAGCATTTTCATGAATCGGACTGTAGGAGCAAAAATTCGCCATTTGAGAAAAACAAGAGGTTATTCACAGGAAGAAGTAGCAGAAAAACTTAATATCTCCCAATCGGCTTATGCCCGAATCGAAAACGGAGAAAGTCAATCATGGGCATCCCACATCGAACAGCTGAGCGTTATCTTTGAAGTCAAACCCAAAAGCTTTTTATCCAAGCATAAGGACAACACCTCAACAAAAAAACAAAAGGACAAATTGCTATTACGAGATAGTCTAATTGTCCTTAATGAGGTTTATGAAAAATTAATTGATCAATATGAAAAACGACTTCAGGAAAAAGACGAACTAATTGCTTTGCTAAAAAAAACGCATCACAACAGTTTCTAATTCTTTTTAACTTCCGACAATTCCGATTGTTACTTCATCAATATTTTAGTCGGTTTCGGATTTATAACATGATCAACTATATTAAGTCGTATATACGGATTTCCTCAATACCGTACCCTTTTGTTTTTACTATATTTGAGTCTATTTAGTTACGGTTCAGTAATATTGTTCCGGCGGTATTTTTTAGCATTCTAAAAAACAAATACCTACTTTTACAAAACCTAAAAAATTAAATTTAACGATGTCACAAACACTTGTTATACTTGCCGCATTTATAATCGCCTTAGCAATCGGAGTTTTTATCGGGAAGCTTTTATTTTCAGCCCGATCCCAATCTGAAAAATCCGGTTTAGAAGAACGCATTAACGGTTTATTACTTCAAATTGACCAGCTTAAACAGCAATTTTCACAGGAACGTAGTCAATTGGATCAGCTTTTAGTACAATCCAATACCGAAAAAGAAAACATACGCACTGAAAAAGAAGCACTTATCATTCAGCTTTCTAAAAAAGAAGCCGATTTCGAAAACCTGTGGGAACGCAATAAAGAACAAAAAGAAGAAGTGAATCAGCTACAGGAAAAATTCACTAAAGAATTCGAAAATCTGGCTAATAAAATCCTGGAAGAAAAAACCACAAAATTCACCGAACAAAACAAAGAAAACTTAAAAAACATACTATCCCCTTTACAAGAGCGGATTCATCTGTTTGAGAAAAAGGTAGAAGATACACACAAAGAAAGTATCGACTATCACGCTGCTTTACGTCAGCAAATACTAGGCTTACGGGAAATGAATGAGCAAATGAGCAAAGAAACGCTGAACCTGACCAAAGCGTTAAAAGGTGATACTAAAATGCAAGGAAACTGGGGTGAATTAATTCTCGAAAAAGTGTTGGAAAAATCCGGTTTGGAAAAAGGCCGTGAATATGAAGTACAACAAAGTTTTGTAACAGAAGAAGGCGCCCGTGTTCAGCCGGACGTAGTGATTAATCTTCCGGACGGAAAGAAAATGATCGTGGATTCAAAAGTTTCCCTTACGGCTTATGAACGCTATGTTAACGAAGATGACGAAACTACCCGTGTTCATTATCTGAAAGAACACGTTAGTTCCATTAAGCGTCACGTGGAGCAATTGGGCAGTAAAAACTATCATGATCTGTATCAAATGGAAAGTCCGGATTTCGTATTGCTTTTTATTCCGATGGAACCGGCTTTTGCGATTGCTTTAAACGAAGATGCTACTTTATACAATAAAGCTTTTGAAAAGAATATTGTTATTGTAACACCATCGACATTACTGGCTACGCTTCGCACTATCGACAGTATGTGGACCAATCAGAAGCAACAGGAAAACGCTTATGAAATTGCCCGACAGGCCGGTGCTTTATATGATAAATTTGAAGGTTTTGTAAATGATCTTATCAAGATCGGTAAAAAGATGGACGAAGCCAAAACAGAATATCAGGGTGCAATGAATAAATTGGTTGACGGAAAAGGAAATCTGATCACAAGTGTAGAAAAACTTAAAAAGATGGGAGCGAAAGCTAAAAAGGCTTTACCCGAAAGTATTATCAACAGAGCTAATGCCAATAACGAATTAACCGAATAAATTATGAATACGGACTCGAAAAAAATCAACACATCCCGGATTAGTATTTCGGAGTTAATGTTGCCGTCTCATTCCAACTTCAGCGGCAAAATACACGGTGGTTATATTCTTTCTTTAATGGATAAAATTGCATTTGCCTGCGCCTCGAAATATTCGGGACGTTATTGTGTGACGGCGTCTGTAGATACCGTTGATTTTTTAAGTCCGATTGAAGTAGGCGAACTGGTCACATTAAAAGCTTGTGTGAATTATGTAGGACGAAGTTCGATGGTGGTAGGTATTCGGGTTATATCACAAAACATTCAAACCGGAAAAATAAAGCATAGTAATTCTTCCTACTTTACAATGGTCGCCAAAGACGATGACGGTAACACTGTAGCCGTTCCAAGACCGATATTAACTACACTGGATGAAGTACGTCGTTTTTACGATTCTCTTCGACGGATTAAAGCCAAAAAGGAACATATGGAAGACACCAATAGTTTTGATCATACAAGCCGGGAAGCTTTGGACCGACTTTCTGATTACGGTGCTATACTAACCTTATAAATCAAAAAAGAAAAAAGGGAATTGATTCCTTTTTTCTTTTTTACAACAAGTAGACTTATAAGCTAGTACTTTCTTTAAAATCCTATTTTAATCATCGCTTATTTTTACACTATCCTGAGATACGTGTTTTGAAAATTACCACGATTCTTTACCGATTTAATTCTTAATCAGTTTTCTATTAGAACTATAACCATCTGCATAATTAACAACTAACAGGTAAACTCCATTGGGATAATCTGTCAGATCTGCCTTTGGAGAATTCCCTTTCAGCAGCAATTGTCCCGTTAGTGTATAAACTTCGACAGAAGTAATCTCTTTATCAGAAGCAATCGTAAAAATACCATTTGACGGATTTGGGAATACCTTTTCGGAAACAGTTCCTTTACCGAAATCCGATCTCCCCAATACCTCATTCTCTCCTTCTATACTAAAGGCTAAAGCGAAAGGTACATTATCGTTTTCCCAACTTGTTGCTCCCGTTTTCAATCGCCTAGGATCATGGCTTCCTCCATCTCCCGTATACCAATACCACATCTGATCTTCCGGTAAGTCAATCGTATTCACTTCAGGTGCAAAAGCCAGCCAATAGGTTGTTTGACCTTCTAAAATCAATTCTTCACCAGCTAAGCCTAAATCAACATGAAAGGACGTTTTTTCATTTTCACGAGTTATCCCTAATCCCGGATTACCTTCTTCCAGATAAAAATGAGCTATATAAGCATCCGGAAGTACCATTTCGGCGAGACTGCTATTTTTAATGACATACAAATGAACACCTAAAACAGGAGGTAAATTTTCTGAAACAGTAGTTCCAAATTGCCCGAAAAAATGAAAACCTGTTATTTTACTTTGATGTGCTAACAAAAAATCATCCGCTAAAAGAACTTTTTTAGTCATTGTTACAGTCGAAATATTTTGAGCAGAAACAGCTTCATTCCAAACATCTTGATTAAAAATAACAGTTTCACTAACCAAATCAAGTACCGGGATCTGTATTTCCTGACTCCAACCCGAAAAAGAAACAAAAACGGTCAAACAACAAAACGCTAAAGCTTGTAATCTTCTTTTCATAAACTATATTTTATTCATGATTAATAAACGACATCATGATTCCATCCGGAAACAATTAAATAAAGGGGAAAAGAAATTTTAACGATGGGGTTTAATTGCTATTCTTTTAATTAATAAAAGAATCTTTTCTCCAAAACTATTTCAATGCTCAATATCATGGAGTAAACAAAAAACAACCACCATTAATAGAGGAAAATATTAGAGATCATCGTGACATACAATCTTATCACAAATTTAAAAAGATCAATTTGAAATAAAACAGACAAAAAACGCACAACCTTAGACAATTTAACCAATTATCGCTATCGCAACAAACAATAGCACGAAAAGAGAAAAGAACGGAAATTAAGTTGCAAAGAATCCAAATTACAAATGAACACTCTCCGGAAACCTAATGCTTTCCGGGTCTTACACATCAATAACACAATTCATTTAAAGTCAGCAATTCCACAATATCATACTAAATATTTTTAACAAAAAAATTAATATTTTTTAAAATTAATGTTAATTAAAAATTAAATAAGTAATTCCTATATATTTGTTATACAAAACATAAACATTTGAATAACAATTACATGAAAAAAAACTACTTTTCCCCATCATTACTGCTTACACTGGTGCTTTTTGTATTATTTTCCTGTCAATCTGACAATGATGAATATACAGAAATCACCACTCCAACTCCTACGGGAACTCCTGTTTCAGTAAATCTGGCTCAGGTTCCCTATCAAAATCTTTCGGATTACCATTTTTTTACCGGTGCGCTTAAAAACAATACCCCTAATGAACGCGTATTACCCTATGAAATCGCTAGCGGATTATTTACCGATTATGCGCATAAAAAACGTTTTGTATGGATGCCCGAAAATACCAAAGCCGTGTATAACGGTGACGGAACTGTATTAAAATTTCCTATCGGAACAGTGTTGATCAAAACTTTTTATTACGATAATGTTCAACCGGAAAATAAAACTCAGATTATTGAAACCCGACTAATGATCAAAAAAGGAGTTGACAATGAAGGTGTCGACCAGTGGGTTTTTGCCAATTATATATGGAACGATACACAAACCGAAGCTGTTCTTGATATGAACGGCAGTTTCCGATCGTTAACCTGGACAGAAAACAATCAAACGAAGTCCACTAATTATCGTATTCCTTCTGCTGTAGAATGTCTTACCTGTCATAAAAAAGATGAAAAAGCCATTCCGATCGGCCCTAAACCGCAAAACCTCAACATTACTTATAATTATACTGACGGAGCTAAAAATCAGCTTACAAAATGGATGGAGCGCGGTATGTTACAATCCGGCTACCCTTCTACTATTACCAGTACAATAAACTGGCAGGATACTTCTCAACCACTGGAATTACGAGTGCGTTCTTATCTGGACATTAACTGTGCGCACTGTCACTCTCAAAACAGTCATTGTGATTACCGCCCGATGCGTTTTGCTTTTAGTGAAACCACAAATCCGGTTAATCTTGGGATTTGCGTACAACCGCAGGAATTTATCGATAACGATCTGACTCATATTGTAAGTCGCGGTAAGTTTCAGCGTTCCATGCTACATTTCCGACTACAATCGACTGATGAAGCTAATCGAATGCCATTATTAGGTCGTACTATAGCACACGAAGAAGCGCTTCAAATGATCGAACAATGGATCAGTTCATTAAATCCGACTTGCCCTTAATCCTAAATCTTATCTAATAACCAAAAAACACAAAACGACATGAAAAAAATTACCTTATTACTTTTCTTGCTGGGATATGTAAATCTACATGCCCAAAACACTTGTGGTACCGCTCTTGCAATTGGAGCCGGACAATATACCGTTCCTTTTATTGACGGAACAGGAGTTCCGTCGCAAACCTGTGTTCCCGGAAGTCCTTCATTAGGAACTGCTTTCGAGTGGTATTCCTATACACCTACCGGTAACTTCAGCGTGACAGTATCAACCGATCTTCCGGCCAGTAACGGCAGAGATACCCGTATCCATGTTTACAAAGGTAGCTGTGGCGCTATAACTTGCGTAACCGGCGATGATGACAGCGGAAACGGAAGTACCTCTGTTGCGAGTTTCAGCGCTTTTCAGGGCAATACCTATTATATCGTTTTTGACAATAAATGGGATGCTATCGGTTTTGATTTCTCTCTTACCGAACAACCTTATATAGCTCCGCTAATAAGTTTTACAGTGCAACCACAATCACTTGCCGGTTTTTCCTACAAGAATTGCGTTGTGGATATGAACGGCGATTATCTGGATGATATCGTTGCTGTGGGTAACAACCAAATGCGCATTTTATACCAGTCGGCAAACGGTACTTATACCGGCACAACCTTTCCGTTATCAGGAGTTTCCCATCTTCCTTCCTGGAGTATTGCTGCCGGTGATCTGGATAAAAACGGGTACAATGATCTGATTTTCGGTGGTGGTAACGGCGCAACATTTGTTAAGTCCAATGCCGATGGTTCTGCTTATATTGCTCAGTCATTCTCTCAATATATTTTCTGTCAGCGTACTAACTTTATCGACTTTAACAATGATGGCCATCTGGATATTTTTGTTTGTCATGATGTAAACCCGAATGTTATTTTTATAAATGACGGGAACAACAATCTGACCTACCGCCAGGGCGGACTTGGCGATCATCTTCAAGGTGGAAATTACGGTTCTATTTGGGTTGATTATGACAATGACGGTGATTCCGATTTATTTATTGCGAAATGTCGCGGCGGAAATATTTCAGCCAGTATTAACGAGTTACATCGTAATGACGGTAACGGTGTTTTTACAAATGTTAGCGCTCAAGCCGGTTTAGCTGATCCGATTCAAACCTGGTCATCTGCCTGGGGCGATTTTGATAATGACGGTGACATGGATGTTTTTGTGGGCGCCAGTTCCAATACTAACGGAATGCATAAGCTAATGCGAAATAACGGAGACGGTACTTTTACCGATATAACTTCAACTACCGGTATTCCTGCTTTAACCAGTTTAGGGCAAGAAAATGTGGCCCACGATTTTAACAATGACGGCTATATTGATATTTTCGGTCCCGGAAATACGATACTGTTCAACAATGGTAATATGACTTTTACAAAACAAGCTTTAGGTGGTATTTCCAATGGTCCGATCGGTGATTTAAATAACGACGGATTCCTTGACATTCATAACGGAGATAATATTTACCTGAATACTCCTAACGCTAATAAATGGTTAAAATTATCGTTAAAAGGAATTCAAAGTAACGCTAACGGTATTGGTGCCCGAGTTGAAATTTACGGTCCGTGGGGAAAACAAATTCGTGATGTAAGAAGTGGTGACGGTTTTAGAAACATGAGTTCCCTTAATGTTCATTTCGGGTTAGGAAATGCTGTAAAAGCAGATCTTGTCGTGATAAAATGGCCTTCAGGTATTGTTGACACTTACACTAATGTGAATCAAAACCAACACTTGGTTGTTGTAGAAGGTAATACGCTGAGTACAACCGATCACAATAAAGAGCAATTTGCGATTTATCCGAATCCTTCCCGTGATTTTATTAAAATACAGTTCAGCGATCCTAGTGTTATTGCCAGCAAAGCAATTTTCTATGATGTTACCGGACGTATTTCATTATCAACTACGATTGATGCTGACGTAATCGATGTACGTAGTCTGTCACAAGGAACTTATATTCTGAATATTGAAAGTAGTACCGGAGAAAAACTAAGTACGAAATTCATCAAAAATTAAAACAAAAAGAGCGGCCTGAATCAAAGACCGCTCTTTCTATATCAGAACCTGTCGGAACCTACCGACAGGTTTTTTATTTTAGAATACACGAACGAGATTAAATCCGAACGAGATCTCTCCTTTTCCCCAATCTCCGGTTGTTTGTCCTAAAAATCCGGCTTCATTCATCGCTCTCGAATTGGTAAAATGCATCTGAAATACGTGTCCGCCGGTTTCCAGATCGACCCCGATAGACAACGGATTGGTATAGATTGAATTTTTAGCCCGGTTTAAATGAGCCGCATAATCCATATTAATTGACCAACGCTTGGTGAGCTTATAACGCCCGCCCATCCCCAAAGCAAACTGATCATTCGATTGCGGATTTGGCGTTATAACATTATTATCGGCATCCAGAAAATCACGGATTGTATTCTCATGGAAATAGGTCGGCGCCAATTCTAACGAAAGTCGCTCGGTAAATTTCCTTGAAATAAGCAATTGAGTTACATAGCTTAAACGATTGTCGAACTTTAAATTCGGATAGTCTTCTTTTTTCATTTCCGTATTAATCGCCAAACTATTGAATCCGACCAAAGTAACCGGAAATCCGTCTTTTTCCTGTGCCATTAACCGATATTTTACGGCCATTTCATAGGTTTTCTGAAATCCGCTACGGGAAACATGTGCTGTTAACCAATTTGTCAATCCATAAGTAAACTTGATCTGCGTATTAGCATCGTCCATTCCGAAAAAATCTTCAAAACCGTGTTTTACATAACCGAAGCGATGCGCTACAATAAAATAAAAATCGCCTTTTGCGGCCAGTTTAGTCGATTCGAGATTAACAATTTTCAACGATTTAAATACCGATTCGACCCGATTATCGGTTTTTACCGTATCGATTTCCGATAACAAATCATTTTGAGCCGATGCACAAAAAGGCAATAAGAGTAAAGAGAGTAAACTTTTTTTCATAAAAGTATAATTGGTTCAGGTTTATTTTGTTTTTACAGTATTTTTTATTTTACCAGAGAACATTCATCCATCTTAAGCTCCCCTAACAGGTCATCATAACCGATAAAGCGCCCTTTTACTTTAACATTAGACAGTACCATCAGTTCTTCCGGTTTGATTTTCTCTTTAAAAACAACAAATAGTTTTTCATCAATAATTATTGAATTCGCTTCCGGATCCACACTGCTGATTTTCCCGTAAACTTCTATCGTTTTATCAAGATATTTCTGATTTGCTTTCGCTTCACTGGTTTGAAATTCGCTAAAAATAGAATTAGCCGTTACCAGATAACTTTCTTTTTCGGAAGCGATATCACGATGTCCCTGATACAAATAAGCATACCCGGCAAACCCCAGAATTACCAACAGTATCAAAATTATTACAACTCTCTTTTTTTTCATAAATTTTTTATTTAATCAATACAAAATTAACAATATTATGTTTCAAAAATTAAATTTTAATCATAACTTTAACTAAATAATCAAACCAAATGAAATTAAAATTATTATTCACCGTATTATCCGGTTTTTTATTGTTAACGGGCTGCACCAACGATTCTGATTCTGATCTTTTGATCAATGATTCCGGTTCGGAACCGATCACCTATACCAATGCCGTTAAAAGTATTATCACCAATAATTGCATTTCGTGTCACGGTACAATTCCTTCCAACGGAGCTCCCATGTCGTTAATGACATATGCCGATGTTAAAAATGCGGTATTAAACCGGGGACTCATTGATCGGATATCCCGGCCACAAGGTGCAGATGGTATGATGCCATTAGGCGGAACCCGATTACCACAGACTTCAATCAACAAAATAATAGAATGGAATAATAACGGTCTTGTCGAATAATAAATCATGAATCATGAAACGAATAGTATATTTTCTCGCACTGTTTTTTGCTGTTACAGCAGTACAGGCACAATCAAAAAAAGTAACCAAAACCGGTGAAATCACTTTTGAAGCATCAGTTCCTGCTTTTGAAGAAGTTAAAGCCAAAAGCCGTAACGCAACTTTTGTATTGAATACGGAGAACGGAGAAATTGCCAGTCTGGTACTGGTTAAAAGTTTTCGGTTTAAAATTGCGTTGATGGAAGAGCACTTTAATGAAAACTATATTGAAAGTGATCGTTATCCGAAAGCCACTTTTAAAGGTAAAATCGACAATTTTAAAGTAGGCGCTCTGACAGAAACCGCAAAAGATTTCACTATCCGGGGCAAACTGGAAGTACACGGTAAAACAAAAGAGGTAACAGTTCCGGCTAAAATTAAAAAAGTGGGCGATGATATTGCCATTCAGGCCAATTTTAATGTAACATCTGACGATTTCAACATTGAAATTCCTAGTGTAGTCAGCAAAAAAGTTTCTAAAACGGTAGCTGTCAGTTTTGATTGCCTTTTAAAGTGACGGATTAGAATAGCATAAAAAAAGCTCCCTTTCGGGAGCTTTTTTACGATTACTTTTTCTTCTTTTTCGACTTACTCTTTTTATCTTTTTTACCTTCAGACAATTCGATTTTTTCCTTCAATCGTTTTTCAGTATCTGAGATATAATAATGTAAATCCGAATTATAGACATTGTATTTCACTTCTTTCAGCAATTCTTTTGCAGCCGTGAATTCTCTTTTTCTTTCCAGTAACATTACCTTTTTCAAAAGAATATCTGCTTTATTACATCCTTTGATCGTCAGTGCAAAATCGATTAGCTTTTCCGCCTGATCAAAATCTTCGTTCTGCAATAAGGTATCGATAAAATACGGATACACTTCCAAAGCATTAATATTTTCGGATAAAGCCTGTTCAAAATAGGTCTTTGCTCCTTCATAATCGTAAAGTTGTTCCGCGTGAAGTCTTCCCAACAGGCAAAGCGCCATTGTGTTTTTAGCGTCATATGATAACGCATAACTTAACGATTCCACGGTTTCTTCCAGGTAAGACGGATAAGCGTCCATAGCCTGAAATAAAAACTTATCTAATTTATCTGTTTTCATTCGATCTCGTTTTTCAAGTTGTTTTTTAATTGTTGTCGTGTGGATTTAAAGCTTTTTTCCACTTGTTGCTTTTTAAAATCGGTTCCTTTAAATACACGTTTAGGATTTCCTCTTACAATATTTAACTGGTTTTCCCATTTCTTTTCTACCTCCTTCTTTAATAATTCTAATGAAGCTTCTTCCAGTTTCGCAACCAGACGCTCCGTTGCTATTTTTTTGTTCTGATGTTGCGAACGACTATCCATTGCTACCACACTGATACCGGTTGGAATATGCGTCGCACGTACGGCCGAACTCACTTTATTCACGTTTTGCCCACCGGCTCCGGAACTTCGCATCGCCTGGTATTTTATATCTACATACGAGATTTTCGGTACTGAAGATTGCTGAATTTCAAAAATTCCGATAAACCAGTTTTTCCGTTTGTGCATTCTTCGAAACTGACTAACTCCAATCCATTGTATTGTTCCGGTCCAGGAATCGACAAAATCAGCGCTACCCACACCTTTAATAATAAGCGTTGCTGTACTAACCGTTCCGTTTTCCGATCCCGCTTCGCGTTGTAACACCCGTGCTTCAAGTCCTTCCGTTCTCGCCTCTTCCAACACTTTTTTAAGTACCTGGGCGACTACCCAGGCACATTCTTCCGGTCCTCTGCCGGAAGTTAATTGTATTATTTTTTCCATTTGTTATTTGTCCATTCGCACGATTTTCGGTGTAAATGTTCCCATTACACTGACTAATTCCTGTTGGTTCCCCATCACCTTCATAATATCCTTATAGGCCATCGGAGCTTCATCAATATTCCCTCCTATCAGGGTTACTTCGTGCTTTTTAAGTTCTTTTTTAATGTCACTTTGTGTAAACATTGTTTTGCATTTTGCTCTGGAAAACACCCTTCCGGCTCCATGTGAAGCTGAATTAAGACTTTCCGGATTTCCTTTCCCCATCACAATATAACCGGGAGCTGTCATCGAACCGGGAATAATCCCGAGTTGTCCTTCGGCAGCCGGAGTTGCTCCTTTACGATGTACAACACATTCCTTTCCGTCATGAAATTCTTTCCATGCAAAGTTGTGGTGATTTTCAATTGTTACCACGACTCTTTTCCCCAGTATCTTAGCAATTCGTCTGTGAATATCATCGTGACAAGCTTTAGCATAATCACCGGCCAAATTCATAGCCATCCAGTATTCCTGTCCGTCATGCGTATTCAGATCCAGCCAGGCCAGATGCTGTACATTTTTAGGTAACGGACACTGTTTTGTAGCCAGATACGTGTACTGTTTTGCAATATTTGCTCCTAATCCGCGTGATCCGCTATGGGATAATACAGCAAAATAGTCGCCCGGCTGTATTTTCCATTCCGGCAATACCGTGTCCAGTTTTACGATTCCGAATTCTACAAAATGATTCCCGCCTCCGGAAGTCCCCAATTGCTTATAAGCCTTATCCAATAATCCTTTTACAAAAGGAATATCCCGGAACTCCGACCTGGAAAAAATCTCATGATCCGCTTTGATCTGATGCGTTTCATACATTCCGAATTTGGTATGATCCGCCAAAATGGATTGCAATTGCTGATCCCTTCCTTTTATAAAAGAAGCCGATAAATCAAAAATGGACAGACTCATACGACATCCGATGTCAACACCTACTCCGTAAGGAATTACGGCGTTATCTGTTGCCAATACACCACCGATTGGTAATCCATATCCGGAATGCGCATCCGGCATTAAAGCTCCGGCAACCGAAATCGGTAATTTCAAAGCATCATACAATTGAAACTTCGCCTGTTGATCAATTTCATTTTCACCGAAAATCGAAAAGGGAGCTCGAGTCGTTTTCAGTTGTTGCATCTTTACCTGAACCGGATTAACCAATCCCTCAGCTACTTTTCCCCAGGTACCGTGATTTTTGAATTTTTCCGGAGACAGCAATACTTCTTTTGCTTCCGTTAAAATGCTCTCTTTTTTTTCTCTTTTTCTATATCTGTTAATTTGCCCCAAGGCAATATTTATGCTGTTGTCTTTAGGAAAGCCTAGTTTAATCAAGTCTTTCCCGGATAATTTATTTCCCATTGTTTTATTCTTTGATTTTTTTGGAACGCAAACAACAGTGCAGTAATTCTGAGAAATACTGAATATTTTGCGTAACATTTTATCCGCTTTCGGATAAATTAAAGGGCTAAACCGGGAACTTTAGAGTAAAAGGTATACAAAAAAGCCCGAAACATATTGTCTTCGGGCTTTGCTATCTTGAAAAGTAATTTCTAGGATTGAGCAAAACCACGAAGAACAGCCACACCATGCTTTGGCGTCTGACTGATAAGAGATGATTGCATTACAAACATTTTTTCTTCGTTTTTAAAAGGTTATTAAATTTTCACTTTGCAAATTTTGCAAAATGTTTTTGACATTTCCTAATATTTCCGAACTATTTTGCTAATCCTACTTTAAAACCTATTCATTTTCAAATCAATACTTTCTCTATTTTTTAAATAAAAACTAAAAAAACCTATCGTAGAAGCCGCTATTATTGCCTTTCAAAAAAATTAACAATAACTTGTGAGATTAAAAAGTCATTATATTTACCTTTATTTTTTATAAAAATTTACACCTCTATAACGCTATTATATTATGCCTACTGACTGTATCAGCTATCAAGAATCCAATTATTTCACCCGATTAATTGTTGATTATTTAGATAAAAAAACAGAAACACAGTCCTTATATCATCGTTTTCCGACCCTGGAAAATTTCAGAAACCAACTGGAAGAAAAAGCGGCTCATTTTAGTTCCGATCATCGAAATAAACTTGCCGATGTTCTCGAAAAGCAATATGCTGCAACGACTGCTTCAGCAGCCACTCTTCAAAATATTACCCTATTAAAAGACGAAAATACATTTACCATAACAACCGGTCATCAGCTAAATCTTTTCACCGGACCGTTATATTTTCTTTATAAAATCATTTCTACGATCAATCTGACAAAGGAATTAAAAGCGGCTTATCCTACTTATCATTTTGTTCCGGTATACTGGATGGCAACCGAAGACCACGATTTTGAAGAAATTAATTATTTTAATTTTAAGAGTAAGAAGATCAAATGGAACCGGGACAGTTCAGGACCTGTAGGTCGACTTTCAACCGAAGGACTTGACAGTGTTTTTGATGTTTTTTCTAAAGAATTAGGCATCGGAAATAATGCTGAATCCCTGCGTCAACTGTTTAAAAATGCTTATTTAAAACATACCAATCTGGCCGATGCAACCCGATATCTTGCGAATGAACTTTTTAAAGAACAAGGATTGGTTATTATTGACGGCGATAACGAAGCATTAAAACGAGAATTTATTCCGTATGTAAAACAGGAACTTTTGGAACAGACTTCGTTTCAAAATGTTACGGCTACTTCCGACTTACTAAAAGCCTACAACATACAGGTAAATCCAAGAGAAATCAATCTTTTTTATATTGAAGATCAGTTGCGTGAACGAATTGTTTATGAAAACGGAAAATACTTCGTTAACGGTACTTCACGCTGGTTTACAACCGAAGAAATTTTAGATGAATTGGAACGATGTCCGGAAAAATTTAGTCCGAATGTTATTATGCGGCCGTTATATCAGGAAGTCATTTTACCCAATTTAGCTTATATCGGTGGCGGAGGTGAATTGGCTTATTGGTTGGAATTAAAATCATTTTTTGAGGCTTCCGGAATACCTTTTCCAATTTTATTATTGCGAAATTCTGCTTTACTGGCAACACAAAAACAAGCGCAAAAAGCAGACAAATTGGGGTTATCCTGGGCTGATTTATTTAAAAAACAACCAGATTTGATCAATGAAAAAGTAGCCGGATTTTCCGAATTCACCATTGACTTTTCCGAACAGCGAGCACACCTGGAACAACAATTTGCAAAATTACGTGAGATCGCTAATCAAACAGATCCATCGTTTTCAGGAGCCGTTAATGCTCAGGAAAAGAAACAACTTAAAGGATTAGACAATCTGGAAAAACGATTATTAAAAGCCGAAAAAAGAAATCATCACGAACAGTTAAGTCGTATTACATCACTTCAGAACGAGCTTTTTCCAAATCAGAATTTACAGGAGCGAATTGCAAATTTTTCAGAGTTTTATCTGGAGTACGGAGAAAATCTGATCCCCGAATTATTCCGTCAACTTAAGCCATTAGAACAGGATTTCACGGTTATAACCTTATAAAACAATCACGATTCTTTACTATTTTTAAAATTTCAATAGAAAAGATAGCCGATTATTTAGCTTAAAAAATTACTTTTGCGAAAAATTTAAACAAATCAAAATGGCAACGAATAGAACATTCACTATGATTAAGCCTGATGCTGTTGAAAAAGGACACATCGGAGGAATTATTAACATGATCACTGAAGCAGGTTTCAGAATCGTATCAATGAAATTAACGCAATTAACTGTAGCTGATGCTCAGAAATTCTACGCTGTTCACAGTGAAAGACCTTTCTACGGTGAGTTAGTTGAGTTCATGTCAAGAGGTCCGATCGTAGCTGCTATCCTTGAAAAAGACAATGCAGTTGAAGAATTCCGTACTTTAATCGGTGCTACAAACCCGGCTGAAGCTGCTGAAGGAACTATCCGTAAAAAATATGCTACTTCAATCGGAGAAAATGCAGTTCACGGATCTGACAGCGATGAGAATGCTGCTATCGAAAGTGCTTTCCATTTTGCAGGAAGAGAGCAATTCTAATCTCAAAATATCTTATAGCAAAGCCGTTCCTTTTGGAACGGCTTTTTTTATACCTCTTACTTTCGTTTTTGCCTTTTATTACTCGAAAGGTTAAAAAACGCGTAATTATACGCTTTCATAGGTTTCCCCAAGCCTTTAATTTTACAAAATGCCTTATTCAATGATAAAAACGCAATACAAATTGCATAATTAAAATTATGCATTTGTCATTTAAGTGTAATACAGAATAAGCTATTCAACAAAAACAAAACGTATAAATACTAACCAAATCTAAAACAAACATGAAAAAACTACTACCCATCAAGACCATTTCTTTTGGTGTTCTGGTTGCCCTGACCGTAACCGGAATGGCCATTTCCTGCAAGAAGAACACTACTCCGGATGCCGGATTATTAGGCTCAGCTCCTATCATTAAACCTGTTGAATTTCCAAGCGATTTAAAGATTCCGGGCTTTAATTTTCCTGAAGATTCTACTGCAATTTACGGATGGTTAAACAAACAGGATACAGCCAGTATCGCCCGACATGCCTGGGGACTATGGGCCGGTTTGACTTCACAATCCGGACAGGTTTTTAACGGTGATTCGCTATTGGTTTTTGAAACCTGGATGAGCGTAAAAGAACTGGCTCAAATGGCAGCCGACGGAAATAAAGAAGGCGGCTGTAATCAGATTAAAAAAGAAAGAAGTGCATTGGAAGTACCGAAACAGTTTGTACATGCTCAATTATTTGCCAACAAAAAAGCCGTTCTTGATACAGTAACAAACATCTTTGAAACGGTTTCCTATAATCCGGAAGCTGCTTGTTATGCCACCCAAAACCTAATCTTCAACCAATCGGTATTAAACAAATATGCGGTGAACAACGGTATCGGAAGCATCCCCGGATTCCCAACTAAAGGAATCACCACTAAACCGACTTATTTTGCCAGTGATGTCGATCAAAACGGTTTTATCCGCGTACCGGTTTGGCCCGGAACACCGAAACCGGCCAAAGTATATGGCTATGATGACTGGCAAACCTATATTTACGTAGACACCAGCAACAAACAGGCTAAAAACAAAAAGATTGTTCCGGTTACAACACAAACTCCAACTCCGGCACAAATGGCAGCCGCTACTTGTAACCTGAATGAATTCATTAACGATCAGATTGATGCCGGGATGGCTGCTTATCTGAACAAAAACCAAAAAAGCAATAAACGAAAATTCAAAGCCGGCGATTATATATTACTGGTTGCCATGCACGTAGGAACCAAAGAAATCAACAACTGGACCTGGCAAACTTATTTCTGGAGCTACGACAAAGACAATCCGTTTGCGCCAAGTTCTTCTTTCAATGCTAAACTACGTCCGCAACAGATTAAAGGAGCAGCCGCTAATTATGCGCTTTCAACATCGTATGCTATGGTATGGCCTAACCAACCGATTACCGGCGGAACTAACAAAGGAGTAAGAAGTATCATTTCATTTAATCCTTATCTGGAAGGTTCTTTCGGTCCGGGCGTATTTACCGGTAGTAATAATCAGCTAAATCCGAATTTCCAGTATGGAGTACAAACCAACTGTATGAGTTGTCATGCTTTGGCTACAGTTCAGGGTAATGTTTACACTGCTGATCAATATATCGATATGAAAGACATGAGCTTCTTCCGTAATCAGATACAACTTGATTTTGCCTGGTCAATTCAGAGCAATATCAATACCAAAAAATAACTTGTATTAACCCCAAATCTCAATAGTATGCACCATCACGATCACGATCACATTCATCAGGGTTGTACCCATTGCGGTTGCAACAACCCGGTTTTAAAAATTCTGGAAGCTGAGCTTTTCGCTCCGGAGCTTATGAAAAAATTATCGGCAGACAAAGTGCTTTTTAATGATCCGCTAGAAGAATCAGTCCTTTTCTACGGCGGTGTCATTCGCCCTTTGATCAACGGAAACACAGACAGAGTAGATGCCATCGGATTTCACAAAGGAAAAGTTGTGGCTTCCGGTACGCTATCGGATGTAACTGCTGCTATGGAGAAAACGGGACATCATTTCAGAACTCAGGAATTAAAACCCGGTCATACCTTATTACCGGGTTTAATCGAACCGCACGTTCACCTGGTACCATCGGCCATTTTAGGTAGCTGGCTGGATCTGACCCCATATAAAGAGCAAGATCTAAAAAAGGAATATGATCTAAATACACTGAAAAAGGATATATCCGATTATGTAACGCAAAACAAAACCAAGCTTGAAAAGGGTTACTGGATATTGGGATGTAATCTTGATCCGGCATTTATGCCATTCGAAAAAACGGATTCCCCGCGATTATTAAATAAGCTGGTTACTTTTGATTATACCTATTTTGATAAAATTGTTCCGGATTATCCGGTATTTATCATGAGTGCGTCTATGCATACGGCCTACGTCAATACAGCCGCAATGCGTAAAATTTACGATAAAAACGAAAGTGTACAAAAACAGTATGGTTCTTTCGAGGAATATCAGAAGCAAACTAACGGGCAGTTACAAGAAACCGAGCAAATCGGACCGGCCTTAAAATGCTTTCCGATCTTACAGATTGGAGAGTCAGCTCTTTCTTCTTTTAAACATCTGGAAGAAATATTTGATACCGCTGTAAAACGAGGTGTAACCTTTATGTATGATGCCGGAATGACACCAGTACAACAACTTCTGCTACAGCTTTATCTCGATTTTCATCAGAAAAAAGTCCGAATCGGCGCGGCTCAAACGTGCTTAAGTCTTGATGACGCTAAAAAGCTACCGACATTCGCTCCTATAAAAGAATACAAAGATTTGTATTTCGGAAGTGTTAAGATCATTTCAGACGGTTCGAATCAAGGATTAACCGGATTTCAATCGGAACCGTATTGCTGTTATCCGGCTAACAATTACGGAGTGTTTAACTTTGCTAAAGACAGTAAACATCCTCATCCGATGAAACCGACTCAGGAATACAGTGACATCGTAAAAACGGTTGTAGCGGAAAAAGAATGGCCGTTAATGATTCATGCCAATGGTGATTTAGCTGTAAAATTTGCGATTGAAGTATATGCCGATGCTTTTAAGACAAAGAAGGTAGATGATCGCAGACATCGTATTGAGCACTGCTCCATTTTGGAACAGCATCAGATTTTAGAAATGAAAGCGTTGGGTATTGTACCTAGTTTCCTGATCGGACACGTTGGTTATTACGGTTATCCGTTTAAAGAAGCTATTTTTGAAGAGAAAGTAGAAAAACTGGATTTGTGCCGTTCCTCAGTCGATGCCGGATTGCGAATCTCGCTACACACGGATTATTCTGTAAGTCCGATTGGTCCGTTACGAATGATGGAACAAGCCATTACCCGTATGATGGAAGCCGCTCCGGATAGTTATCCGAATAAAGTATTAAATCCGGAAGAATGTTTAACTCCGGAACAAGCTTTACTTTCGGTAACGTATGACGCTGCTTGGCAATGCCATGCGGAACATTGGACCGGTTCGTTAGACAATGGTTATTTTGCTGATTTCGTGATCCTGGAACAAGATCCGTTAACGATGAAAGAGTACTATAAAAAATTGCGCGACGTTGCTGTACTGGAAACCTGGAAAGGCGGCGTAAAAGTGCATCATAAAAAGGTGGAAATAACCGTTTCAGAGACCGTTTAGGTTTTCTGATCATGAAAAAGCAGGATGAAAATCCTGCTTTTTTGTTATACTTTACTGCTATTGTTATTTTCTGTCATTTTCAGTTTGAAGGACATATAGAGCAACAATACGAGCTGTAACACAAAAAGATAATAACCGTATTTTACCTGATTACTATCTTCTAAAATTTCGCAGAGATAAAGAAATAATAGCGCCCCAACTGATAAAACAATAGTAATCAAGCCCGAAATAACAGACAGGACATATCTTTCCTTAAACAAGGAAAATGATTGTAATCCGCAAAGCAATATAATTATTGTAAAGAAAGCATATTCTAAACTGAAACGATTATCACCGGTATCCGTTCTGAAAAAACTCATTTCGTAACCATTATAGGTTAATTCCTTTTTCTTCTTTAAAAAGGTCTCAATCGCCTGTTCCTTTAACTGAAACAATTCACCGGATGACAAATGATATTCCTTTTCATTTGCCTTTATTTCTTTTTCCGGGAATGAGGAAATCATTTCCAATGCAGGCCCGTCTTTTAAAAATCTATTATGGATAATATTTTTATCGGAACAAGTTTGAAAAAAGGGTAACATCAGTATTACAAAACTCAACAATGAGATTTTTTTTGCAAGTGCCTTTATCATTTATATTGATCAAAAAATTTTAAAGCTATATGTAGTCGTAACAATTCAATCCTTCCTTCTAGCGCAACACGATCTCTTTTACCAGATCGCGTCTCAACTCTTCATTGATCATCTTGATGATTTTTTCTTTACCGTAGCTTAATTCTTCGCGTAAAACCGCAGACGATAAAGCGACATAGAGCGTGGTCCCCTTTAACATGATTTCGGTTGTATAATTATTCACCCCATTACCCATCAGGTTTTTCCAGGCATCGCGTACATCGATTTTGTCCATGCCGCCCTGTAGCTTATTGTCCTGAATAAATTGTTTTAATACATCCGATATCGGGGATTCTTCAAACCGTTTTGCCATGTTTTTATTTTATAGAAAATGAAGTTGCTTTTTTGTAGTGGTATTCCATGTCGTGTTCATTTTTTAACACCAACTCTTCATCTGTTACCTTAACCAACTCTTCTTTCCATTTTGCATAAGGAGTTGTATATTTCAGATACACATGATCATTTTCCTTTATAACCGCTAATTTCTCATCTAACTCACTAACCAGATAGGTTCCGTCCAGTTGCGGCATAACTTTTTTACGAAAGCCTTTATTATCTTTAATTTCAAAATAGTCAATCGTAGGATTTACAGTGTATTCTTTTTTACCGCCATCGGGCATAATAGCCTCTTCAATTTCCCAATAACCGTTGATTTTCGCAATCGCTGCATCGTCTATTTTTTTCTGACATGCCGTAAAAGTGAGTCCAAAAAGTACTACTGCAATTATTTTTTTCATGAGTTCAACATTTTTTACAAATTTACCTTTTAAAACGGGACAAATACAACTTTAGAACAAAAAAACAAGTAGCTTTAAACCATTTAACAACTGCTTAGTCTTAACAGAAACACCAACCTATATGAGAACAATATTCCTTTCGGCGCTAACTCTTTTTTCATTAATGAGTTGCAGTTCGGAAAACGAAGTTGTATCGGAAACGACTCCGGTAATTCCAACAGAAAATTTATATTTCCCACCGGTTACTTCCGGAAATACGACCTGGGAAACAAAAAGTATTTCCGATCTGGGATGGCATAGCAATGCCGTACAACCTCTTTTGGATTATCTGGAACTAAAACACAGTAAATCCTTTATCATTCTGGTTAACGGACGAATTGTAATGGAAAATTATTTTAATGGTCATACCGCTAACAGTTTATGGTATTGGGCGAGTGCCGGAAAAACATTAACCTCTACGATTACCGGGATTGCACAGCAGGAAGGCTTATTAAATATAAATAACAAGGTTTCCGATTATCTCGGCAACGGATGGACCAGTGCGCCATTAGCCAAAGAAAACCTGATTAGCTGTAAAAATCTGTTGACTATGACATCCGGGTTGGACGACAATAGTAACGGTGATTGTGTAACTCCCGCCTGTTTAACTTATCTTGCCGATTCCGGAACACGCTGGGCTTATGACAACGTTTATGTAAAGCTTCAGGATGTAGTAGCCACTGCGGCACAAACTTCTTTTTCCAGTTATTTCAACAGTCGGTTACGTGATAAAATAGGAATGAACGGCATCTGGACCAATACTTCAGACGGATTAAGCGTATATTCCAGTAATTCGCGAAGTATGGCTCGTTTTGGGTTATTGATCTTAAACAAAGGAAAATGGGAGAATCAGCAGATTCTAAATGAAGCCTATTGGAATGAAGCAACCCAAACTTCTCAAAATATCAATCTGGCTTATGGTTATTTATGGTGGCTAAACGGAAAGGCGAGTTACCATTTACCGCAAAGTCAGTTTCAGTTTACCGGCAGTATTATTCCGTCTGCTCCGTCAGACATGTACATGGCACTTGGTAAAAACGATCAGAAGATCTATATCGTTCCCAGTATGAAAATGGTTATCATCCGAATGGGTGATGCCGCCGATGGCAGCAATATGGCTCTGTCTGATTTTGACGAGGTACTCTGGCAAAAAATAAAGGCGTTATATGAATAACGCCTTTATTTTTTATTGAAATATTTGATAATCGCCCACATCATCAGTATAAAACTTATCAACCGTAATGCGAGAAAAATATTAGGAAATGGTTTTTCGATAAAAACGGTTATTCCTCCTAACAATACGCTAATGAGCACCATTTTAATTGGTGTCAGATTTTTGAAAAAAGCGATTACCTTGCTCATTTATTTTTATTTGAAAAATGAATCTACAAATTCAAATTTGTTGAACACCTGAAGGTCTTCAATTCCTTCTCCCACTCCGATATATTTTACCGGAATCTGGAACTGATCGGAAATACCGATAACCACACCACCTTTAGCCGTTCCGTCCAGTTTGGTTACAGCCAGACAGGTCACTTCTGTGGCAGCGGTAAACTGTTTTGCCTGTTCGAAAGCATTTTGCCCGGTCGAACCGTCCAACACCAACAATACATCATGCGGTGCATCTTCCTGAACTTTCTGCATAACACGCTTTACTTTTGTCAGCTCATTCATTAAGCCCACTTTATTATGTAAACGTCCGGCAGTATCAATAATAACCACATCGGCATCTTGCGCTACAGCAGATTGTAATGTATCAAAAGCTACGGAAGCCGGATCACTTCCCATTTGTTGTCTAACAATAGGTACACCTACCCGATCTGCCCAGATTTGTAACTGATCGATTGCAGCTGCACGGAATGTATCTGCCGCACCTAAAACCACTTTATAACCGGCTTTTTTAAACTGATACGCTAATTTTCCGATTGTTGTTGTTTTACCTACACCATTTACTCCCACAACCATAATTACATATGGTTTTTTATTCGCAGGAATATCGAATTCGCTGGCTTCACCGGAATTGGTTTCCGACAATAGCCCGGCAATTTCTTCGCGTAATATTCCGTTTAATTCTTCCGTTCCAAGATATTTATCGCGGGAAACACGCGCTTCAATTCTTTCAATGATTTTCAGTGTGGTATTTACACCAACATCTGATGAAACCAAAATCTCCTCAAGGTTATCCAAAACCTCATCATCCACTTTTGATTTTCCGGCAACGGCTTTGGTTAGTTTGGAGAAAAAGGAAGTTTTTGTTTTTTCCAACCCTTTATCAAGAGTTTCTTTTTTCTCCGATGAAAATATTTTTTTAAAGAAATTCATTAAATTATTTACAATTAAATTACAGTTTCAAAAAGCAGGCTGCTAAAATCGTTCACCTACAATTCTTACGACAAATATAAAAATAAAAAAGCTACTTCCATACGAAAGTAGCTTTTCTATAAATTGTATACCGGAATTATTTCTTTTTTAAGAATTCATCCACTTCTTCAGGAGACATTACAGACTCAACGAAAGTATAAGCACCTGTTTTAGGTGATTTTACCATCTTGATAGCCTTAGTTAATCTTTTTGAAGCTGTCTGTAAAGTTGCTACGGTTTTCTTTGCCATGACTTACGATTATTTAATTTCTTTATGAACAGTTACTCTCTTCAAAATCGGATTGAACTTTTTAATCTCTAATCTGTCTGGAGTATTTTTTTTGTTTTTAGTAGTAATGTATCTTGAAGTTCCTGGTACACCAGAAGTTTTGTGTTCAGTACATTCTAAAATCACCTGAATTCTATTACCTTTCTTTGCCATCTTGATCTATATTATTTAGGTAGGATTATTTTACAAATCCGTTTGCTTTTGCCTGTTTTAAAACAGCAGCAATACCATTTTTATTAATTGTTTTTAAAGCAGCAGTAGATACTCGTAAAGTAACCCATCTGTCTTCTTCAGGAATGTAGAAACGTTTCTTAACTAAGTTAACGCTAAATTTTCTTTTGGTTTTATTCATAGCGTGAGAAACATTGTTTCCAACCATCGCTCTTTTACCTGTAAGTTCACAAACTCTTGACATTATACTTATCTTTATATTCGTTATTCAAAATCAGGGTGCAAAGTAACAAAAAAGAAACCTATTACACAAACTATTTTGATTAGTTTTTTAAAATTTCTTTATAAATTTTTTCCATCGCTTTATTAACCGCCCTATCTATAACCTTTTCGCGAGGTTGGCCAAAGTTAAATTCTTCACTGTAAATACCTTCGGGAGTTGCAATCCCGATAAAAACGGTTCCTACATTTGCATCCGAATCTCCCTTCGCCGGACCGGCATTTCCTGTAGTTGCAATTGCATAATCCACTCCGAGTATTTTTTGCACTCTTCCCGCCATTTCTTCAGCAACAGCAGCACTCACCACTGAATGTTTTTCGATAATTTCCGACGGAATTCCCAATACATTAATTTTTGTTTCCGTCGCATAACTTACAATACTGCCTTTAAAATAGGCCGATGAACCCGGAACAGACGTCAGTGTTGCCGCAACACTTCCTCCGGTACAACTCTCGGCCGTCCCGATAGTTAGTCCTTTTTCGGTTAGCAATTTTCCAAGCATTACTTCCAGCGTTTCCTCATCGTCATAACCTACGATATCGCTTTTAATAATATACTCCAGTTTTTCCACCTGAATTTTAATTTCACGATGTAAAACAAACTCATCGATTCCCATTGCCGAAAGACGCAAGCGAACACGTCCCGGACTTGGTAAATAAGCCAGTTTAATGAATTCGGGCAGGTTATTTTCCCAGTTTTCAATTCTTTCTGCCAAAAGACTTTCGCCCACACCATAGGTAAGAATTGTTTTATGAACGATATACGGCCGGTCAAAACGAGCAATCAGTCGCGGAATAACTTCGTTTTCCATTAAGTATTTCATTTCATACGGCACTCCCGGCAACGAGACAAATACCGTTCCGTTTCGTTCCATCCACATTCCGGGTGCTGTTCCAACTTTGTTAAACAACACGGTACTTTTTGACGGTACCAATGCCTGATCTTTATTGATTTGAGAAGCCGGACGATTAAATGCTTTTTCGATAATATCCACTACATGTACCAAAACAGCTTCATCAACAATCAGTTCATCTTCGAAATAATCGCAAAGTGTTTTTTTGGTAATATCATCTTTTGTCGGCCCCAAACCTCCGGTGATAATCACAACATCCACTTTACTTTCCTGTTCGGAGAGCGTATTCAGAATATGCTGCCGATCATCAGAAACCGATTGCATTTCATGTACTTTTATTCCTATTTTTTCTAGTGTTTTAGCGATAAAGGAAGAATTGGTATCCACTATCTGTCCGATAAGGATTTCGTCTCCGATGGTAACAATACTGGCTTTCATTTTTTGATCTGTAAAAGAACAAAGGCAAATCATGAAGTGCTGATTTGCCTTTTTCCAAGTGATATCTTATAGATTATAATCTTTTCTAATTTCTTTTAGCGTATTATCAACGTGTTCTTTCAAACATTTGAATACTTCTTTTATTTCTTTCTTTTTCCCTTGTGATTTGGTCCACTCCATAATCTGGAGGTTTTCATCATAAGCTAAATCCATTCCCATCAGGTCCAGCGTAGGCTTAATCTTATGGGAGGCACTGTATGTCTTGTTAAAGTCTTTTTCTTCGATTCCTTCTTTGATAAGCCGTATTTCGTTTGGAATTTCCGTCACAAACAGATGAATGATCTGTTGTGCAAATTCGGCATCATTATCTGAAATCTCGTAGACTTTAGATAAGTTATAATGTATTGCCATTATTTTACCTGTATTCTAAACATTTGTTTTCCTTCTATGAATCCTTCCAGTACGTCATCCGGATTTACTTTTGCTACTCCGGCCGGTGTTCCTGTAAAAATGATATCACCGGTTTTCAGTGTAAAGTATTGCGATACATAAGCAATCAGTTCATCTATCTTCCACAGCATATGACTGGTATTTCCTTTTTGCACCGTCTGACCGTTACTGGTTAATTCAAATGTAATATTTTCCAATGAATTAAATTCTGTTTTCGGCAAAAAATCACCGATAACCGCAGATCCGTCAAAAGCCTTGGCTTTTTCCCACGGCAATCCTTTTTCTTTTAACCGGGATTGCAGATCACGTGCTGTAAAGTCGATACCCAGTCCGATTTCGTCATAATATTTATGCGCAAATTTCGGTTCGATATATTTCCCAACTTTATTTATTTTGATCAAAATTTCAACTTCATGATGTATATCATCAGAGAATTCGGGGATAACAAACGGAAATTGCTTTGGTAAAACAGCGGTATCCGGTTTTAGGAAAACCACCGGTTCTTCCGGGCGTTCGTTTTGCAGTTCTTCGATATGCTCGGTATAGTTTCTGCCAATACAGATAATTTTCATAAAAATGCTGCGTAGGGTTTAACTTAATTTATTATTGAGTTTTCTCAATTTGATTCCGGTTAGTACTTTTTTGGTATACAGCGGGAAATCGGCATTTTGAATCCATCCGAAATAACCCGGTTCTTTATCGAAGACTTCGTCTACCAAAACACCTTTGTGCTTTCCGAAAGTAAAGATTTCCTGTCCTTCAGCGTTTAGCGCAATAAAACCGGCAAAATCCACCGACTTTTTACGTGTTGTAAATTCCGACAATGTTTTGATATCATTTTCCAGTTCCGGATAGCGATCTAACTGTGCTTTCAGAATTTCATAGGTTGCCATTGTATCCGCTTCGGCACTATGCGCATTATCCAGTGTTTGTCCGCAATAAAACTTATAAGCCGCACTAAGTGTACGTTCTTCCATTTTATGAAAAATTGTTTGAATATCAACTGACACTCTGTTTTTCATATCGAAATCCACCTCAGCTCTCAGTAATTCTTCAGCCAACAACGGAATATCGAAGCGATCCGAATTAAATCCGGCCAGATCGGCATCCTTTATCATGTTATAAACCTGCGCGGACAACTGTTTAAAGGTTGGTTCATTCGCTACTTTTTCATCCGAAATACCGTGAATAGCCGTAGAATGGGGCGGTATCGGCATTTCCGGATTAACCAGCCATGTTTTACTTTCTTTATTCCCGTTAGGGTATACTTTAAATATCGATATTTCTACTATTCGGTCTTTTGCTACATCAATTCCGGTCGTTTCCAGGTCAAAAAAACAAATAGGTCTGTTTAATTTAAGTTCCATTTTTATAATTTGATATAGCTACAAATATAACAGTTTTGAAACTACACAAAAAGCTTTATAACAAAAAAGACCGCTTCAAAATCTTTTTTGACGGTCTTTTTGTTATGCTCTTAATCTACACAAGTCGGTTGTTTCAATATGCTTTTACATCAATTGTATTACATTCCTTACTTCCTCATTAATTCTTAAAATACTCCACTCCGTTTTCCCCCAATAATCCTTTTTTACCGGCTACGGTAGTTACTTCAAACACACCGAATTGCCAAGTATCACTCACCGGAATGGCATCTAAGATTTTGATTTCCTTATATTTTGGTTTAACGGGTTTGTAAATTGAATTTAAAACAAACATTCCTTTTTTATCCCCTTTTTTAAGAATACAAACATTTCCCCACGCCACTTCAATAGTATCATATTCATAATCCAGCAACACCTTACCGGTTTCGTCTACTAATCCCATTTGGCCATTCTTTTTTATCAGGAATGTAGTATAGTCATTATTCGATCCGCACACTTCGATATTATCGTCACTTTTTAAAATAATTTTATCCTGATTGATACTATACACGCCATACCCTTCGCTCATTTTTACAATATACATATCGATATTTCCCGAATTGGCATTGATCGAAGAAGAAACTACTTTACCGTATTTTTCTCCTATTCTTTTCTGTCTGTTTTCTTCTTCCTCCGTTACCTGTATTTTCATTCCAACAACTGGTGGATTATACCATTCCGGTCGTTCCTCTCCCACAACTCTATTGTCGGTAAAAGTAACTTCCTCCTCCTCTCCATCGCTATTTTCATTTTTAGCTATCCAGTAAAATTTATTGCTATTTTCATCACTGTTTTGTGACCAGGATTCATATATATTAGTATATGCAATAGGGATAATCAGCTTTCCTTTCGAGTTAACCAATCCTTTTTTCCCTTTCTTTTCGACAGTAAAACTTTCATTTTCAGCAAATTCAACATCATCATACTGAACAGGTATCAGCATTTTAAAATCCCGGAGAAGTCCCTTCTTATTATTTTTATACATCACAACAACCTTTGAAAAAAGGTACATTTGTACCGAATCCAAATTCGTTTCAGCCAGTAAGACTCTCTTATGTTGATCAATAATTGAGATTTTTCCGTTTTTCTGAATAACATATCTCCCTTTAAAGTCCGGTGGCGTAGTTGCAAAATTCACCATACTCATACCGGTTGTAAAAGGTTTCACCTTCACCCTGCCCAAAGTATCGCAAAGCCCCCAAAGATTGCCATCCCGATACGGCACCAACAACTCGTTCTTTTTTGCATGCTGAGAAAATGCAGCAGTAACACTCAATAAAAAAAGTAAATAAAATGTTTTCATAAATAATTAAAACTTAAGTCGATAAATTTAAAGAAATTTCTTATACAATATGTAATTTTAAAATTAAATAAATACTTTTCTTTTAACCTGATCATCACAAGAGCCAACTCTATTTCAAACTATTGTTTGTTATCCGAGTATTTTCCAATCCTTAAAATCCGGGTTAACTGTAATAAAAAAGCCCCGAAAACACATTTCAGGGCATTTATTTTAATCTTCGTGACTTCCGTCATCAGCCATTCGAACCAATTTTGGTGTAAATTTCGCCACCACATCAATCAATTCTTTCTGCGCTTCCATCACTACGGTAATATCTTTGTAAGCCATAGGCGCTTCGTCTCTTCCGGCGCCGACTAAAGTAACGCCATGTTCTTTTAACACCGCTTTCATATCGGCTTTGGAAATATTTTTAATTGCTTTTGTACGACTCATTTGTCTTCCGGCACCATGTGAAGCCGAATTAATAGCATCTGTCTCTCCTTTTCCACGCACAAGAAATCCCGGCGCCGTCATCGATCCGGGAATAATCCCCATCACACCTTTACCGGCCGGCGTGGCACCTTTTCGGTGTACGATCACTTCTTCGCCGTTCCAGACTTCTTTCCATGCAAAATTATGATGGTTTTCCACTTTAGCCAAAAGTGTTCCACCAATCGCTTTTTGCATTTTATCATGAATAATTTCATGACAAGCCGAAGCATAATCACCGGCCAGATTCATAGCCAACCAATATTCCATTCCTTCTTGTGAATTCATATCCAGATAAGCTAAATTAGCAGCTTCGGCAGGCAATTTACAACGTTGCTTAGCCAATTGCGTATAATAACCCGCAATCGTAGCACCCATTCCCCTTGATCCGGAATGCGTTAACAAAGCCACATATCGTCCTTTATCAATATTTAACACCTCATCCCGTTGTTCAAACTCAATAATTCCAAACTCCACAAAGTGATTTCCGCCACCGGAAGTTCCCAATTGTGACCAGGCTTTATCCTGCAAATTTTTAATAAACGGTGTCAGATTAAATTCATTTCTATCCAAAACATCATGATTTGACTTGTATTGTCCGTGATAACCGTGACCCGCTCCGAATTTGGTATGTACGATCAATTCTCTTTTATATTTCCCTTCATTTTCATAGAAATGATGTTCCGGAATATCATAAATCGACAGCGCCATTCTACAACCGATATCGACTCCGACACCATATGGAATAATCGCATTTTTAGTTGCCAATACACCTCCGATCGGCAATCCGTATCCCTGATGCGCATCCGGCATTAACGCACCGGCAACCGTAACCGGTAATTTCATTGCAATATGCATTTGATTTCGGGCGCCTTCTTCAATCTGTTCTGCTCCGAAAACACGATATTCTTTTGCCGTTTCTCTTAACGGAATGGTTTCATCTACCGGCGCATTGGCTTCTTCAATTAACTTTGTTGCCAAATCCTCCCAAATCGGATCATCAAGATAATTTTCCGGATTCTCCTTTATCTTTTTAAACACCTCCAATAATGTCGCTTTTTCATTTGTTCCCTTGTGTTGCGTCACTAATTGCAATGCCAATCCTAAAATGGCATTTTCTTTATATCCAACCGCAATTAAGTCGGTTCCTGTAATTTTTGTTTCCATTGTTATTCGTTATATAACTGTTCCCTGATTGTTACCAATACCTCTTTTGCTTTTACAGCATCCGGGAACATTTTTAAGCTACTTTTTTTATCTTCTTTTTCGATATTCGCTATCAGTCTATCCGCCATTTCCAAAAGTTCTTCATACTTCTTTTCTCCGGCTTTTATCGCTAATAATTCATCCCGGTTATCCCGTTTTACATTCAATTTTCCGGTCAGCAGAATTTCGTCTGCCACTTGCAACAATCGTATTGTATGCATCATGTTTTTAGAATCGTATCCGCCCTGATGTTTTTGGTTGACTGTATATCGTTCTTCATTTCGTTTTGCTACCCAATCCCAATAAGCTGCGTAATCTTTACAGTAAGACGAATAACTTTCCACATTAAAACTCATGTAGGCGACCGTTTTTTCTCCTTTCGGTATCGATGATAAACACACCTCATTGGCCTCCTTATTTTTTTGTATGCCGCGATATCCTTTTACACCACTATTATCATAATAAACGGCATAGATTCCCTTGGAATGCGGTAGTTTTACCAAGCCACATCGTTTCGGTTCCAAATCGTTCTCCAATAACCATTCCTGTAACGGAACCGTATTACAATCTTGCAAAACAAAACAAAAATCGGTTACTTCTTTTCGTTCTTTCGGAAAAGGATTAACGATTTTCTTTTTCAATCCTCTTGCTTTATAGATCTGCGTTACCGCATATCCGGCAAACGTATCTTTCGCTTGTTTCGACAAAAACATTTCCAATGGTAATTGAACCATTACCGGATGTTTATACAACACCCATTCCGGCGGAGTAGCAAGCAATTCGAGTACGCCCGGATTACTTTTAACCAGCAATTCCACAAACCGACCCAGTTCATAATACACCTCATCATTGGTTTCATTTTGTACCTGAGCTACATAATCCAATCCGAAGAATTGTTCTTTCGGCAGATAAAAAACACCTTTGATATCCGTATCGGATGTAGGCGTATCCAACCCGTAGGCTTTACTACCGCTAACACACTCAAACAGCAACAGTCCTTTCTCCTTTATTTCTTTTATCGTCATAATGTTGTATTGTTTTTTGAAAAAAAGTATCCAGCATTTCCGCTTCAAATGTATCTTTTCCGAGTGATTTTCCGGTTTCCGCTATTCTTTCAAAGGTTGTATTTATAAATTCCCGAAGTTCCCGACTAACCACTATCCGATCCCCTTCTTTTGTTGTCTCTTTATACTGTATTAATTCCGTTATTGCTGTTTTAACCTGATCATTCCCCGGTAGTAGCTCCAGCAAACCCGTCATGGTCATCGGAGCTATTTTTTCTTTTTCCAGACACCATTTTGCTGCCAGTAACGGACGAAGCACATAAAACAGTTTTTTGATTTTTATCTCATTATTTTCTTCCAAAGCCGCCAAAGCACTTTTTGCTATTCCAAGATAATGGAAGGTATTGCTTCTCCGGCTAAAAAAATGTTGCGATAATTGCCATAATGCCTCCCGGAAAGCTTTATCCTCATAATATATTTCCGGTGATTGTAGCCATTCGAATATTGTGGTATTCGATTTCAGCATCAATACCAATATTTTTTTCAGATCCCAACCGTATACATCCAGCTCATCCGTTATCGGAAAGTTTAAATGATCCTTAACATCTCTTACCGAAAGGTAATCCGCTACATTTCTGACATATACAAACCGAACATCAAAATCACTATCGGTAGACGGAAATCCCCAGGCGCGGCTTCCGGATTCACAGGCAAATACTATTTTTATATTATTCGCTTTTTCTATTTCTTTTAGTTTATCAACTATTATTGTTTTCATTTTTAATCTTTTTTATAAAACCGGGCAATGATCAAAAAAAGTTCTAAAGGTGTGTTACCATTACACTATCTATACAGAGCAGGAATCGAACCTGCAATACCCGATCCCTAATCGAAGTATCTTTTTTTTACGGCACCGGTAGCTGATTTTTAAATTTTAAAAGAGGCAACTATTGTAAAATGGGATCTTTTTTGGAACGAAGTAACATTTTAACACGGCACTCTTTTTTTGAGTAACAAGCAACAAATGACATTCGGGACTCGAACCCGATTTAATCAACCAACGAAGTAACATTTGTTTACGACATCTATTGTAACAGGAGTAACATTCGAAAAAAGTACGGGGGCGCATCATTGCCGGAGTCGAACCGGATAACCTTGCTGCTTTTACAACTTCGTTATTCCTCCCCCAAATGGTGACGAAGTAACTTTTTTCTACAACATCCTGTTTTATTTTAAAACAAGGCAACCTATCAAAAAGAGTATTAATTCTGCTCTACCAACTGAGCTACATCTTACCGATGGCGGGACTTGAACCCGCGTCCCGAATACTTTAAATACGAAGTAACCCTTCTTTACGACACTTGTTTTTTATTTTCTTTATAACTCCCGCAGTGTTCTTAACCACGGGAGTGCCTCAGCTACAACCCGATTTTATTAATCGTATCAAGGGCTGTTTCTTTATTTTCCAAAGCATTTAAAACATCGAATATTTTATCAGACCATCCGGCCAACAAATACACATCATCTTGTCGAATATCAATCGGTTGATGGCCATAACCTGCCAAATCAAATAAATACAATTTGGCTTCCGGTGCTATCTTTTTATATTTTTTCCATGACCTCGAAAAGGAACCAAATAATGACGTACTATTCCACATCTGGACATCAGTAAACAACATCACTTTATCAACAATCTGGTTTTTAGCGATCAAATCATCCAATACCAAATGTCCGTTGGTTGCATATCCTACTTCCCCTTCTCTTTTATAATATTCTTCGACATTCGCCAAAATATTTCTTCGGGACATATGAATCGTTTTCCAGGTATCGCCAAACATACCGCTAATCACATTTTGACAACGGGATTGCATTAACATCCCCAACATTAAACCGATATCATATAATAGCACGCTACTTTTAGCAGATACCGGTTTTTGCATCGAACCCGATACATCACAGGCAATTACGACAGAAGTGTTATAATCAAATCCGCGAATATTTCTTGCACTTATTGTAACGGCTTCTTCCAAAGCATCCAATAGGTTAGGCGTAAATTGTGAATTCGTTCGTTTGATCTCTCTATAGGCTGCTAAAAACCGAAACGGCAATTGTTTCGAGTTTTCCACCGCTTTTTCGTTAGCCAAATAATCACAAACCATAGCAATATGCTGTGCTGACACATTCGCTTCGAGTATATTTCTAAGATTTCGCATCAAAGCCATATAGCCTACTTTTTTGCTTTCGATCAATTCTTCCCATTTTTGAGTAAAAGCTGACTTTCGGGCGTTGTTATTTTCAAATTTTAAAGTCCCTAAAATCGAAAGCTCCGTTTCCCATGTATAAGGTATGGCTAATGTATTGGTTACAATCTTATTAAAAATCGCCTGTTGGCTTTCATCCTTTGCTTTCGGATGCACTAAAAACAATGCATCTTTTAATTTCACTTCTGTATTTCGGTTGTATTTAGCAAACTGGTATTCGTCGAAAGTATTAAACGATTTTGCCAATCCTTTTTGAATCTGCTTTGAAAGTCGGTTTAATTTTTTGATTTCTTTACGTTCATTTGCTAATTGATAGTAAGCCAGTAATTCCGTAATTTCATCTGCTCTTTTTACAACATTAGTCACCGTTTTACTTACGATTGAGCTTCCCGAAATCATTTTAGCCAATTCGACCGTCAACACCATAGGAACGGAACGCAAGTTCATTTCATTTCGAGCATAGGCCGCTAATTTTGCAACAAATTCCGGATCACAAACCGCCACCAATTCTTTAATTCGTATTAGTCTGCTATTTTCTTTTTCATAAAAAGAATCGCTTATTCCGGTTGTAACAACCGCAGTATACAATTCTTCTCCCGGCGACATTGTAAATGCTTTTGCTTTCGCATGATTTACAGTCGTGATTCTTTCTTTATTTAACAAATTGAATTTCATCGTTTTACTTTTAGTTGTTACACTTTATTTGTGTCCGGAATGTTGTTTCATTCTGACATTGCAAAGATGACTACTCAACTACGCATCATAAATACGCAATAAAATATTTTTTTCAATAAAAATCACAATACACTATAAAACAATAAAATACAATTAAAAAAAATCAATAAACCGAATACATTTCATACTACTACGCAAATATATTGCGCAATAAAATGTAATTTTGCATCCGAATCGGAGTCTGATTCAGCAATAATTCATCAAAACCATCAATTCACCTTTATTATGGCTACCAATAAACTCGCATTAATTCGTTATAAAACCATCGATAATTGTCTGCGTAACCGTTTTCGAAAGTGGACATTGGAAGATCTGATTGAAAAAGTAGCCGACTCGCTATATGAATATGAAGGTATCACTTCCGGCATCAGTAAGCGAACCATACAAGGTGACATTCAAATGATGCGCAGTGACCGATTGGGCTATAACGCTCCGATTATTGTGATCGACCGGAAGTTTTATACTTATGAAGATGATCAATATAGTATTACCAACTCGCCTATCAATACTATGGATATGGAAAAGATGAAGGAAATTGTTGCGCTTTTAAAACAATTCAACGGTTTCAATTATTTTGATGAGATGAGTGAAATGATAGCCCGATTGGAAAACAATCTTAACAAATCGTCTGATAAAACCAAAAATCATATCCAATTTGAAAGCAACAACCGGTTAAAAGGAATTGAACACCTGACGCCGTTATATCAGGCTATTTTAAATCAAACTCCTTTATTAATCGAGTACAGATCATTCCGCGCAAAAGAATCCAAACAAGATATTTATCATCCGTATCTTTTAAAAGAATACCGGAATCGTTGGTTTCTGATAACAAAACCCAAAAAGGGAACCACACTGATCACTTTGGCACTCGACCGTATAGAAGCTTTTTACACCTTGTCCAAAGATCTATACATTCCCTATGAAGGCGTTGATTTTGATCGCTATTTTGATGATACCATCGGTGTAACCAAAACGCAAAAAGACCGGGCATGTCGGGTTATTTTACAATTTGATCCGTATAACAGTCCGTATGTAAAAACCAAGCCGTTACATCATTCACAACAGCTTGTAAAAGAAGATGAAAACGGATTGATCATTCGTATTGATGTTGTATTAAATTTTGAATTGGAACGGGAAATATTAGGTTTCGGGGAAAACATTAAGGTACTGTCTCCAAAAAGACTAGCCGACAGCATTAAGCGCCGATTGGAAAAAGCCAATCTAAAATATAACTCATAAAAAAAGCCCCGAAAACGGGGCTTTTATATAATTAGTTTGATTAAATATCTCTATTGATATCCCAAGCTTCCAGGTAATCCGCTACGCGTTTTACAAAGCTTCCTCCTAATGCACCGTCTACCACTCGGTGGTCATAACTGTGCGATAAGAACATTTTCTGACGGATTCCGATAAAATCACCTTCAGGAGTTTCGATAACTGCCGGCACTTTACGGATTGCTCCTAATGCTAAGATACCCACTTGCGGTTGATTGATAATCGGCGTTCCGAAAACGCTTCCGAACGTTCCGACATTCGTTACCGTATAAGTACCACCTTGAGTATCATCCGGTTTTAATTTACCGGCTTTTGCACGGTTACCTAAATCGTTTACCGCTTTAGCCATACCAACCAGATTTAACTGATCTGCATTTTTAATTACCGGAACAATTAAGTTTCCGTTCGGTAAAGCAGCCGCCATACCTAAGTTAATATTTTTCTTTTTGATGATGTATTCACCGTCAACTGAAATATTCATTCCAGGGAAGTCTCTTAACGCTTTTGCTACCGCTTCCATAAAGATTGGAGTAAACGTTAATTTTTCACCTTCGCGTTTTTCGAAAGCATTTTTAACTTTATCTCTCCATTTAACGATATTCGTTACATCTACTTCAATGAATGATTGTACGTGAGCAGAAGTCTGTTTTGACTGAACCATATAACCGGAGATCAGTTTACGCATTCTGTCCATTTCAACGATTTCGTCTCCGCCGTTTACCGATACCGGAACCGCTTTAGCAGCAGTAGCAACCGGTTGCGGAGCAGCAGCTTTAGGAGCTTCGGCAACTACCGGAGCCGCTACAGGCTGGCTACCTCTGTTTTTAACGTAATCTAATATATCGTTTTTAGTTACTCTTCCGTCTTTACCGGTACCGTTAATTGCTTCTAATTCAGCAACCGATACTCCTTCTTCTTTAGCTATGTTTTTTACTAACGGTGAGAAAAACTTATCCGAATCTGAAAAATCAGCAGGAGCAGTAACGGCAGCAGCTGTTTCAACCATTTTCGTTACTTCTGCAACAGCAGCCGGAGCAGCTTCCGCTTTCGGAGCTTCCGCAGCAGCACCTTCCGTTTCGATGATAGCGATCGTCTGACCTACTTTTACAACATCATCCACGTTAAAAAGGATTTCCGCTAATGTACCGGAAACTTCTGATGGTACTTCGCTGTCTACTTTATCGGTAGCGATTTCCAAAACCGCTTCATCCGCCTCAATAGTCTCGCCTACGTTTTTCAACCAGTTGGTTATCGTTGCTTCAGCAACACTTTCTCCCATTTTGGGCAGTTTTAATTCAAACCTTGCCATATCTTTAAACTAAAGTTGTTTTTTCTTACTCACTTTGCAAAATTAATATTTATTTCGATTTATTATTTCACAAAATGCAATTATTATTTAATTTTTACAATCTCACCTCTGTCGTTACTGCTATCACTGCCAATCCAGTAAGCCGTTCCTTCCGGAATGATTCTGAATGTAAATTTTTCATCTTTATGGCGCTCTAAAAAAGCGATAATTTCCCGGAAACTAAAACTGTTATTATCTAACAGAATCGTTATTGGTTTCTCTTTTAAATCCGATTGCGAAAATAACGCATTTTCATTAATATCCTTATTCCAATACAGCTTTTTTTGAAGCTGTTGCGCTAATTTTTCTTTTAACCGTTCCTCCTTGGAAAACAGCCAATAAGCGTTTACTTCTGCCGACTTCTTCTTACCTGTCTGCTTTTTTTTAAACATCGCGAAAACAAAAGTTCCGATTTGCATAAAAACATCGAAGAAAAAGGAGGCTTTAAAATGTTTCCGGTAAAAAAACTGCATTGCTTCGCGGAAGCGTTTCATATACGTTCCGTCTTTCACTGTGCTTTCTCCTTTATAGTGAATCACTGTAGTTTCGTGGAAATAATAATTCGACTTTCCTGTTTTTAGCACGAGATACGACAAATCGATATCATCCGAATACATAAAACAGTTTTCGTCAAAACCATCCACTTCCAGATATAAATCCCGCTTTAGCACCATAAAAGCACCAACCAGAATAGCAGCTTTTCCTGTTTGATTTTCATCCAGATGTTGCGCATAATACTGATTAAACAGCTTTGTCTTCGGAAAAAATTTATACAGACTTGTAATTTTTGTAAAGGCTACCCAAGGAGTTGGCACACCTCTTTTGGATTCCGGCAAGAAATGTCCGGTACCGTCAATCAGCTTACAGCCGATGATACCTGTATCCGTTTGTTGACGGGCAAAATTCAACACTTTTTCGAAAGTATCTTCCGCCACTACCGTATCCGGATTTAAGATGCAGACATATTCTCCTTTGGCCTGTGCCACACCAATGTTATTCCCTTTCGGAAACCCTAAATTATCTTTGTTGGCAATTAATGTAATGTCCGGAAAACGCTCCCGCATCATGGCACAACTGTCATCCGCAGAAGCATTGTCAACCACAATAATTTCACCATCGATATTTTGCAATGCCTTTTGAACACTCAAAACACATTGCTCTAAAAAATAACGGACGTTGTAATTCAGGATAATAACCGATAGCTGCATGCCACAAATATAAACAGTAAAACTTCAAAATAAAGCAAGGTCAGGAAAGCGGTTTAAAATTTAACTTTTGTTTACTGCAATACCATAAAATACTTCCGATGTATACGCTTCCGGTTTTTCATCGATACCTATCAATCCTTGTTCTCTTGTTTTATAAACTTTTTTAATGCCGATAATCGCATTAGCACATTTACTTTTAGCGAGCTTTTTAAATCTTTCGATCAATTCCGCTTGCTGCGTATTTATTGCTCCTTCAATCTGAATCAGTCCGATTTTAACGTAGTCAAAATCTGTTTTTTCTCCGTCAAAATAAAGTTCCACCTGCTCCGGTTGTTTTTCGCAAGTGGGAACTGCTTCGGTTAGCGGTGTAAAGGTCTCATTCACATAAGCGCCGTAACTGCAAGACTGCAATACAATCGCACTAGCAGATATTACAAGGATTTTTATCATTTCACTTTTCATCATCAAATCTTTTAAAATGGGCTCAAAAGTAAAAATTTTCCTTCTTTGCAATTCTAAAGATTTTCCCAAAACGAAAATTATAAATAAAGCTTACTTTTGCAAAAAAGTATCATTGTGAATTATCTATCAGTTGAAAATATTTCCAAGTCGTTTGGAGAGCGTGTTTTATTCGAAAATCTTTCGTTCGGAATTAACAAAGACCAGAAAATTGCTTTTGTAGCGAAGAACGGAACCGGAAAGACATCGATATTAAAAATCATTACCGGAGAAGACACACCCGACAACGGTCAGATTGTAATGCGAAAAGAAATCCGAATGGCATTTTTGTCACAGGATCCTAATTTACAACAGGAGCTTACAATTGAGGAAAGTATTTTTGCATCAGACAACGAGATACTAAAAGTAATAGAGCAATACGAAAAAGCCCTTCAAAATCCGGAAGACGAAGAAGTGTATCAAAAAGCTTTTGAAAAAATGGATTTGCACAATGCCTGGGATTTTGAAACCCAATACAAACAAATCCTCTTTAAATTAAAGCTGGAAGATCTGAAATTAAAGGTCAAAAATCTATCCGGCGGACAAAAGAAGAGATTGGCATTGGCTATCATTCTGATCAACAAGCCGGATTTATTAATTCTGGATGAGCCGACCAACCACTTAGATCTTGAAATGATCGAATGGCTGGAAAATTACTTTGCCAAAGAAAATATCACCTTGTTTATGGTTACGCACGACCGTTTCTTTTTAGAGCGTGTTTGTAATGAAATCATCGAATTAGACAACGGTAAACTGTATCAATATAAAGGTAACTATTCCTATTATCTTACTAAAAAAGAAGAGCGAATTGCCTCCGAAAACGCCAGTATTGACAAAGCGCAGAACGTTTTTGTAAAAGAACTGGACTGGATGCGTCGCCAACCGAAAGCCCGTACAACAAAATCCAAATCAAGGATTGACGATTTTTATGTAATTAAAGAAAAAGCCCAGAGTCGTCGTAAAGAAAACCAGGTAGAACTGGAAATCAATATGGAACGTATGGGAAGTAAAATCATTGAACTTCACAAAGTATCTAAAAAATTCAATGATCGCATCATCCTGAATGGCTTTGATTATACATTTAATCGCGGTGAACGTATTGGTATCATCGGAAAAAACGGAACCGGAAAGTCAACCTTTTTAAACATTCTGACACAGACGATTGAACCGGACAACGGTAAAGTAATCATCGGAGAAACCATCAAAGTAGGCTATTATACCCAAAGCGGTATCAATCCGAAACCGGAACAAAAGGTAATTGATATTATTAAAGAATACGGCGAATATATCCCGTTAACTAAAGGCCGAACTATTTCCGCCGGACAATTACTGGAACGTTTTCTTTTCGACCGTAAGAAACAACATGATTATGTTGAAAAATTAAGCGGAGGCGAATTAAAACGATTGTATTTGTGTACCGTTTTAATTCAGAATCCGAACTTCCTGATTCTGGATGAGCCGACCAACGATCTTGATATTGTTACTTTAAATGTATTGGAAAACTTCCTGTTGGATTATCCGGGTTGTTTACTGGTTGTATCACACGACCGTTATTTTATGGATAAAATCGTTGACCATATGTTTGTTTTCCGCGGACAAGGTGTAATTGAAGATTTTCCGGGTAACTATTCCGATTTCAGAGCGTATGAAGACAGTGTTGAACCGGAAAAAGAAGAAGCGAAAGAAAAGGTCAACTGGAAACAAAATCAGGTAAAACAAGGATTATCTTTTAATGAGCAGAAAGAATTCCAAAAGATCGAACGCGAAATCAAAGATCTGGAATACAAAAAAGCGGAAATCGAAAAGCTTTTTTCCGATGGAAAAGTAGCCGATTCTGAAATTGGAACTAAAGCCAACGAATTACAAAGCGTTATTTCACTTTTAGAAGAAAAAGAAGAACGTTGGTTTGAATTGAGTGCTAAAATGGAATAACACATTCCTGATAAATATTTATTTTTACATTATTAAAAGAACGAAATGGCTATTATTCAAAACATAAAAATTGCAGTGGATGCCATTGTATTCGGTTATGAGAATAGCCAGCTCTTTGTTCTTTTGGTGAAACAAAAATTCGGTGATGCTAAAAATTCATGGTGTCTTCCGGGCGGATTTGTTTTAAATGACGAATCACTAACGACAGCTGTTACCCGAGAACTTAGAGAAGAAACCGGCGTTTCGGTAAACTATCTGGAACAATTGTACACCTTTGGCGATAACATCGAACGCGATCCCAGATTCCGAGTGGTTTCCGTAGCTTATTTTGCTCTGGTTGATCCCTCCAAATTAACATTAAAAACCATTACCGATACCGATGCTGAAAAAGCAAAATGGTTTCCAATTGATCAACTACCTCAACTCGCTTATGATCACCGGGAAATAATTGATACCGCTTTTTCCCGTTTAAAAAACAAATTAACCTACCAACCTATTGGTTTTGACTTACTGGGGACTGAATTTCTTTTTTCAGAACTCGAAAATCTATACACTACGCTGCTTGAAAAAAATATCGATCGTCGTAACTTCCGAAAAAAAATCCTCGGTTTCGGAATTATTGATGAAACCGATAAAATTGCTTCCGTTAAAAGCGGTCGCCCGGCCAAACTTTTCAAATTCAATGAAAAAAAGTATCGGGAACTGGAACAAAACGGATTTCACTTCGAAATAAAATTCAACTAAACAATTCTGTAAATCAACACCTTAACCTTTACTAAAATTACCGCATTATTATTTTGCGTATTTTTTACACATATTATTTTTCTACTTTAGAATTTTACTTTAACTTTGCGTAAAAATAACACAAATATGACAACACTAAATTTAACACCGGAATTTACACCTTTCGGAACTGAAAACCAACTGACATTCCAATCATTTGTTTTTTCCGGCGGTGAACCTCATATAAAAATTGACACCAACTTTGATAGCAATCAAACGATAACAATCACGCATCGAATTAATTCTTTTAATGATTTAGGCTTATTCTGTATCACCGTAGACGCCTTAAAACGAATGGGTGTTAAAGCGATTGAAGCCTTTATTCCTTATTTCCCGGCTGCACGTCAGGATCGGGTTATGATCAAAGGAGAATCACTATCCGTTAAGGTATATGCCGATATCATCAATAGTCTTCAATTACAGAAGATAATGGTTTACGATCCGCATTCGGAAGTAACGCCGGCACTTTTAAACAATTGTGAAGTGATCGACAATCACAGCTTTATAAAAAAAGTAACCGGGTATATTCAATCCGATCTAAAACTGGTTTCTCCCGACGGTGGCGCTCTAAAAAAAATATACAAAGTATCAGAAGCTTTAAGCGGTATTGAGGTTGTAGAATGCTCAAAAAGCCGCGATGTAAAAACAGGTAAATTATCCGGTTTTAAAGTTTATGAAGACGATTTAAACGGTAAAGATTGTCTTATCGTAGATGACATTTGTGATGGCGGCGGTACTTTTTTAGGTCTGGCAGCAGAATTAAAACAAAAGAATGCCGGTAATCTGTATCTGGCTATTAGTCACGGTATCTTTAATAAAGGCTTTGAATCTTTATCCGGTTATTTCACCAAAATTTTCACAACCGATTCGTTTAAAGACATTGCTCATGAAAACGTAATCCAAATTAAATTAGAAAATCTGAAACGGTAATCATGAAATACACAATAGAACAATTAACTGAAAATCCGAATACCCAGAAGTATATTTTCTTTTGGGGTCATCAACCGACAAAAGACGGAACTATTACCAAGACCTGTTTTAGTCAGTGGTGGGAAAGTCCTTTTACTGTAAACAATGTCGAATACAAAACGGCCGAACATTGGATGATGGCGCAAAAAGCGGTTCTGTTTAACGATACGGTCACATTCGAAAAAATACTTCAGGCGAAAACAGCAGCCGAAGCGAAAAAATTAGGTCGGGAAGTGATCAACTATAACGATGCAATCTGGTTGGAAAACCGCTATGCAATTGTCAAAGAAGGAAACTTTCATAAATTCGGTCAGCATCCTGAATTGCGTTCGTTTTTAATAAGCACCGCAAACCGAATATTAGTCGAAGCCAGTCCGGTTGATCCTATCTGGGGAATTGGTATGGCATCGGATGATCCGAATATTCAATTCCCTGAAAAATGGAAAGGATTAAACCTTTTAGGATTTGCCCTAATGGAAGTCCGGGATGAATTAACAACATTATAATTATGACACGGTTAGAACTAATTCAAGGCGATATCACTAAGATCAACGTTGATGCAATTGTCAATGCAGCCAATAGCTCTCTTTTAGGCGGCGGCGGTGTTGACGGTGCCATACACAGAACCGGTGGGAAGCAAATTTTAGAAGAATGTATTGCTATACGAAATAAACAAGGTGGCTGCAAAACCGGTGAAGCTGTTTACACTTCAGGAGGATTACTTCCTTGTAAATACGTAATTCACACTGTGGGACCGGTATGGAATAATCAGCAAAATGATGAAACATTACTAGCAAATTGTTATTACAATTCCTTGAAACTAGCCGTAGCATTAAACATTAAAACTATTGCCTTCCCTAATATCAGTACCGGTATATATCGATTTCCTAAGGCAACTGCAGCAACTATTGCTATTGAAACCGTTACTACCTTTCTAAAAAAAGAGCAACATACTTTGAATTCTATTCATTTTGTATGTTTTGATCAGGAAAATTTTGTTCTCTATGAGGAAGGCTTAAAAAATTTAAAATCATGACAGAAGAATATAAAAAAAGAATAAGTAAATTTTTAAGTTTACTATTACGTCACCAACCTGAAAAAATAGGGTTACAACTGGATGAAAACGGTTGGGCTGACATCAACGAACTTATTGAAAAAATAGTTCCGAAAGGTTTCATTTTAACCCTTGCAGAATTAGAAGAAGTTGTCGCTACCAACGATAAAAAACGTTTTACGTTTAATGCCGACAAAACAAAAATAAGAGCGAATCAAGGACATTCACTGGAAATTGAACTGGCGCTAACCCCGATCACACCACCGGAATTACTGTATCACGGAACACCCGAAAAATTTGCAGCTATTATCAGAGAAGAAGGGATCAAGAAAATGAATCGCCATCATGTGCATCTTAGTCAGGAAACGGAAACAGCTCATAAAGTTGGTTCCCGCCGTGGTAAGCCTGTAATTTTAAACGTAATGGCCGGACAAATGTATCGTGACGGAATTTTGTTTTATCAATCCGAAAACGGTGTATGGCTAACCGATTTTGTCGCTCCTGAATATATTACCAAATGACCGCAAGAACAATAGCAATTGGCGATATTCATGGCGGATTAAAAGGACTGGAGCAAGTGATTTCAAAAACGGAAGCTACTCAAAATGACACCTTTATTTTTTTAGGTGATCTGGTAGACGGATGGAGTGATTCCGCAGCAACTGTCAGTTATCTGATAACCTTAGACCAACAGTATAACTGTATTTTCATAAAAGGCAATCACGATTACTGGTGCGAACAATGGCTAAAAACCGGAATTGCTAACCCTACATGGTTACAACACGGCGGCCAATCCACTTACGACAGTTACAAAGATTTGCATGAATCCGTAAAACAACAGCATCTTACTTTTTTCGAAAAAATGCAAAACTATTATATTGACAGTGAAAATCGCTTGTTTATACACGCAGGTTTTACATCAATGCACGGTCCGGAAAAGGAATTTTACACGTCCAATTACAATTGGGACAGAACGCTTTGGGAAATGGCCTTAACCATGAATTATCGCATTGCAGATAATATGAAAATATATCCGAAACGCTTATTATTGTTTAAGGAAATATTTATAGGGCATACACCTACTCTATTATACGATGTCACAGAACCAATGCAAGGTTGTAACGTCTGGAATATTGATACGGGTGCTGCTTTTACCGGCAAACTTACCGCAATGAATATCGATACCAAAGAATTCTGGCAAAGTGACACCCTAACCAGTCTATACCCGAATGAAAAAGGAAGAAACAAATAATAGCACAATTACCTTTATTTGATCATTAATTATATCAAAAAAGGACAATCTTAAAATCGAACCACTAACTCCAATACCAATTATCATGAATCCATTATTATTAACCGACGGCTATAAAGTAGATCACAGACGCCAATATCCGGATCATACAAGTCTGGTATATTCCAACTGGACTCCAAGAAAAAGCAGAATAGAAGGTGTAAATGAAGTTGTCTTCTTTGGTTTGCAATATTTTATAAAAAAATACATCATTGAAAGTTTTGAAAAGGATTTTTTTCAGCAACCCAAAGCAACGGTAGTACAAAAATATGCCCGACGAATCAATAATTACCTCGGCGAAAATCAGGTAGGCACGCAGCATATTGAGGCGCTTCACGATTTAGGTTATATCCCTATGGTATTTAAAGCCCTACCGGAAGGAAGTTCGGTTCCGATTCGTATTCCGATGTTTACCATGTACAATACCAAACCGGAATTTTTCTGGTTAACCAATTATTTTGAGACCTTATTATCTGCTGTAATCTGGATGCCTTGTACATCGGCTACAATAGCACAACAATACCGAAAAGTTTTAGATCGCTATGCAGCTGCAACATCAACTGTTCCGGAATTTGTGAATTGGCAGGCACACGATTTCTCAATGCGGGGAATGGCCGGAATTGAAGCGGCAACTATTTCCGGAGCCGGACATTTACTAAGTTTTACCGGAACAGATACGATTCCTGCTATTGAATTTCTGGAACAATATTACAATGCCGATTCTGACACAGAACTGATCGGAGGTTCCGTTGCCGCTACCGAACACAGTGTAATGTGTATGGGAACTAACGAAGGGGAATTCGATACTTTTAAAAGATTAACAACAGAAATTTATCCGAAAGGAATTGTATCGATTGTATCCGATACCTGGGATTTATGGAAAGTGCTAACCGAATACCTTCCGAAATTAAAAGACAGCATAACGTCCCGTGAAGGAAAAGTAGTAATCCGTCCTGATTCCGGAGATCCGATTGCCATTATATGCGGAAACAAAAACGGAAAAACGACAGAAGAACAAAAAGGAGTTATCGAAATCCTTTGGGATATATTCGGCGGTACTGTAAATGATAAAGGATATAAAGAATTAATTCCGCAAATCGGTGCTATTTACGGCGACAGTATTACCGTTGAAAGAGCGACAACAATCTGCGAACAATTAAAACAAAAAGGATTTGCCTCTACAAACATTGTTCTCGGCATCGGTTCTTACACCTATCAATATAATACACGGGATACTTTTGGTTTTGCCATGAAAGCAACATATGGTGAAGTAAACGGAAACGGACGTGCTATCTATAAAGATCCGGTTACTGATGACGGTACTAAAAAATCAGCAAAAGGTTTGATCCAGATTTTCAAAGATGCAAACGGTGTATATCAATTAAAAGACAATTGTACCTGGGAAGAAGAAGCACTTGGTGAATTACGGGAAGTTTTCCGTGACGGTAAATTGCTGATCAATGATAATCTACAGGAAATTCGAAACCGAATCGCATAATTTCAATTTTAAAACAGCATCGATACACGGGACTCTGTATCTTTGCTGTTTAATTTTTTGTCGATGTATCCGCAAATAAAAGCCTATCTGAACTTTTTATGGCACTCCAAAAACGAACACGGAGTGCATTCCCCTTTTGTATTTAGTCTGGTGACCAAATGTTTTTATGATAAAAAAAGTAAACCGGAATATGCAATATTAAATCGTTTCAGAACGACACTTTTACAAAATAAAAATCAGATTTCGGTAACCGATTTCGGAGCCGGATCAAGAGTTTTTAAATCCAATACCCGACAAATTGCACAAATCGCCCGTAATGCGGGAATTTCAAAAAAAAGAGCCCGACTTCTTTTCCGAATTGTCCGTTATTTCCAACCGGACACTATTTTAGAAATCGGTACATCACTTGGATTAGCCACATCAGCAATGGCAGCCGGTAATCCGAAAGCCAACATAACAACTATAGAAGGTTGTCCGGAAACAGCCCGAATCGCCCGGGAAAACTTTACTGCTTTCGGTCATACGAATATCACACCGGTCATATCTGAATTTCAGTCGTATCTCGATTCGGTTGCTAATGAAAATAAAAAATACGACCTGATTTACTTTGACGGAAATCATCAGAAAGAAGCCACTCTTCATTATTTTAACTCCCTACTCCCTACTATTACAAATGATAGCGTTTGGATTTTCGACGACATACATTGGTCACCAGAAATGGATCAGGCCTGGCAAATCATTCAACAACATCCGAAAGTAACCGTTACAATCGACACCTTCCAATGGGGCTTTGTTTTTTTCCGCAGCGAACAGGAAAAAGAACATTTTACGATACGCGTTTGATTTCAGTTGTAACATTTCTAAAGTTTATCCCACTTATATAGTATTAGAAAAACCTTTTTAGTATTTTTAAAAACTAAAATCAACTAACGATTCTTAGACTACCAATGGCTAAACCAATTATAGAAATTAAGGAGATTAAAAGAGACTTTCCTTTAGGTAACGAAACCGTATACGTATTAAAAGGAATAGATTTAACGATAAATAAAGGGGAATACGTGGCATTAATGGGACCATCCGGTTCCGGAAAATCAACATTAATGAACATTTTGGGATGTTTGGATACACCAACATCCGGAGAATACATCCTTAACGGTAAAGATGTAAGTAAAATGGATGATGATGAACTGGCCGGAATCCGAAATAAAGAAATCGGATTTGTATTCCAGACTTTTAACTTATTACCGCGTACAACTGCCTTAGACAATGTAGCGCTACCTATGGTTTATGCCGGATTTTCAAAAGAGGAACGTATGAAACGCGCTACTGAAGTACTGAAACAGGTTGGCTTAGGCGATCGAATGGATCACAAACCCAATCAGCTATCCGGAGGACAACGCCAACGTGTAGCTGTAGCCCGCGCACTGGTTAACCATCCTTCTATCATTCTGGCTGATGAGCCGACCGGTAACCTGGACAGTAGAACTTCCGTAGAAATCATGAATCTTTTTAATGAAATTCACGCCAACGGAAACACCGTTATTCTGGTAACTCACGAAGAAGATATCGCCGAACACGCGCACCGTATTATTCGATTAAGAGACGGAGTTGTAGAAAGCGACAACAGAAATAAATAACCCCAAATCCAGCTTTGAACAGGATTAACCAAACAGCATAATCATGAAAGTTTATACCAAAACCGGCGACAAGGGAACTACTGCACTTTTTGGCGGTACCCGGGTTCCCAAACACCATATCCGTATTGAAAGTTACGGAACCGTAGATGAATTGAATTCTCATATCGGATTAATTCGTGATCAGGATATCAACCCGCTTTATAAAAATGTTTTAATCGAAGTACAGGATCGTCTTTTTACTTTAGGTGCGATTCTGGCGACTCCACCGGAAAAAGAAGTTTTGAAAAACGGTCAGCAACGATTAAATATCAATCGTATTTCCCCGGAAGATATTACATTTCTTGAAAATGAAATCGATCAGATGGATACTGCATTGCCGCCAATGACACATTTTGTGTTACCCGGCGGTCACACCACTGTGTCATATTGTCATATTGCACGTTGTGTTTGTCGCCGTGCCGAGCGTTTAGCGACACATTTACATGAACTGGAACCCATCGACACCCTTGTTTTAACCTATTTGAACCGACTTTCTGACTACCTCTTCGTATTGGCACGAAAGTTGTCATTTGACCTTCAGGCCGATGAAGTAAAGTGGATCCCGCGAAAATCATAAGCCCGAATTGGAATCAGGACGGTGCATTTATTTCCTATAATTTAAAAGCGGAAATACAGTACGGGATCAGACAACCAGACACACGTTCTTAATTTTTTTAAAATAAACAAAATTTTACTTGACTATTTCAGTAGAAAATTTATTTTTGCATAAAACTATAAATCGATAATAAGATGTATTGGACATTAGAATTAGCATCCTATTTAAGTGATGCGCCGTGGCCAGCCACAAAGGACGAACTTATCGACTACGCTATTAGAACCGGTGCCCCATTAGAAGTGGTGGAAAACCTGCAATCTATAGAAGACGAAGGGGAAATCTATGAATCAATGGAAGAGATTTGGCCAGATTATCCAACCGACGAAGATTATCTTTGGAACGAGGATGAATACTAAAAAATAAAAAGCAATGAAAAGTCTCCTTATGAGGCTTTTTTTTTGCTTAAATTTGCACACTTTTATTAGAAAACTAAAAATTATGAGTTTCATAAACAGCATATTAAAAGCTTTTGTTGGAGATAAATCTCAAAAAGACGTAAAAGCAATCCAGCCCATTATCAATAAAATAAGGTCATATGAAGGTCCTTTATCGGCATTATCAAATGACGAATTACGTGGGAAGACGGTCTATTTTAAAGACATAATCAAAAAAGCACGCGCTGAAAAAGACGCGAAAATTGAAGCTTTAAAACTAGAAGTTGAACAAACGGAAGATATTGATAAAAGAGAAGATCTATATGCTTCAATCGATGCTATAGAAAAAGAAGCTTACGACATTACTGAGAAAACCTTATTGGATATCCTCCCGGAAGCCTTTGCTGTTGTAAAAGAAACAGCGCGTCGTTTCAAAGAGAATACACACATTACTGTTACAGCAACTCCAAAAGACCGCGAATTATCGGCTTCTAAACCGTATATCGTAATTGAAGGTGACAATTCCGTTTGGGCTAATTCATGGAATGCTGCCGGAAAAGAAATTACCTGGGATATGATCCACTATGACGTACAGTTAATTGGTGGTGTGGTATTACACCAAGGTAAAATTGCCGAAATGCAAACGGGTGAAGGTAAAACGTTAGTAGCTACTTTACCTATGTACCTGAATTCCTTAACCGGAAACGGAGTGCATTTGGTAACCGTGAATGACTACCTTGCAAAACGGGATAGCTCGTGGAAAGCGCCTTTATTTGAATTCCACGGATTAACTGTAGACTGTATCGATAACCACCAACCGAATACGGAAGGTCGTAGAAAAGCATACGAAGCAGACATTACTTACGGAACTAACAACGAATTCGGTTTTGACTACCTAAGAGATAATATGGCGCATTCGCCGGCAGAATTGGTACAACGCAAACACAATTATGCGATTGTCGATGAGGTGGATTCCGTATTAATCGATGACGCCCGTACGCCATTGATTATTTCAGGTCCGGTTCCACAAGGTGACCGACATGAATTCAACGAATTAAAACCAAAAGTTGAAAACCTATATGGCCTTCAAAGACAATTAGCGAACGGATTTTTAACCGAAGCGAAACGTCTTTTAAAAGAAGGTAACACAAAAGACGGTGGATTCCAGTTATTAAGAGCACACCGTGCCCTACCGAAAAATAAAGCATTGATCAAATTCCTGAGTGAAGAAGGTGTAAAACAAATTCTTCAGAAAACAGAGAACCACTATATGGCAGATAACAACCGTGAGATGCCTAAAGTGGACGAAGCTTTATATTTCGTTATTGAAGAGAAAAACAATCAGGTGGAATTAACCGATAACGGTATCAAATTCCTTTCTAAAGATACAGACGATTCTTTCTTTATCTTACCGGATATCGGAACTGAGATTGCCGCTATTGAAAGATTGAAACTTTCGAAAGAAGAAGAAGCGGAAGCAAAAGAGCGTTTATTCCAGGACTTCGGTGTAAAAAGCGAAAGAATCCACACGTTAACTCAGCTTTTAAAAGCATATACTCTATTTGAAAAAGATACGGAATACGTTATCATGGATAACAAAATCCTTATCGTTGACGAGCAAACCGGACGTATCATGGACGGACGTCGTTATTCTGACGGATTACACCAGGCAATTGAAGCGAAGGAAAACGTAAAAATCGAAGCAGCTACACAAACGTTTGCAACGATTACACTTCAGAACTACTTCAGAATGTACAGCAAACTATCGGGTATGACCGGTACTGCGGTTACAGAAGCCGGTGAGTTCTGGGAAATTTACAAATTGGATGTTGTGGAAATTCCAACCAACAGAGGAATTGCCCGTAAAGATAAAGAAGACTTAATCTACAGAACGGTACGTGAGAAATTCAACGCTGTTATCGAAGATGTAGTAACACTTTCGCAATCCGGAAGACCGGTATTGATCGGTACAACTTCGGTAGAGATTTCCGAGTTATTAAGCCGAATGCTGAAAATGCGCGGTGTGAATCACAACGTATTAAATGCGAAATTACACAAACAAGAGGCACAAATTGTTGCAGAAGCCGGTAATCCGGGCGTGGTAACGATTGCTACCAATATGGCCGGTCGTGGTACCGATATTAAGCTAACCGACGAGGTAAAAGCTGCCGGAGGTTTAGCGATCATCGGAACCGAGCGTCACGATTCCCGTCGTGTTGACCGTCAGTTAAGAGGTCGTGCCGGACGTCAGGGAGATCCGGGAAGTTCTCAATTCTACGTTTCATTGGAAGATAACTTAATGCGTTTGTTCGGATCAGAACGAGTAGCTAAGATTATGGACCGAATGGGACTAAAAGAAGGAGAAGTTATCCAGCACTCTATGATGACCAAGTCTATCGAAAGAGCGCAGAAAAAAGTAGAAGAAAACAACTTTGGTGTTCGTAAACGTTTATTAGAATATGATGACGTAATGAACGCACAACGTGAAGTGGTTTACAAACGTAGAAAACACGCTTTACACGGAGAACGTCTGAAAGTGGATTTAGCTAACATGATGTATGATGTTTGCGAATTAGTAGTAGAAACCAACAAACAATCCGGAGACTATAAAAACTTTGAATTCGAATTGATTCGTTATTTTGCGACTACTTCTCCGATTTCAGAAAGTGATTTTGCTCGTCTATCCGATCGTGAAATCGTTGGTAAATTATACAAAGCTGTATTACAACAATACACTGAAAAATCCGAAAGAAGTGCAAAAGAAGCATTCCCTGTAATCAAGAATGTATTCGAAAACAATAACGGACAATTTGAGCGTATCGTAGTTCCGTTTACAGATGGAATCAAATCGTTAAATGTTTTCACTGATTTACAAAAAGCTTACGAAACTGAAGGTAAATCATTATTAACGGATTTCGAGAAAAACATCACATTGGCTATTGTGGATGAAGCGTGGAAAAAACATTTACGCAAAATGGACGAATTAAAACAGTCTGTTCAGTTAGCCGTTCACGAACAAAAAGATCCGCTACTTATCTACAAATTTGAAGCTTTCAACTTGTTTAAAAACATGTTAGACCATGTCAATACAGATGTAATTTCATTCTTATTCAAAGGGGATCTTCCGTCTCAAAACCCGGATAACATTCAGGAAGCAGAAGAAATTGCAATACCACAGGAAGAATACACTATTTCAAAAGAAGAAGTATTAAACTCCGAAGAAATTGCAGAAAGAAATCATCAGGCAGCCATGCAACAATCGCAACAGCAACCGGTAACGGAAACGATTGTACGTGATGCTCCGAAAATTAACCGTAATGATAACGTGACTATTAAACATGTAATGTCCGGAAAATCAGAAACGATGAAATTTAAAAAAGCGGAAGCATTATTAGCTTCAGGCGAATGGGTTCTGGTTAACGAATAATCAAAACAAAACATATAAATCTAAAAAAAAACCGGTAAATACCGGTTTTTTTGTTTTTTATAATAGGCTTAACATCTTTTTACTGTTTTTTCCTTACCTTTTTACGATATAAAATTTATTTCTAATCCTTAAATTATTAGTATGGAGTTATACTATTCTTTTTCAATTTTACTCGTTTTAGCCTCATTTTTTGCCTATTTAAATCTTCGTTTTCTAAAACTCCCTTCCACGATCGGAGTTATGGTTATCGCTATGATAACCTCTATTATTCTGGTTGTTTTCGGACATATTTTTCCGGATACTTTAACCAAATTTTCCAAACTTATTGCCGAATTTGACTTTACGGAAGTCCTGATGGGCGCCATGTTAAACTTCTTGCTTTTTGCAGGAGCGATCCATATTAACATGCTGGATCTCAAAGAACAACGATGGCCCATTATTGTATTCTCTACGTTAAGTGTTATCTTATCTACATTTATTGTTGGCGGATTACTTTACTATATATTACCGATTTTGTCAATCGAAATACCATTTATATACTGTCTTTTATTCGGAGCTCTTATCTCACCAACCGATCCTATCGCTGTATTGGGTATTCTTAAAAATGCCAATGTTCCCAAGTCACTTGAAACCAAAGTAGCCGGAGAATCGCTATTTAATGACGGTGTTGCCGTAGTGGTTTTTGCTGTAATTCTGCAATTGGCACAAGGAAGTAATATTGATTTATCCTTTAGTCACATCTCATGGTTGATTATTAAAGAAGCACTTGGCGGCTTTTTATTAGGTATGCTATTAGGTGTTACCGCTTCAAAAGCGATGCGTAAAATTGACGATTATAAAGTTTCCGTTTTAATTACATTATCGGTTGTAATGGGTGGTTATCTGATTGCACATGCGATGCATATTTCCGGGCCGCTAACGATGGTTGCTGCCGGTTTGATCATAGGGAATTACGGTAAAAAGACGGCTATGTCGCCTATCACCAAAGATTATCTGAATAAATTCTGGGAACTGATCGACGAAATAATGAATGCTATCCTGTTCCTTTTTATCGGATTTGAATTGCTATTAATTCCGAATATATTAGGTTACTGGCAAATCGGATTTATCTGTATTCTTTTAGTATTATTTTCCCGTTTCTTATCAATCTGGATACCGACATTGGTTATTCCGTTTAAGGATAAATTTAGTCGCGGCACCATTAAGATGTTGGTTTGGGGTGGTTTACGAGGTGGTGTTTCCATCGCATTGGCCTTATCAATTGAAGAAGGCCCGCACAAACAAATGATCCTGGCGATTACTTATTTTGTGGTGGTATTCTCGATCGTAGTACAAGGATTAAGTATCGGTAAGCTGGCCAACCGGGTTTTACCGAAAGAAGCCTAATACTACACACACCTGACAGGTTTTTGAAACCTATCGTGTAATAAAAAAGCAGCCTTATTTAAGGCTGCTTTTTTATAATGTATCCGGAAATATTTTCCCGGGATTTAAGATGTTATTCGGATCAAATAGCATTTTAATACTTTTCATCAGTTGTAGCTGTTTATCGCTAAAAGCAATATCCATATAGTTTTTCTGAACATAACCGATTCCATGCTCACCGGACAATGTTCCTTTTAAAGCGACAGTCAATTCAAAAATTTCCCGAATTCCCTTCGGCACTTCCGTTTTCCAATTTGCATCGGTCATATCACCTTTAATAATATTGACGTGCAGATTGCCATCGCCGGCATGTCCATAACAAACCGATTTGAATCCGTATTTGGCTCCTATGATTTTAATTCCCTCTAATAATCGGGGTAATTCATAACGCGGCACTACCGTATCTTCTTCTTTATAAACCGAATTGGCTTTTACGGCTTCCGCCACGCCCCTTCTCATTTTCCACAATGCATTTTTCTGATCATCCGTATCGGCAAAAAGAATTTCATCAATCTCAAATGCCTCCAAAACCTGCATGATCTTTTCAGCTTCTGCAAATAATATATCCGGGTAATTTCCGTCGACCTCAATCAATAAATGCGCCTGAATGCTTTCTTTTACCGGAACATTAATGCCATCGATAAAACGCAGCGTCCAGTCAATTGCATCACGTTCCATAAACTCCAGAGCACTCGGAACAATACCGGCTCTAAAGATAGCCGAAACCGCTTCGCATGCTTCTCCCGATTTATAAAACGGAACCAACATCAATACGTTATGATTATTTTTCGGCAATAATTTCAGTACAATTTTTGTGATGATTCCAAGTGTTCCTTCACTTCCCACCATCAATTGTGTCATATTATACCCTGTGGAATTTTTAAGCGTATTGGCTCCGGTCCAGATAATCTCACCCGTTGGCAAAACCACTTCCAGGTTTAACACATAATCTTTGGTAACTCCATACTTTACCGCTCTGGCACCACCTGCATTTTCAGCCACATTTCCACCAATAAAGCAACTTCCTCTACTACTCGGATCTACCGGATAAAAAAGTCCTTTTTCCAAAACCGTATCCTGTAATAGCTGTGTGATTACAGCCGGTTCTGTTATTACCTGTAGGTTTTTATCATCGATTTCCAAAATCCGGTTCAAGCGTTCGGTCGAAAGGGCAATACCTCCGTGAATACTCAATGCACCGCCACTTAAACCTGTTCGTCCGCCAATAGGAACTACAGGAATTTTATATTCGTTAGCCAAAATAACAATGGCTGAAATTTCGGCAGTCGAAGCCGGCTTTACTACAACATGCGGCGGAAAAACCAGGTCTTCCGTTTCATCATGTCCATAATTTTTACGGGTCTCTTCGTCAGTAAACACATAAGAAACACCTGATATATCCTGAAGCTTCTGTATAATTTCCGGATTCATAGTCTGTTATTTTACTGTGAAATTACTATTTCTTCTTAATATTCGGAAGAAAATACGCAATAAGTCCGATTAGCGGTAAAAAGGCGCAAATATGATACACGAAAGTGATACTCGTTTTATCGGCCAGATAACCTAAAAGTGCCGATCCTAATCCTCCCATACCAAAAGCAAATCCGTAGAATAATCCGGAAACCATTCCCAGTTTTTTAGGCAATAATTCCTGAGCATATACTAAAATCGCAGGGAAAGCCGAGGAAAGGATAACACCAATGATCATGGAAAGCGCACCGGTCCAGAATAAATTGGCAAAAGGCAATAACAACGTAAACGGCGCTACACCTAATACCGAAAACCAGATGACATATTTTCGTCCGAATTTATCTCCTAACGGACCGCCTAAAAGTGTTCCGGCGGCAACCGACATTAAGAATAAGAACAAATGAAACTGGGCATCTTGTACGGAAACGTGGAATTTATCCATCAGGTAAAAAGTAAAATAGCTTGACATACTTGCCGTATAAAAAAACTTTGAAAAGATCAATAGTAATAAAATTACGATTGAAAGCTTCACTTTCGCCGGTGACAAATTATGCAGTATTTCCGGTTCTGTTTTTTTTGATTTACGCAAACTCAAATGATCGCGGTACCAGAAAGCAATTCTACTTAAAACAGCCATTGCAACGATGGCAAAAATCAGGAACCACAAAATATAACGTTGTCCGTTTGGCACCACAAAAAGAGCGACTAATAAAGGACCTATTGCCGTTCCGGCATTTCCGCCGATCTGGAAAATTGACTGTGCTAATCCTCTTTTACCGCCCGACGCCAAATACGAAACCCGTGATGACTCCGGATGAAATATCGAAGATCCGATTCCGACTAAAATCACCGCCAGTAATATCATATAAAAATTAGTGGCATACGAGAGGGCTATAATTCCAACGGAAGTAAACAACATTCCATATAACTGCGAAAAAGGTTTCGGATGTTTATCAGTATAAAATCCTACGAACGGCTGTAAAATGGAAGCCGCCATCTGATAAGAAAAAGTGATCAATCCGATTTGTGTAAACGACAATTGAAAATCATCTTTTAATATCGGGTAAACAGACGGAATAACCGCTTGTAATAAATCATTTAATAAATGAGCAAAACTAATTGAAAACAGAATCGAATAGGCTGTTTTCTGTACCAGTTCTTTCGACTGGTTTGCTTCTAAAGCAATGTCGGTAGTTTTCATAATAAACTTATAACTTTTTATTTTCAACCGGTATTGCTATCGGTTCAGTAGTAATTTTTCCTTTTTTAACGGTCATATTCAATCGGAGAATAATCACAAATGCCGATACACCGGCCAATGCCATTCCGGAAACCATCGGCAATAATGTACCATCGTGTAGTGCACTAACTACGACCGACAATATCGCTCCGCAAACCATTTGTAAAAAACCGATCAATGCTGAAGCACTTCCTGCATTTTCAGTAAACGGCGCCAATGCCATAGCCGTACTATTCGGCACCAATATACCAAGACAAAACAGGAATGTAAAAATATGCAGGATTAATAATCCGGGCGTAAATAATTGCAGTTGCAACAATGAAATCATTGAAAGTGCTACTATACATAAAATTCCGCCGGCTAGTGAAATGATTTGTAATGAGGTCATTCGTTTTAATAATAAACGGTTTAACTGGCTTCCGGCGATATAGCCCATGGCATTGGTTCCGAAAATCCAGCCGTATTGCGTTTCCGTTAATCCGAAATATTTCATAAAAGCAAAAGGTGATCCGCTGATATAAGCAAACATTCCCGCCATCGCAATACTTCCCGCAAAAGCATAGAATACAAAAGCTTTATCAAAGAGCACAATCTTGTAATCCCGAATACTGTTTTTAAAATTAAGCGGTTCCGTTGTCGTTTCTTTTTTACTTTCCGGCAGATAAAAATAAACCGATGCCACCAGAATACATCCGATTAAGGTGAGCACATAAAAAATAGAACGCCATCCGAGAGCAGCTAATACCCATCCTCCTATTGACGGTGCCAGAATCGGCGCTACACCCACAATCAGCATCAGGATAGAAAATATCTTTGCAATTTCCGATACCGGGAATAAGTCCCGAACTACAGCCCGACTTACAACCATGCCGACACAACCTCCTAAAGCCAATACAACCCGCATTGTGATCAACCAATAAATAGAGGGTGCCAAAGCACAACCGATTGAAGCTGCTATAAACAGAAACAAACCGAATAACAGTGGTTTTTTCCGTCCGAATTTATCGATCACAGGACCGTAGAAAAGCTGACCGATACTAATTCCGATAAAATAACTGGTTAATGAAAGTGTTACCTGAGCGATATCCGTATGCAATCCTTTTGCTATGGCCGGAAATGCCGGCAGATACATATCAATACTGAAAGGAGCCAGTGCAGATAAACCTGCGAGAATTAAGAGAATCGTGTATTTTTGCTTAAATGTCATTGCAATTATAAAATCAAGGTGCAAATTTCGGTAATCCACAGCAATAAATTTTCTTAAAAAAAAGCCAAAATATTTTTTATTCCCAATTACCGCCATACATTTGTAACATATTTTATTACAGTTATGATTACCGGTAAGTTTGCCATCACCACACATATATTAACGCTCTTAGCAAAATTCCCTGACGAATATATGGCTTCCGAATATATTGCCGGAAGTCTGAACATTCATCCGGTATTGGTACGTAAAGAAATTGCGAACCTGAAAAAGTACAATCTTGTCGAGAGCAAAGAAGGGAAAAACGGCGGAACCAAATTAATCAAACCGGCTTCTTTGATTTCAATGGAAGAAGTATTTCAGGTGACTTTAGAGAAATTAAGCTTTGGTTTTTCGAAAAACGATCCCAATCCGGATTGTCCTGTCGGCAAACAAATCAATGTTAATCTGACTGCATTATATGATGATATCAATATGACAATCATCAACCGATTAAAGGCCATTTCGCTTGAAGAATTCAGCGAGAAGTTCTGATATTTTTTTACCCAAAACTGTAACAAATTTTATTATATATTAAAATATGAAAATAGCGATCATCGGAGCCACAGGATTTGTAGGTTCCAACATTTTAAACGAAATCATCAGTCGTAATCATCAGGTAACCGCCATTGCCCGTAATCCGAAAGACACAACGGATGCCGGTGTACACTGGGTAAAAGCGGATATTTTTAATGTAACGGAATTAGCCAATGTATTAGTCGGACATGATGCTGTGATCAGTGCGTATAATTCCGGATGGACGAATCCGAACATTTATGCTGATTTTATCAAAGGTTCCGAATCCATTCAGGAAGCGGTAAAACAATCCGGCGTAAAACGTTATATCGTAATTGGCGGAGCCGGAAGTTTATTTGTTGCTCCCGGTTTACAAGCGGTAGATACTCCGGATTTCCCAAAAGAATATCATGCCGGTGCAACAGCAGCGCGTGATTATTTGAATACTTTAAAAAATGAAAAAGAACTGGACTGGGCCTTTTTTAGTCCGGCTTTCGAAATGCATCCGGGTATCACAACCGGAAGAACCGGAAACTACCGTTTAGGGCTTGACAATCCGGTATTCGATGACAATCAGCGAAGTATCTTATCCGTTCAGGATTTGGCTGTAGTGATCGCCGATGAAACCGAAAACCCAAAACACCACCAGGTACGCTTTACAGCAGCTTACTAATTTTCCCCTAATTTAACCCGAAAGTGTACAATGTTCAATTCTACTTGAAGATTGTGCACTTTTTCTTTAATTTTACATTTCAAATTAATCGCAGTGGCACACAAGAAATCGCATCCTTCGGCTTTACATGAAAAAGACGGTATCGAACAACCGGAAATTATCAGTTCCGCATCCGTGGCTCAGATTCGGCAGTTTCGCCGGCAACAACCAACGGCAGAGCAACTTATAAGCGGAATAGTAAGCGGAGATAAAATTGCGCTAAGTCGTGCCATAACGTTAATTGAGAGCACCAGTAACGATCATCTGGAAAAAGCCAATGCTATAATCAAAGCCTGTCTGCCACATGCGAATCAATCCGTACGAATCGGAATCACCGGTGTACCCGGAGTCGGGAAAAGTACTTTTATCGAAGCTTTCGGAAAATACCTGACCGGATTAGGCAAAAAAGTAGCGGTATTAGCAGTAGATCCGAGCAGTTCGATATCACATGGCAGTATTTTAGGAGACAAAACCCGTATGGAAGAACTGGTAAAAGATGAAAATGCTTATATCCGTCCGTCTGCATCCGGTGAAAGTTTAGGCGGTGTCGCCCGAAAAACAAGAGAAGCCATTATTCTTTGTGAAGCCTGTGGTTTTGATACGATTATGATCGAAACCGTTGGTGTAGGCCAAAGTGAAACCGCTGTACACAGTATGACCGATTTTTTTCTGCTTTTAAATCTTGCCGGTGCCGGAGATGAACTACAAGGAATCAAAAGAGGGATCATGGAAATGGCCGATGCAATCGTAATCAATAAAGCAGACGGCGATAATATCAAACGGGCCCGACTGGCGAAAACCGAATTCAACCGAGCGCTTCATCTATTTCCGATGAAAAGTTCAGGGTGGTCGCCAAAAGTAACGACTTGTAGTGCTCTAACTCAGGAAGGAATTTCAGATGTTTGGGATACGATACAAGACTATTTTCAACTGACTAAAGAAAATGGTTATTTTAATCAGAAGCGAAAAGAACAAAGTCAATATTGGTTATTGGAAACCATCAATCAGCAATTAAAACAGCATTTTTATAACCATCCGGATATTCAGATTTTACTGGAAGAAAACAAAAAAGCGGTGCAAAATAATGAAATATCACCTTTTGCAGCCGCTCAATTATTACTTGACAACTATTTTAAATAAGCTTATTCTTCGTAACGCTCCATTTCCCGATCGTAAAATTCGCCGGCAAACTGGATTAGTTTTTCCATTTCAGCCTCCATATCTTCTTCATCTTCCTCATCCAATTCTTCCAAAAATTCGATTGAATCGTCTTTAAGGTTGATCAGAAAACGAGGATATTCCAGGTGAATGATAAAAATATCATCCGGGAAATCCGTATTATCGGCCAGTACAAATTTTGGTAATTCCATGTTATTCTCTATTTAGTTCTTTAATTTACAAATTCAGAAACTGCTTTTTGATCCTCCAAAAGCAATTTACGCGTTAATCGGCTAAAGCGAATATACAAAAATATTGCTGCTGTTGTCAGTCCGGCTAATAATCCGATCCAGATTCCTGCACCGCCTAATTTCGTATATAATCCCAGATAAATGGATATCGGAAATCCGATTACCCAATAAGCAATAAACGTAATATACATCGGTATTTTCACATCCTGTATTCCTCTTAAGGCACCTAAAACCGCAACCTGTACACCATCGGAAATCTGGAAAACCGCAGCAACCAATAGTAATTGAGATGCAATACGAATTACTTCCGTATTATCAGCAATATGTACCGCATTATTCGCACTTACAAACAGTTCCGGTAATATTTGATGTAATCCTACAAATAATAATGCAAAAATGGTTTCAATGATAATCGCCAGTAAAAATATAGAACGCGCAACTACCTGTAATTTTTTATAATCCTGCATTCCTTTATAGTTCCCTACCCTTACCATTCCGGCCACACTAAGTCCGGAGGCAAACATAAATGTAAAAGAAGCCATACTTAGTGCAATCTGATTCGCAGCCTGACTTGTTGTTCCCAAACGTCCGGAAAGCCATACCGCACCGGTAAATAAAGCCACTTCAAAAAACATTTGCATTGAAGAAGGTAATCCCAGGTTGATAATTTTTTTAGCCATTGTTTTCCGGATCGCTGCAAAACTAAAACCTTCAAAATACGGTTTGAATTTTTCTTTTGTCTTTAAAGCATAATGCATGTAGATTAGCATGACAAAACGGGATGATACCGTTCCGATAGCCGCCCCGACAATTCCCATTTTGGGGAAAATCCAGATTCCGTAGATCAAAAAATAATTAATAATCAGGTGAACGACATTACAAATAATTGTAGCCCACATTGCATATTTAGTTTCCGACTTCCCATCAGCGAACTGTTTGTAGCCCTGAAATATGATCAACGGAATAAGTGAAAAAGCTACAATATCAAGAAAAGGTTTCGCCATTTCCACAACTTCTTCCGGTTGTCCCATAAAGCTGATAATCGGTTTTGAGAAATAGATTAGGGTAAATAACGAAATTCCCAATGCCGTACACAATACCAGTCCGTGATGGAACACACTTCTCCCCTTTTCCAGGCTTTTCTCTCCGTCGGCTTCAGCAATTAACGGTGTTATAGCAGTTGAAAAACCAACACCCAAAGACATGGCAATAAATACAAAACTATTTCCCAGCGAAACAGCTGCCAACTCAGTAGGTCCAAGCTTACCCACCATGATATTATCCA